>JABHYO010000031.1 GCA_018656865.1 Gammaproteobacteria bacterium | reverse complement strand
GTCGGTATCGCCAGGCACCTCTCGTTACTCTGACGGAATTAACCTGGGTCAGTAAAGAGAGATTACCGGCATTATCGGCAGCGGCTCTCACCGCATCCACCATAAGGTCGATGGGTTCTTTACCGTTGAGTGGGTCGGTAATGCGCTGCTCAATCTGACCAACACCGATAATGACGGGCGTGTTAGGATTCATAGAGGTCTTCCTGATGCGAAACGAAAACTGAATTCTGCCACAATCCTTATCTTCACAGGCTATGACTGAAGACCACTAATGAAGGATCATCAACCTTGAAAATCGCAGTCACTGCCTGGAAGTTCGGTACGGCTGGTGTTGCCCAGGATCTGGCCGAACAGGGTGAAATCGCCGAGGCGATGGGGTTTGATTCATTCTGGCTGCCAGAAAACCACTTCAGCGGTCCAGCAGCCATCCCGTCACCCTTGATGCTGTTAGCCGCTATAGCCAGTAGAACTTCGAAAATTCGACTCGGATCAACCTCTTATCTGCTACCCATACGCAATCCCATTCTGGCCGCGGAAGAAGTCGCCGTATTGGACCGCCTGTCCGCCGGGCGAGTCATCCTGGGAATTGGTCGAGGTTTCCAGGATGTCATGTTCAAGATCTTCAACATACCGAGAAAAGAGAAGCGCGCGATTTTCAGAGAAAACCTGCAGGTTATGATTTCCGCCTGGCGTGGCGACCCTATTGATCACTACGATGGTAAAGACATTTTCCTGTCACCACTACCTGTACAACGCCCTCACCCACCACTCTGGGTGGCGGCCTTCGGCCCACTCGCCATTAAACAGGCTGGCAGCCTCGGTCTGCCCTATATAGCTTCTCCCGTAGAAGGACTGGTCAACCTGAAGAACAACATCACTCAACATCAGAACCACGTCGAGGAAGCGGGTCATGCACCTTTAGATACGGTGCCCATTATGAGAACTGTGTTTGTGACAGAGAATTCATCACTGGAACGGAAAGTCCGCGATTCACTATCCAATGAGGCACTCGGCCGTCTGCGAGAGACAGAACTCAACCTCGATGACTGGGCCATTGTCGGCAGCCCGGGATATGTTAGAGATCGCCTGTCCGAATATCGCGAGTCCCTTGGCATGAACTACCTGATCGCGCGTGGACGTATTCAAGGCATCGAGAACCATGAGCAGATCAAGTCACACGAACTACTTATCGGTTTATAAGGCGCTCACAACAGCAGATCGACGCCCCGCTCCACCAACGCCGCCAAGATCCACGCCACCGGAGGTAAGAGCCCGTACAACGTCAGTCGTTGCACATTGCCCTGTACCGGCCATTCCCAGATTCCTTCAATCCGATCCAGGTACTGCATCAGGTCCGGTGCCTTAAACTCATTCGCCACGCTCCGTATCTGGCTACCTTGCAGTTGGCTCCGGTCTCCGAGGATCGCAATTTTGATGATTATTATCTCCCGCGATTTGGCGAGAGCAATGCGACGGCGAATAATCAGAACAGGCCGCATCACAAAGATTAGGAAAAGCAGGATGGCTAATACCAGAGGTAGCTGTACAAGAATGAGTGTGATGAGCGGACTGCCCTGTTTCAGGAATTCAAATATGATCAGATTGGCTGAGAGGAACAGCACGGTAACCAGAAGAAAACGCATCGGCTGGTGACTGAAAACCTGATACTGCTCCATTTCCAACAGGTCAATAGACGTTGTTTCAGCCCACTCGCAGAAGACGCGGCTCTGCCGGAAACAGAACGAAAAAAGATGGATGAGGACGAAGTTGAACACGGCCAGGCACACACAAACCAGCCATAGGTAGGCGAGATCACCAGCGCCTAAATTCGCATAGTCTCCCAACCTAAAAATCACCGTCCACGATAGCCATCCCCCCAGGAAGGCCTTGCTGTAAACAGTCAGCGATGCAGCCGTCGTCATGACCGCGATGCACTGCTCAAGCCGGACGGTTTTTTGTTGGGGAACGATCTCGACTATTGCTTTCTCGCAGTCACCTCCTTTCATATCATGTTGTGCACCGTTCGCCAGAATGACAAACATCGCGAGCAGGATCCCAGCCATGAACATCTGGGCGATCAGCAAAAACGTATCCGCAAGGGAAGCTCCCAACATCATCGGGGCAAAACTGATCGGCAGCGAAACAATCACCACCAAAGGTATACGAAGCAAAGGACTTAGACGAAGAAATCCATCAATCCAGCGAAATCCCGGTAGCATCTGAAGTGCTGCGATTCCACCATCCTGTGGATCGTTCTGATCAGACCCTGACTGGGGCAGACTACTCGACTCTTTCTTCTGATTGGACTCCATGGGTCTCCCATCTGCTTACCGGCGTTGCCATAACCATCCGTCTACATTCAGGGTATTGATGGCCGCGAACAAATCAAGTCTCATCAGTTTATAATTCCAGTCAACTGGCCGGCCGCAAACCGCGCTGTGGCACACATTTCGGGTCGAACCCCGTGCACTAAGAGCTGAATTATGCTGACAAAAGCGGATGAATATCCATTCCACCAGATTGCCGGGTCATTTTCCCGGGTCCACACAAGCGACAAACACTGGAACGATGGTCACTACGTTTGCCTCTGTGATGATTCGGGAGAAGTCTGTCTGATTTCGGTTGTACGCCTGTATCAGAACAACGATGTACTGGATGGCTTTGTGAGCCTTCGCCACAAAGGCAAGCAGTACAACTTTCGTGCTTCGCGTCGGCTCCGAACGGATATCGATTTTTTCGGTGTCGGCCCCCTGCGCATAGAACTTCTGGATCCGATGCAGACCCTCCGCCTGGTGCTTGAGGAGAACGACATAGGTATCACCTGCGATCTGGTCTGTGAAAGTACCATCGAGCCCTATGAAGACGAAGTCCTGATAACACGCCGCGACGACATCCTGTTCGGTGAACGTGCCGTCTATGAGCTTGTCGGGACCTGCGAGGGCACGGTCAGCGTTAACGGTGAGGAAATCAAGCTGACCCACGATCACTCCACCGTTTTCCGCAATCACTCATGGGGTACCATGCCTGGTAGAGGCGGCCCGAGAGAACACGGCGCACCGCCTAAGGATCCGGATCCATGGAGTGGGCTGCGCAACTGGGTACTGTTTCGCATGCCTGAATATGCAGGCTTCTACCAGTTTCAGGAAAACAAAATCGGCGAGCGGCTGTCCACACACACTGCCATGCTAATGCCCGAAGGCCAGCTTGATGTTCTGTCGATCAGTCACGATCTCAAATTTTATGAAGGGACCAGCCGAATTTCCGGCGGCAGTTTTACCCTGGTGGACGAGAACAAGGTGGAGCGCACCTACGAGATAGAAGATCTCGGCTGGGTCTATTGTCACGGCGGTGGCTATTTCGGTGGATTCGATGACACGCTAGGCCAAGGTGCCTGGCGAGGTGAATATCATGAGGAAGGTGAAGTCTGGGATGCCAGCCACCCGGTTAAGATCGTCACCGAAGAAGGCAAAGAGGAAATCCTCTGGCATGCCTGGGCCGAAAGCTTTGTGCGTCTGACGTGTGGCGATCAGGTCGGATATGCCCATTTCGAGTGTGTAACCATGGGTGAGTACGAACCCTACGGGCTGATAGGAGAGAAAGCGACCATGAAGACAAGGGGTAGTATATGAAATCACTGATACTAGGTGGATCAGTTTTTGTTGGTAAGCAAATGGTCCAGGCTCTGGTTGAAGCCGGACATGAAGTCAGCGTCCTAAATCGCGGTAAAACACCCGCGCAATTGCCAGAGGGTGTCGAGCTCATCGTCGCCGACCGCACTGACAAGGAATCCATGAAGGCAGCCCTCACCAATACCAGCTGGGATGCTGTCTTCGATATTTCGGGGTTTATCATGGTCGCGGGTGGTGCTGACGCGGGATCGCTGATTGAACTACTGGATGGCCAGGTTGGCGACTACGTCTATACCAGTTCTATTATGGCCTACGATCAGGGAAGCGGTGTATTCCCCTGGCGTGAGGATGCTCCTTCCTCAACGGAAGGGCCAGTAACCTACGGCGGCTTCAAAGCCGTCATGGAAAACGAGTTGCTGAGCCAGCATAAGAAGACAGGGTTTCCCGTCTCCATCGTCCGCCCGGCTGCGATCTACGGACCCAACAACAATATTTACGATATGGAAACGCCCATGTTCCTGCGACTGGAACAGGGAAGACCAATCCTGATACCCCATGAAGGGCTTGTCGCCTGCTCCTACGGTCATGTGGACGATCTCTGCGACGCCATGATCGCCTGTGTCGGAAATGAGAAAGCCAGGGGTGAGATATTCAACATCACCGCCGAAGGGGTGACGGTCAACGAGTATGTCAAGGTCCTCGCAGAGATTGTCGGCGAAACCCCGAATATCGTGAATGTACCGGCACCGGTAGTGTCGACCCTGACACAACCGGCCTATGGTCACCTCTTTGGAACAGCGCATCACGGTGTATTGGGTATCGACAAGGCGGAGAAATTGCTGGGTGTAAAGCCATCCTATGATTTCAAATCCGGCCACGAACATACCTATGCCTGGTTTAAGGAACAGGGCTGGTCAGGAAGGACCGAACCTCTTGCAGACCCAATGTGGATGAGCTCCTGGAATTTTGACTATGAGTCGGAAATTGCAGCGCAAATTCAGGCAGCATCATGAGTGATCAGCGATTACCCACAGACAACGATCTCTGGCATTGCATGTCGGAGACCATGCGATCAGTCATTCTCCCCACCATCGACGACCCCTGGGCCAAAATCGCTCTGATCCGGCTGATTGGGCTGGCTGAATATGCGCCTCGACGTGGCGATGACCCTACTAAGCAGCGAACCCGGGATCTGGCAGGTTGTGTCGACGCACTAGTGGCAAAATTTAAGCCACTGCAACAAACCCTGCCTGCGGACTGGCCCGGAGAAGGCGCGACCACAGTACTGGACTTTTGTAGCAAGCTGTTGACTGATGCAGTCGGTGACGATTCTGCACAGTCGCAAGCCGTGAGGGATGAACTCAAACCATTGTTACTTCGACAACTCGACGAAGAGCTGGCGGTAACCAGCCCCCTGATCGTCTCGTTTGCAGGGGGTCTGAATGAGCGCAAATGATATCAACGATTACATTCAACCATTGAATGGATACTTTTCTGACAAGCTGGGACAGGAAGCGCGTGTCACCCAGTTAAACCGCCTCGCCGAAGGTCATTCCAGAGAAATGCTGCACTGTTTTGTCGAAACAGATGATCAGCAATTGCAGTATGTTCTGAGGGTCGAACAGGATGGCATCTTTGGCACCTCGAGTGCTGAAGAATTTCGCATTATGGGTGCCCTCCACAAGCTCGACTTCCCGGTTGCCAGAGTCCTCTGGCTCGAGACGGGAAAAGATCTGCTCGGGGAACCATTTTTCGTGATGGAATATGTCGATGGCGAGCCGGAATTCCCGGTCGGCGAGACGTTGAACGAATTCCTTTCCGTGTTATCTCGACTCCATAATCTGGACTGGCAGAAAGCGGGGATTGAGTTCGACCTCAAGCCCTCAAACGTCAACGAAGCGACGCATATGCAAATCGATCGCTGGGCGAATATTTACCGTTCTGCGAGCAGCCTGCCTATTCCTCTACTTGAGGAGGGAGCAGCCTGGCTACACCATCACGCGCCGACCGATGGTCCTTTTGGCATTGTGCATGGTGACCCCGGGCCCGGCAATCTGGTTCATCAGAACGGCAAGATTCTGGCACTAACCGATTTCGAGTTCTGCCACCTGGGTCATCCGTTCGAGGACTTCGTCTTCTGTGCGGATATGCGCGGCCCACGATCACTTCCGACCGAGGGTTGGATTGAACTCTACAGTGATCAGCTTGGGGTCCGTCTGACGGAAGAGGAGTGGCATTACTGGCAGATATTCAATTTGTTCAAAGGTGCCTGTGCTAACACAACCTCGTTAACTGTATTCTGCGGCGGAAAGAACCCGGCCCCCAATCTTGCGATTGTGGGCACGGCGATTCATCAGAGTTTTCTTCGACAACTGTCCGGGCTGATTGGCTAGTCTTTCAGACCCAGCGACCTGGGAATATCGTCGGCAGTCCAGTAGTCCACTTCTTTGACCACAAGATCGTCATCGTTGTAGTCAAGCTCGGTCATACCCATAACCCTGGTGCGCTTGCCTTTGATTTCCGGCCCCATACTGTCGTCAGTAATGGTCATCGACATAATCCAGGTAAGTGCCACCCCTTCATCATTGACCCAGTAACGTTCTGGAATCAATCTTAAGTCCCTGCCTGGCGTCAATCCACCGGCGAAGAATTCACGTATCTCTGGCCAACCATCATGGAGCTTACCGGCAACTACATCGTAGAGCGTGCCCTCTGGCTTAAAATATTTCTCGGGCGCGTCCGCATCCCCACTCGACCAGGCCTCAAATAGCTCCTCTGCAAGTTTAATTCTCCTAGCGTCACGTTCTTCAGTAGACGACATTGTTGATCCTCCTTCATATTGCTAATAGGTTTTCGACGGACGGAGCATGCCACGCCCTTGCGGCCAATCGCAAATCCATTCGCGCGATCTAGTTGATGATCTTTATTAACTGGCCGGGTTCCGGTTGACCATCGGGGTAAAGCCCGTTCATCACTCTGAGTTGGTCCAGCGCATAATTGGTGATTGGGGATTCTTCAGCCAACTGTTCCATCGTCGTATCACTCTCGGCTCGTACAACCTGCACCTTCGGCAGCTTGGCAAGCTGGAAGTCTTCACGATTCATGCGGTCAAAGCTGAAAATGCTGGCAATGTAATCCTTGTCCCTGGCCAGCTTTCTGAGGTCGTGTTTACCCGCTCCTCGAAGCACATAGGCCAGACGTTTTCTCTGGTCGAAAATCACGGCAAATCGCACCGGTCTTGGCCCAAAGGGCGAATCTACCTTGTCAGCAATACCAAGAAAGGCAGGCATACCCGCAATCGTGATTTCCCGTCCCTCCCTCACCTTCATCCCGAGTCGCTCTCGCGTAAAATCCTCTGGTGTGTCTCCCCTGGACAGCCGGGCGGTGGAAATCGCAAAACTGGCATCGCCAATCCGGCTGACGACCATCACTCCTCTCGACTGGGCTTCATATCGCCAGTTCTTTGGAAAGGTGAACTTGATACCAAGTCTGGGGTGGTAGAACGTACTCTTACGAACCACTCCTACCTGTCGTGTCGCTCCAAATGCCAGCCCATTCAACTTCTGCAGGAATTCATCCGTCTTGATAAATTCATCGAAGTCACTAATGAGCTTTTCTGAAGCCTCGATGGCTTCCTTGTATCTGGTGTCATGATCCGGGTGTGTGGACAGAAAACCGTGGTATACCTTGGGCTCCCTGCTCTCCAGCCTTGCCTGCTCGATTTCTATCCTGTCCTTGGCTTTAAGAATCTCGATGGTATCGAGCATGGCGAGCGGCGAATAGCCCGCCTTCGCCATATACGTGGCACCCACCTCGTCCGCCTCCAGTTCAAATTCTCGGCTGTAGCCCGATAGCAGAACGCCACCGAACATATTACCGAGTTCATAAAGGGCCGGTTGACCCGAAACCGCAGCCAGCACCGTATTCAGCACGCTAATTCCCTTACTTCTGTTCTCTCTTCGCAGCGCGTGCTTCTCCGTTACATGAGCTATCTCGTGACCCAGGACAGCCGCCAGCTCCGATTCGGAGTTCATATGCATCAGAATGCCGCGGGTAACATAGATAAAGCCCCCCGGTAGTGCGAACGCGTTGATCATTTCATCGTTGAGGATCGTGAATTTGTATTCAATTTCTTCCCGGCTGCTTTCCGCCGCAACCCGCTGCCCGACTTTGTTGATATACGCCTGCAGTTCCTGATCACGATAGATACCGAACCGACCCACGATCTTGGCATGCTCTTCCCGACCCAGCTCGACCTCCTCCTCTACGGATATGGCAAAGGCTCCACCGGCCAGGGCTGTCGCCGCGACCAGCAGAATCAGCTGTATAGGGTTAGTCTTCATGTCCGGAATCTGATATTAGTCACCTGTCACTATCCTAGGGCCCGATACTGAAGTAAAGCTGAACAGTGTCATGACCTCATTGCAGAATTAGACCGCCAATCGCCGCAAAGGGTTCAAGAGCCGAAACTATCGGCCACACCGACTGGTCAAACATATCAAGACATGCATAAACTAAAGATTGCGCAACCAGCCAGCCCCATATGCCTTTCAGGAAATTTATTGGGCTCTGGGTATTGCTCCTGATCGCTGCCTTACCGCTTAGAGCAGATGACAGGGAAAACCTGGAAGCCATAGAAACGACGCGAGACTCCATTGAGTCCCTCGCGCGCGAACGTGGTCCTTTTTCACAGGATCTGTTCGAACCGCTGATGCAACTGGCCAGGTTACAACTTGAATTCGGCACGACGGAAGATGCCATCGATTCGCTGCAGCGAGCCCAAAACGTCGCTCATCGAAATGAAGGTGTTTACACACCAAGGCAGCTCCAGATTGTTGAACTCATGACTGATCTCGCCCTTCAGGCCGAAGAGTATGACGATGCCAACCGTCAGCAAAAATTTGCCTTTTTCGTAACCCGTCACGCCTATGAAGACAGTCATCCTGATGTCTTCAATGCCTTTTCCGAACTGGCTGACTGGTATATGAATACGGGTCAGCCGCGCAGAGCCAGAAAGCTACTAAAGAAAGCTGGATCCCTGGCGGAAGAAACGGGACAGGATGCCTCCCCCTTTATCATCATGGAAAACCGGGCAAAACGACTCGAAGGCATATGCTGCAACCCGAAGCGCCTGCTAGAAGTCGTCGAGAAAATAGACTTCGAGCATCAGCCTGAAACCCTGACGGCAATCTATCTCGAGATAGCGGATACCCTGACCCTGGGTGGGAGGTCAAAACAAGCTGCGACCTTCTTTATGAAAGCTCACCAGCTCTCACCTCTAAAGCAGTCAACGGACCCTCATCCGTTGACTATACGGCGGGCGCTTGATCGACCCCAATCCGCACAGGTTAAAATCTACCGCCTCTCTCAGGATTCGCGATTGCCCACGAGACGCCTGGAACGGATGACGGAACAGGAGCTCCAGCAAGAACCTGAGCAGGAACCTCACTGGTTTATTTTTGATCCCGATAATTCGCATCTCGGTTTTTCCACCCGAGATGTGCATGAAACCTATGAGAGAGCAAAGCGAACCTACAAATTGGTCGGTAACCCGATTCTCTTCAATGAGGATCAACTGAATTTCGCGTTGCCCTTGCGCCTCGAAAAAAACAAGGAAGACCTGAAAATAGAATTCAGCTTTACTGTTTCGGAAACCGGTAATCTTGAGGATATCGAAGTGATAGATTCAAACGCACCTGTCAGACTCAACCGCCTTGTAACCAACGCCTTGAAGAGAGCCTATTACCGGCCAGCCCTCGAGAACGGCATCCCAATCGCAACCAGAAATGTGTCCCTCGTCCAAACATTTGGACCGCGAAGCGGGAGAGCTGAATGAATAAAACCCTCCTGGCACTCGCATTGACCTGCCTGGTATGCCTGCCGCTATCTGCCGAACAGGATACTCTCGCATATTTCTATGAACCCAAACTCGAACATAAACAACAGTTGCTAGCGGACCGGATTGTCACACATGCCCGCAACGCCGAATTCAACTATGCCCTGACCCTGTCCCAAACATTACTCGAACAGGCTGAACCACTCAGAGAATCCCAAATCAATACTTTTGGCCAGATTCTTGTGAACCACGGCATCATACAAAGCGCAGCAGAAGACTACGACCTGGGACTCTCTGCCATAGAGCGCGGCTTGTCATTGATGGAACAGGGCAACAATCCATTTTCGACTGTGCTGATCAGTGCTGTCATGGCCAAGGCTCTGACTGAATTTTCATTAGAAATGACAACAGAAGCTCAGGATAGCTTCCGTCGCGCACAGCACATCATGCATCGCAATGAGGGCGTTTATGCAGCCGATCAGATCGCTATTGTCGACTGGCTGACGAAATTAAACCTGAAACAGGGGAATCTCGCTGCAGCAGATCGCGAACAGAGATTCGGCCTCCGGGTAGCCGAACAGGTTTACGGACCAGACTCGACAGAGCTGCTACCTATTCTGAATCATCTAGGCGGTTACTTTGCATCCCGTGGAAGCAATGCGCCATCAGTGGCCCAGACTGAATTTCGCCTTCAGAGGGACCTTCTATTCAAGTACTCGGTCGACATGTACTACCGGTCAGTCCGGATCATAGAACAGAATTTCGGCGAGAACGATTTGCGTTTGGTTCAACCACTACGTGGGTTGGCGAGTGCAAGAATGCTGCAATTTACAAACCGGAAAGAGGCCGAGGCTGCTCTCGAACGATCGCTTGAGATCGTCCAGTCGAATCCGGATTCAGACACGACAGATCGTGCTCAGGCTCTAGTTGATCTAGGCGATCTATACATCATCACATCGGATCAACGGGCTTCGGAAACTTACTTGCGGGCCTGGGATCTACTCCAGGAAAGCCCCGAAACCCAGGCAGTCGCCGTTGCTCTTTTTGGTGCACCGGTCAGGCTCTTTCCCAGATCTAACCCCGTATTCTATTTGAGCAGGTATCCAGATGCCGCCGAGAAAGGCGAGCCTCTTTTCGTCAGCCTGGAATATTCGGTGACATCGGACGGAAAGGTCAGCCAGGTCAAGATCCTGGAAAGAAACGTGCCTAACGAACATGTCAAATCACTGCGTCTGCGCATCCGCGGCGCCAGATACAGACCCAGAATCATCGATGCAGAAATCATTGCAACCGAAGGATTGATGCTCTATCAACCCTTTCAGGTTCTTGCGAAGGAAACATCATCTCCAGCCCCTGAGCCCGTAGCAGACTTAGAGGAACCCATAGAGGAACCCATAGAAGGACCCACGGACGTCCCAACAGAGCAATGAGCCCTCAGCGTCTTGATAAAGAGCCTTCAGCGATACCTGGTTGAATGAATATGGGACCTGATCAACGAAAACGGAGTACAAATGCCCCGTAGACGTCCATAAAGAGCCTTCAGCGGTATCTGATTTAATGAATATGGGACCTTATCAACGAAAACGGGATACAAATGCCCCGTAGACGTCCATAAAGAGCCTTCAGCGTCTTGATAAAGAGCCCTCAGCGATACCTGGTTTAATGAACATGGGACCTGATCAACGAAAACGGGGTACAAATGCCCCGTAGACGTCCATTAAAGAAGCCTAGCTTTCGCCGGTTATAAACTCTCGAAGCTGGTTCGCCAACCCTTTGCATGCTGCATTTCCGGGTCTCGCCAATATGGGAATAGGTACAATAAGTCCTGCAATGTATGACGTACCGGTGGCGTCAGCACTTATCTGGCCCGTCGATGTCATGGACTGGAGATCCCATATGGAGGCCTCGTAGGAAGCGTCTTCCTCCCAGTAGCTCATACCAAAACATCCACCACCGAACGAGCTGATCGTGCAACTCATAGAACCACCGCTGTCGATTTTTACAGTGTCGCCATCAATCCACGCAAGGTAACGCACCTTAGCGGTATCAATCTGATTCTTAACGCCGGGTTGCGCAAACAAGCGACCAAGTTCATCTGCTGATGTTGGCGCTGTTCTCGGCTCAAACCAGGGGTACAGATCGTCTTTGAACTTCTCCTGCGGAATCAGTCGAATCGGATTGCTACCCTGATTCAGTGCCTGGGCGATACAATCCGTAAAACTATCTTCAGTCTGTTTTTCGTTGTAACTGGCACGTCCCAGAAGCACCATAGCCTCCTCGCTGGTTATTCCAGTGGTGGCTTCCCGAGACTGTTCAATGCGTGAAGACACGCAACCACTGACAGAAAATAGCGCAACCAGCAGGAAAGACAGTCGTTTCATGACTGGTCCTCTTCCTCATCTACGGAGATATCTGTTTGTTTAGTAGCATTTAGACCGGGTTTTGGTTCAATTGATTCAAGTCTATTAATCCAATCTCGCACCGCAGGCTGATCAATCAGTTCAATGGCGATTCGCGCTCCACCATCCCTGATCGCCAATACCGTCGCTTCGTTAATGGCTTCTTCAGTACTGAACATGCCGCCCTCACTTTTGCCGTAGCCAATGATATTCCAATCACCAACTTTCTTACCGGCTTTGTCGTACAACGCAATACGGTACTCGATGGAGGCCGAATAGAATTTCAATCCCGAAATACGCGGCGTAAGAAAACCATACTTCTCAATTCGTGGAATGATGACCCCATCGAGCTCTGTCATTTCATCCCGAGTCAGGGGCGGCTCATGAACCTCCTGCACACCTCTGAAGAGTGAGCCCATGAGATGACGAAAAAACGTCAGGTTCTGGCTGCCCAGATCGATATTCCAGGTTCCGGCATCCTGGATGACCTCCCGATAGCGAAAATTCCGAAATTCATCGGAATAGTAGACGCCGATACGTGCAGGTATTTTACTGACAAGCGGCGTGGGCACGGTTCCTTCAACAACCACGCTGGTTGTGCATGCCTGCAGCAGCAGTACCAATACTGCCAGCCATACTCTAATCAACGCCCGCCCTCGATTTGATAAGAACAATCCTTCATCCTACTCGCCATTTCCCCGTATGCCCAGCCTTCTCCGTCCCCTCTAAAGACCGGCTTTTACAAGGATTTCGTCCGTATGAATTGAACATTTAGACTCCGGTTCGGGTCAAACATTACAGGGCCTGAATACGGTAGGAGCCTATTCAGTTAAACTTCAGCTTGTTCCAGCGAAAATCAGGGCAAGATCCGGGAATCTTCCATGACAGTTATGAATCGAATAGTTCCAATCGGCGTCCTGGTCCTGTTGTTGCAGGCCTGTTCTTCCCCCAACCGCACACCACCACCGTCGGCGGAACCATCAACGCCCAGCTCGCAGCCTTCGATGCCAAGCCCGCCTTCGGATTCCCGATCCTCATCGCCTTCGATGCCCAGCCCAACATCCGATTCAAGATCAACTCCACCTTCCATGCCCTCTCCGTCCACGTCGTCTCCGTCCACGCCGTCTCCGTCCATGCCATCTCCGTCCATGCCATCTCCGTCTATGCCATCACCATCCATGCCTTCGCCGTCTACTCCCTCCGGCGAAGGAGAACCGCAAACAACATCTTCCGATAGACAGGGTCAGCAGGAAGCCGCTGAGAATCTGAAAAAAGCCGGAAAAAAGGTAGCCGATGCCGGTCTGCAGATACCTGGATCTTCCGAACCCGCTGGATCAGCAAGTAGTCAGGCTGGAGGCGAATCAGATCCGATGATGCCACCAGATGAGAGCAGTTCGAACTCCGAGTCAGATATTTTCGAGGAACCAACTGAATCCGCATCGGCTGGCTCACCCTCCAATCAAGACGGGGATATGAACGATCCCGGGAACATGCGTGAGCCTGATGACATGATGATGGAAGAAGAATCTGCCAGCGGCAGCCAGCAAGAAAGCGCTGAGATGGCAGAATCCGGCAATAGTGGTTCGACGGGCAACCTCAATGAGGAGATCCGGGCAGCTCAGGAAGCACTCGAACAGGCGGGGATATCGCTACAGACCGCAGGTGGGATCCTCGAGACAGCAACCACAGATGACGAACTTGCAGAAGCGGAGGCCACGCTAGCTCGCGCCAGGGTCGCCATTATCATTGCCGGACAGGATCTGCTGGAGGTTCGGGAGATATTTGAAAGTACTGAGGAAGATTGGATCATCGACGAGGCGGAAGGCGCCCTGAACGATGCCAATGTTGCTATCGTTATTGCGACTGACTCGATTTTTAACTCAAGAATAGAACTGCCTGAGTTCGATCGCCGCCGGCGACAGGGAGGCGGCGGAACCAATAGTGGTGAAAGCGAACTGGACAAAGAGCTGAACGATTCCATCGTCATTTTCGAAAACCAGATCCTTGAGGCAAGAACAGAAGTTCTGGGGAGCACACCCGCTCCGACCAGCGGAGAGAACATTCCCGGTGTCGCCGTTCTTGGCGGTAATGTTGGAAATGGGGACGACGAAGGTACCTTTGCCGAAAATGAAACAGGCGAAACCATGCTCGAAGACCCGCAGGTTATTGAGCAGGGAAGAATGCCCGAAGGAGCCGACCTGGCGTCTGCCGACAATGAAGCACAACCGCTAATCCCGGAAGATGTCCCCGATCCCCAGGGAGACGATATCGTCGCCCAGCAACTGAGAGAAGCAGCAATCGCAGAAACCAACCCAGAGCTTCGCAACAAGCTTTGGGAGGAATACAAACGCTACAAGGCAGGTCTGTAGGTAGAGAATGGATACTGTGATGACTAAATTTTTAAAATTGCCGCGAATGGTGATCGCCATCGTATTTGTGCTGGCTACTTCAAGCGCTTGTACTACCACCCAGGTGGTTAGTTCAAACTCAACCCCCGCAAAGCAGTCAAGCACATTGATCCCCCTGGATGAATTGCTGGATATCGGCATCGAACCCCTTGAACCCGGTATACCTGACGATCCTGACGCTATCGACAAAGCTTTAATCGTTCCCGACGTCCGGCGCGCAGAATCCAGCTACATCGCTTACCATCTCAAGGATACGCTGGAGCTGACTGGCAACTGGGGTGCCGTCAGGGTGACGCCAGAGCCTTCCAACGCCGTAGATCTGCACATTTCCGGACGTATCGTTCAGTCTGACGGGGAACTGATCAAGGTGTCCATTAGCGCCCATGACGCTACCGGGAAACTCTGGTACCGCCGTACCTACGACGACCTGGCCAGCAAGTTCTCCTATCAGAAACCCGTGGAAGACCCTTTTCAGGACCTGTACAACAAGATCGCAGACGATCTGCTTGAGGCGCGAGAACTGATGTCACGGGGCCAGATTGTCAACATCAAAACCATCGCCAATTTAAAATTTGCAAATGATCTGGCACCTGACGCTTTCGATGGCTATCTGGAAGCTTCAAAACGCGGTCAGCTCAGCATCACCCAACTGCCCGCTGTGAATGACACAATGTTGAAGCGCGTTGATCGGATCAAGGAACAGGAGTATCTGTTTGTCGATACGCTAGACGACTATTACTCAAGGTTTCATCGAGAAATGAAACCTTCCTATGATGAATGGCGACAGGCAACCTACGAGGAAGCCATCAGGTTGAGGGAGATGCAGAGACAGTCGAGGAACCGCCTCCTGGGTGGAGCACTGCTAATCGCTGGTGGCCTGGCCGCAGGTAGTGAAAGCGATACCTGGGCTGGTGATGCTGCTGCGGCAGGTGCCGTGGTCGGCGGTATCGGTTCCATCAAAAGCGGCCTTGATAGACGTAAGGAAGCAGAGATCCACGCCGAGTCTCTACGGGAATTGAGCCAGTCCCTGGGTACTGAAATCACTCCTTATGTTCTCGATATCGAAGGCAGAACCATTGAACTGGTTGGCACCGCCGAGGAACAATACACCCAATGGCGTCAGATCCTACGGGACATATATGCTGAAGAGACCGGTGTAGAATAAGGGCGAGCTTTGATCAGGTTGTTTCCATGACATCGAATCTCATCGAAGGCCAATCCTTCCCGCCACGATATAAACTCGACAGAAAGATCTCGAGTTCACCGGGCTGTGAAGCCTGGGTTGCCACCAATGAACAAACCGGTGATCGAGTATTCGTCAGAGTCCTGCTCTCAACACCAACAGAGGATGACTGGCAAAAGTTGACGACGTCCGTTGACGCCGCCAGAGGTCTTGTACACGAAAACATAAACCTGGTGAGTTCCTATGGCCTGGAATCCGGGCTCTCCTATTTGCTTGAACCCTATATCTCGAGTGGAAAACCATTTTCCGCGACTGATGACGATGCCTGGTCCATTTTAAAACAGGCCATCGAAGCGCTTCACTACATTCATGGTCTGGGTCTTGCCCACGGTAATATTCACCCACATAACCTGGTGGTCGATCACTCCCGCACCCTGAAATTGACAGGTATGGGTGTCTCGGCAAATTGGTCATCTGACTCTCGGCACCGGGACTTTCTCAGCCCTCAGATCGTTTCCCGTGGCACCGCCAACCAGACAGACGACATCTATTCACTGGGTTGCCTGATCTACAGCGTACTTACAGGACGGTTCTGGGAGCCTGGCATGCAGGCCGAGTCACCCTTACCTCCTGTGATCGAGCCGCTTCTAAACCGGATGATGAGTGAGTCACCTTTTGATCGGAACGTCAGTCTGACGGACATCCGTTCTGAACTTGCCAGCTATTTTGATGACGACGACAGCCACATCGCCACTGTCGACTTCACTGCACCGAAGTCAACTTCTGCTGAGTACTCGTTACAAACACCAGTGACAGCTCGCCAATCACGGGGCGTGTCCCCCAGACTCGCAGCGATCGGACTAGCCGGTCTGCTTGTCGTGGCTATCCTGACTTTTTTTCTACTACCAGAAAGCGACAGGACAACGGTGCCGACTAAAACGCATACCACCGTTCAGGACCATAGCCAGAACCAACCCGCTCAAAGTAATACAGCGTCCACCGAACCTGGAGTCTCGCCTTTCGCAGCAGCACGGCTGGAATTTATGCAACAGGAGGGTGAGAAAGTTGCCCGTGAGATCCTGCGTCTTCAGCTGGATCTTGAGGACCAGGGTGTGCTGCTCTGGGGTAACGATGATTTTACGGTGATCACGAACCGGCTCGACGCCGCCGAAGAATTGTTCCGTGAACGACAATTGGAAAAATCACTCGAGACTTACAATGCCGTTCAAGCCTCCCTCAAAGTCTTGTTAGCTCGCATACCCGGTGAACTGGCCACACAGATTGAACGCGGTGATCAGGCGCTTGCTGATGCCGACCATCGCGCAGCCCTCGAAGCATTTACTATCGCTACCGCAATAGAACCAGGTAACGCAGACCTTAAGAAAAAACTTATTCGAGCGGAAAATCTTGACGAAGTGCTAAGGCTCGTCAGACGTGCAGAGATGTTGGAGCAGGAAGCCAGTCTCGATGACGCGCTTTCAACCTATGAAAAAGCTCACGACATGGATGAACTCTGGGAGCCTGCCGCTAACGGCATCGGGCGAGTACGGGAGACCATTCGCCACAGTCAGTTTCAACAGGCTATGTCACTCGCGTTTCAGGCCATTAGCGTGAAGGATTATGAACTTGCCCGCTCACATTTCACGACTGCCCAAAAGATCTTGCCTGACTCCACGGAACCGGCAGATGGTCTGTCACAGGTCACCCAGGCTGAAACCAGTGATGCGATAACCGATGTTCGCAAAAAGGCCGAAGCATCTATGGTTGACGGTGCCTGGCGGGAAGCGATATCCAGCTACGAAGCCGCGCTGACAATCAGCGATAGTCTTGATTTTGCCAGGGCCGGACTGAAACAGGCTAAATGGCGACTTGGGCTCGACCTGGGTCTGGATAAGTACCTGAGTGACCCACCTCTCTTACAAAGCGACAGGGAACTCCAGTCCGCATCTGCCTTGCTCCGGGACGCAATGCGTGTCGAACAACCGTCGGATGAGTTGAAGCGACGTCTCGACATCCTGGCCAGGCTGATTTCCACGGCGAGAGTAGAAATCCCGGTGACAATTCTTTCGGACGGTAAAACTTCGGTTACTGTTCGCAAACATGCACACCTCGGTACCGTTGAGAATCAAGTGGTCTACCTGATACCGGGGCGCTATACCATTACCGGTGAGCGAACAGGATACCGTGATGTGAGGGAGAACCTGACCCTGATCGCTGGCCGCCCCGCACCTGAAATCACGGTTACCAGCAGAGAGCGGATTCGATAATGGCTGACGATAACAAGTTTATCGAACCTGCTGATTTCAGCCGGGCCAAGGCGTCAGCGGGCAAGCCGCTTCTGATCCTGAATCCCGTCATTGTTGGAGTCGCCTTTGTCTTTCTGCTCCTCACCCTGGCTGCCCTTTTTATGTTTAGCGCACGAGCCGTGCGATTCGATTTCACGCCAGGCGTAGAAAATCTGGAAATCTCCGGTGGTCCGCCCACATACCAGCTTGGCGAACGCTATCTCATGCTGCAGGGTAGCTACGAGATCACAGCACAACTGGAAGGTTACAGGACTCTGAGCACTACTGTAGAAGTCAGCGGAGAACCCGAACAGGATCTGGCCTTCACGATGATCAAACTACCCGGCATTATCGAGGTGACAACGACCTACGACGATGAAGCCATTGAGGGTGCTGACGTTTATATCGATCAGGAACGGGTCGGCACAACCCCGCTCATTGTCGATAACGTTGAAGCCGGTCTTCGCGATCTCTATGTCCACCACGCCCGCTTCTTACCCTACCAGACTGAAATCAAGGTCGAGGGTCGACGCCAGCAGCAAACAGAGAGTGTCAGCCTGAAACCTGCCTGGGCGATGGTGGAAATCAGTTCGCATCCGTCAGGAGCAAGTATTCTGGTAGATCAGCAGGAACTTGCCAGGACACCAGCTACAGTGGAGGTATTACAGGGGGATAGAACCATCCTGCTGAAACATCCAGGATACAAATCCTGGGAATCGCGCCTCAACATCATTGCAGGCGAGAATCAGACGATTGAGGAGATTATCCTGGCAAAATCGGATGGCAAACTGACCGTCAGCTCCTCACCCGACCTGGTCAATATCACGATATCGGGTCAATACTATGGTCAGACACCGCTCTCCATCGCACTCGCACCGGCAAGCAACTACGAACTGATTGCGACCCGGGCAGGATATCAGAACCTCACCCGGAAGCTGGCTGTCGCTCCCGAAGAGGATCAGAGTCTGAGACTCACATTGAAGCCGGTCGTTGGCCTGATCAAGCTGAGCGTATCGCCTGATGGCGGGGAGCTTTTCGTGGATAACAGGCCCTTCGGCGATCCCAACCAGACCCTCGAGCTGACAGCTCGAAACCACAAAATCAAAGTCGAACTACCCGGCTACGCCACCTACAAGACAGAGGTCATCCCCCAGCCGGGTTTCTCACAACAGCTGAACATCATCATGCAGACTGAAGAGGCGGCGAAGGTTTCCGCTATTCCACAGCGTCTGACCACGGCCCAGGGGGACACTATCCGCTTCATCTTGCCCGGTGCTCTGAAAATGGGAGCCGGTAGACGGGAACCGGGTCGACGTTCCAATGAGGTTGAGAAGGAAATTGAACTGACACGGGCTTTTTACCTGGGCGAACGGGAAGTGAGTAACAAGCTATTTAGCGAGTTCGACCCCGGACATGATTCAGGCGTCCTCGGTCGCGCTCTACTTTCCGAGGAAGACAGACCCGTCGTCAATATTTCATGGGACCAGGCAGTTCGCTACTGCCTCTGGCTCAGTGATAAGGACAAGCTACCTGCCGCCTATGAACAAAAGGACGGCAGATGGATTCTGAAGCGGCCTTTCACTACTGGTTACCGTATGCCGACGGAAGCTGAGTGGGTTTGGGCCGCACGTTACGCTGGAGGAACCGATGCTTCCCGTTTTCCATGGGGAGAAAACATGCCGCCGATAGAGGGTTCGGGCAACTTCGCAGATGAATCGGCAGTGAACATGGTTCCCTACAGCATACGAGGCTACAACGACAACTTCCGCGGACCTGCTCCATCGGGAACCTACGCCGCCAACGAACTCGGCCTGTACGACCTCGCTGGAAATGTGTCCGAATGGATGCATGACTATTACGGTGTAGACCTGGTCAGACAGAAGTTAACTGACCCTGTCGGTCCCGAAGCCGGTGAGTATCATGCCATTCGGGGCTCCAACTACACCCACGGCAGGTTTAGCGAGCTAAGATGGACCTTCAGGGACTATGGTTCGGATGGCCGTCCCGACGTAGGTTTCCGTATCGCGAGGTATTTGGAGTGAGATTTCTACCACTGCTGTTTTTTTTCCCCTTTTTGACCTGGGCTGAAGAGGCGGACACTGAACTCGAACCTGCGACCGTAGCCGTTGAAACGATAGAAGAAGAAGACGAAAAACAACCCGAAGCGGATCAACTCAAGTTTCGCAAACTCGGTTCGGCCTTCAAGGATTTCCGGCCCAGTGAAGAAATCAGCGCCGACAACGCCGTCAGTTTTCCGGTCGATATTTGAGAGAGGAGATTACAAGATCATGAAAAAACAACTACCAGTTGAATTTATCTTTCAGCTGTTCTCACTCATCATCGCCGTGATAATTATTCACGCCATTTACGTCTCTATCATCAGGCCCAATGCTACAGCCATCCTGGAGGAGCAGGCCGTGCAGATAAATACCAACCCGGACTATGTCCCTGAACGTTCCGTCTACGTGGTCATCAGGGACTTTGAACAGGAAGCCTGTTTTATCCTTGCCCTCTGGGCAATGTCTCTCATGGGTTACAAAACCATGCAGACGGTTCAGGAAGGGCGCGTACTGCAGCTTGACCTGATACCGATCAATCAGGGAACCAGCATCCTGCCGGAGGATGCCCGGGAGTTTTCCCGCCCGGTTCAGGCATTGCCGGAAATACAGCAGAGCTTTCTGCTGCCCCGAGCCCTCCTGACCGCCCTTCACCGATTCAGATCGACCAGGAATATTCAGGATGTATCCAATGCGGTCAGGGCCGTCTGTGAATCCGAATCCGAGCGGCTGGATTCCGAACTCGCCATGATTCGATATATCGCCTGGGCAATACCCTCTATCGGCTTTCTCGGCACCGTTCGCGGAATCGGTCAGGCGCTGGGCCAGGCCCACAAAGCCGTTCAAGGTGACATCGCCGGTGTCACCCAGGCACTCGGCGTGGCATTCAATTCAACCTTCGTCGCACTCCTTATCAGCATTATCGTCATGTTCCTGCTGCACCAGCTGCAACTTGCCCAGGAAAGGCTGACGCTTGACTCGGAAGAATACTGCGACGTCCGGCTAGTCCGGCATCTGCAGACATGATCAGCGATACAGGAGAAAAAAGTTGAGCCTGGCAGTTATTAATATCAACGATGCAGGAATCCAGATCGCTGTGGACGGAGACCTGATGAGAACCAGTCCCGGTTTCGCCGTACTGGATGTTGACAAACTCATGGTTGGTGAGGCCGCCGTTCAGCATGCGAAACTGTTGCCGCGCTGGACTAACAATCGTTTCTGGAGCCAGCTCACAACAACGCCTCTCAGCAACGGCACCCCTGATATCAGGCACCACGCTGATCTTGCCTTTGCCCACCTTGAGGATGTCTGGCTGCCCCTGGCGGAACAGACAGATCAGGTTATTTTCATCGTTCCCGGATACTACACGGCGGAAAATCTGGGTCTTCTTCTGGGTATGGCGAAAGAATGTCGCCTGCCTGTGAAAGGTGTCGTCGATAACTCCGTGATGGTCGCCAGCAACCTGCCACTAAGACAGGTGGTGCTGCACCTTGATATACACCTTCACTCAATAACGTTGACAAGATTGAGCAATACCGGGTCCCTTGTCAGGAAGGACGTTAAAACCATTCTTGAAACCGGGCTCGCGACTCTCTGGGACAGATGGGCAGCCATCATCGCCAACCAGTTTATTCAGACCACAAGATTCGACCCTATGCACGACGCTGACAGCGAGCAGCAGCTTTTTAATCAATTGCCTGACTGGATCGGCAAACTTGGACAGGACAACATGCACTCGTTCGAACTCGCCACCGGTAGCGCGGAACACACTGTTGCCGTATCACATGACAGCCTGCTGCGTGCATGCACACCCCTCTACCCACAGATCGTCCAGGCTATTCGATCAGAAGTGCCTGCGGGAGAGGAAGCCAGCCTGTTAGTGTCACATCACTTCAGCGGATTTCCCGGACTGAAGGACTCCCTGAAATTGATACCCGAAGTTGAAGCCTTTGATCTGAATGAGATGAAATCGATCGGTTCAGCACAACTGCACCGAGAAAAACTCACCAGTGAGACAGGTTCCATCGCTCATATCGTTCAGCTGGACTCCGGTGAGTTGAGCACAGATATGGGCACACTGCGGAGGGCGCCAACACATCTACTCTGGCAGAACCATGCGTATGCAATCGGATCCGGTTTCAAACTCGGTTCGGACCTGTCGAAGGGGCCGCGTCAGAGTGAACAGCCAGTCTGCACGTTCTATCCAAGAAACCAGGAACTCATCATGGACTGCCATGAGCCGAATGGAATTCGCATCAACGATCAACCGCCGGAACACTCAAACAAGCTACAACCAGGCGATCGTATTGAAGTACTCGGTGAAAGTCTGATCACAATCTCGGTATCAGCCGATGGCTAAAAGACGAGAGGCAAACATATTCAGCCTTTCGTTTCTCGACATCATGTCCTGTGGCTTTGGTGCAGTCATCCTCATTTATATCGTTATTAACCACGCGACCGAAGCCACCACTCAAGAAGTCAGCGCCCAGGTGATGGCGGAAGTCACACGACTCGAAGAGCTGGTCACCAACGAAAAAGAGAACCTTATCGTTCTCCGAAATACCGTCAAAGAACAGGATGACGAGATTGTCACAACGCAGGATATGGCGCAGAAACTGGTCGAAACTATCAGATCAATTGAGGCCGTGCTAGCTGCACTGCAAACAGAAGGTGCCAGCCAGGATCAGACGATCGACAGCTTGAAGTCAGAACTAAAAGAGCTGGAACTTGAAGCGGCGAACCTCGAAGGTAGCGTCGGCGCCGACGAGTCAACCGGCACAGCCCTTCGAACGGTTATCGGCGAGGGCGATCGCCAGTATCTCACCGGCATGAAGGTCGGTGGCCAGCATATTCTGATCAT
Organism: Gammaproteobacteria bacterium; assembly: GCA_018656865.1. Classification (GTDB taxonomy): domain Bacteria; phylum Pseudomonadota; class Gammaproteobacteria; order Pseudomonadales; family Azotimanducaceae; genus UBA9659. Next base: position 44,056 of record JABHYO010000031.1, on the reverse strand, counting down.
GCTTGATGCCTCCGCAAGCATGCTCGATAAGACAATCGTCAATGTCATCAGGCGCAGAAACCTACCCGATGATCAAAAACTGCAATCAAAGAAGTGGCAGCGCGCTATCGCCACTGTCGATTGGATTCTCGCCAACCTGCCAAAGGAATCCTACTTTCAATTAGCTCTATTCAACGAACAGGCAAAACCCGTGATCGCCGGAACGGAATCAAGCTGGCTGAGAGCCACTGAACGAGCCGATACCGATGGCGCCTTGGAAGCCCTAAGGAAGGAAATTCCACAGGGCGGCACTTCACTACACCATGCCTTCAACCTGGCTTCCGGTATGGAACCCCTGCCGGACAACATCTTTCTCATCGTCGACAGTCTGCCTACCATGGGACTTGAGGAGCCAAAGCGCACGGTTATCGACAGCAGAGAACGGGTAGAACTCTTCACCGAAAGTATTGAACTGTTGCCTTTCGAAAGTCCCGTTAATGTCATTCTGTTCCCGATGGAAGGTGACCCCATCTCCACACCTTCCTATTGGCGCCTGGCACAGATAACAGGTGGTTCGTTTCTGTCTCCGCCGGAGGATTGGCCATGAGGACCAAAAGGCGCGATATCGAAGGTATTAGCCTTTCCTTTCTCGATGTTATCAGCTGTGGCTTTGGTGCCATCATCCTCCTACTCGTGCTAACCAAGGTTTTCGAACCCATCGTCATTGAAGAATCCATCGAAAACCTCGAGGGCTACCTCGCAGTGCTGCAACAGGATCTATTTGATCTGCGCGGCGAGACACGCGATATCAATCGCAGAATGTTGCGCCGGGAAGACGTTCAGCAGGAACAGCTCGAGCGACTCGTCTTGCTCAATGCCGAACTGGAGGCGCTGAAAGCTAAACATGAGCACACCCTGGACAAGACTCGGGTCGCAAACCTCATCGAAGGCCGACTTGCCAATGCAAAGCAGTCCCTGACCGATGAAATGGCGAAACTTCTTGCAGACTACAAGCGGAGCGATGACAACAAGATCGGTGGTGTACCTGTCGATAGCGAATACGTCATCTTCATTATCGACACCAGCGGTAGCATGTATAACTACGCCTGGCCGCTGGTGTTGCAGAAAGTTGCCGAAACCCTGGCTGTCTACCCACGCCTCAAGGGAATCCAGGTCATGAACGACATGGGGAACTATATGTTTACGCAGTATGCCAACTCATGGATTCCTGATACGGAAACGCGCAGAAGGGCCATTATCAATCGTCTCAAAACCTGGAATGTCTTCTCCAACTCTTCACCGGTCGAGGGCATTACCAAAGCCATCTCCACTTACTATCGGCCGGACAGGAAAATAAGCCTATATGTATTTGGCGACGAGTTCAGCGGTCGTTCGATTCAGCGCGTAGTCGAGGTTGTCGACAGGATCAACCGAGCGGACGACGAGGGAGAACGATTGGTGAGAATTCACGCAGTTGGCTTCCCCGTACAATTCGCCAACCCACCCCGTTATCAGGAAACAGGTATCAAGTTCTCCATACTGATGCGAACCCTGTGCGAGAGAAATGGCGGCACGTTCGTGGGATTGAACGATTTCCGTACTCTCGACGACATGACCAATCCCCTCTGAGCTTCTACCAGTTCATCCTGACGGAATAGTCCAACTGTGATTCTCCTTTTGCCGGAACGGACTGATCAAATACGAGAGTTCTGGCATCAAGGCGACTCCCCTCACCCGACTGCTGTGTCACTTTCCACTGGCCTGAAAATTTTTCTACCAGCCGAACCTTTACCGGCTTGTCGGTCGCATTCTTCAGCGTAATGCTATAGGCAACCTCGGCAGCACGATCACCGCGACGCTGATAGCCTTTCTGTACACGTTTCGCGGATAGATCAAATGCCCGCCCCGTCACCAGCTCCACTTCGCTACCGGCAGGTGTGTGCCCTACCCTGGCTTCACCGATAAAGTTCTCGTCAACACCATCTCTTTCGTAGACCCGGACAATACCTGCTGGAATGGGCACGTCGAGATTGTTGCGTTTGTCGTTGGCAAAGGTCAGAACCACCGCCGGCGACCGTTCCTCAACACCATCGGCAGGGAATCTTTGTACGTTCGAAATCAGACGGTAACTCTTGTCTACCTTGATGCCGTCGGCTGTGACGAGACGCATCTGGGTCAGGTCGTTCTTGAGTAGATTTACGGGGCCGTCGAAATGATAGCGATGATAGTCGCCAGCTTTCGCACGTCCAGGCGCCATCACATCTGCCGCCATCTCGGATACCATGGCTCGTTGCAATGACTTTGGCGCGTGGGATGACACCTCTCGCCCGACTTCGCCTGCAATCAGATTCAAATCGTCAACCGCCAGGTCGGAGCCGCTGCGGTTATGAATAGTGACCCAGCCATTGAGCATTCCTTTTTTCGCCAGCGTCAGCGTATAGTCCGCTGCCCAGTTAATATCACGGGCGTGGTACCTGACGGTGACTTCCTGCGCTCCCTGATGCGAATTGTGGCCCAGAAAAACCAGTGTCGGTTTGGTTCTGAGGTCTGACGGCAGAGATGGCAGTGAAATCGTACCTTCAGGCTGGATCTCAATGACATCACCGAACATGACAATCTCCGGGTTGATCGACAGCAGGACGCCCTCCCGAAGTACTTTTTCGTAAGTGCCATTTTCCAATAGTGACCGGAAATACTTAACCTTGCGACCGACAAACCGTCCAAGTAGCGATTCCCGGTTCAGCAGGTCATATCGATAATTCTGTTGTATCGCAACAAACCCTTTTTTCCTGTCGGTGCGAAGCGTAACCGTCTCCGGCTGGATAGTCCGAGCGACGTCAGAGAACTCCAGCCGAATCTCATTTTTCGCCATGGCCACCCTCCGGCGATCCATGATCACTGCAAAGTTGTCGTTGAATACGGTCAGGCCAAGGTCGACCCTATCCGCCGCAGACAGTTCGAAATGACCTTCAGCGAGCAGGACGTCACTGATCAACATGAGGACTACAACGGGTATAGAAAACTTCATGAGCATGTTGGTAAACCGAGATAAGTTAAATCACATTCTAGGGAACCTCTGAACCAGTATCCATAGACTCTGTGGATACTTGATCAGAGGTTCCCTACAATACCGGCCTTCCACAGTCTAAGAAGTACTCCATGACAGCCAGAACTTCCCGCCAGGCCTTCGGTCTGAAGATCCTAAAAGCAGGTCACCCAGACATCAGACAACTGAAACGTGAGGGTCATGTGGCCGAAATTCATGGCAACAAGTTCTGGAATTCCAGCTATCTGATCATGGACTACCTAAAGAAAAACCCACTGCCAAAAAAGGCAAGGGTACTGGAAATAGGATGCGGCTGGGGGCTACTGGGTCTTTTCTGCGCAAAACAATTTGGCAATCGTGTTCACGGTATCGACGCCGATGAGAATGTTCTGCCTTATCTCGAGCTGCATGCAAAGATCAATGGCGTCAGGATGACCGGGGAAAAAAAGCGGTTTAATCAACTCACTGTAGATTATCTTTCCGGGTTTGACGTCATTCTCGGTGCCGACATCTGCTTCTGGGATGAAATGAGCACTGAGCTCTACAACTTAATCCGCCGCGGCAAAAAAGCCGGGATTCGCCAGTCGATGATTTCGGACCCCTGTAGACCACCGTTTACAGCACTTAGCGAAAAATGTGAGGAGAAATTCGACAATGTCGAAGTTGTCGAAAAGTTCCTCAAGCGACCTGTCAACGCGTCCGGTGAAATCCTAATCGTACGCTAGCTGCTTTCTTACGGAGACAGGTCAGCGTACGTCGTGTGTGATCGGCACGAACCTGACAGGCAGAACATCACGTTCAGAGAATCCACCCGCATTTCTCTTTATAACTTTGAGCTGCTGTACTGATGAAACACTACCGACAGGCATCACCAGGCTGCCACCGGGCTTTAGCTGATTCAGCAGTTCCTGAGGAATATCCAGTCCTGCAGCCGTAACGATGATCCCATCAAATGGTGCCTTTTGTGGCCAGCCTTGAGTGCCGTCACCATGCCTGACCGAGACATTTATGTAACCGAGTTTCAGCAGTCTCTGAGAGGCTTCTGACGCCAGGGAACCGATTATCTCAATCGAATAGACCTGCTCACATATCTCAGCCAGAACCGCAGACTGATAACCGGACCCGGTACCGACCTCCAGCACCCTCGATGACGGCCCCAGCGACAGCAGTTCCGTCATCAGAGCGACGATAAAAGGTTGAGAAATAGTCTGATCACTGCCAATCGGCAGCGGTCTATTTTCGTAGGCACTCCTCTGCAGATGAACCGGCACAAATTCGTGCCGCTCGACCTGTCGAAGTGCTTTTTCTATCTGTTCAGACAAAGGGTGGCCGATGAAGGCTCTCATATCTGCCTGAACTTCTTCGACCATACCCATGCGTTGACTCTGCCAGTCCTCTGCCCGGCTATCATAGATCAGCATCATCAGCACGAGCAAAGCGGATGCTTTTGATATCATCATTCGACAATTCTGGGCGACCACTATGATTATCACAACTACTCAAACCGTGGACGGTACGAAAATCATCAGCTACCTGGGCGTTATAACCGGTGAGGCCATACTTGGCGCTAATATATTCAGAGAAGTATTTCATGGCTAAATTGCCCGCCTGCTTTACACCATGCGGCTTCCATCTAATGAATCGGCTCTGCAACCACCTTGAAGGTAATCGACTTGATTGATCGAACGACCCTGCACGGAACCTATTTCGCCCTGGGCGCTTACCTGTTCTGGGGTGTTTCGCCCATTTACTTCAAGTGGATCAACCACGTTTCAGCCGAGGAGATACTGAGCCACCGTATTATCTGGGCGTTTATCCTGCTGATCGCAATTCTTGCTTACACTGGCGATCTTGACCGCCTGAAAGTCCCCCTCAGGATACTGCCGAAGATACTGGTGACGGCCATGCTCCTTTGTTTCAACTGGCTTGTGTTTATCTACGCCGTTCTGAACAATCAGATCACCGAGGCGGCCCTGGGTTACTTCATCAATCCGCTGGTCACCCTGTTTCTGGGTGTTGTCTTTCTTAAAGAGCATATGCGCCCGCTGCAGTGGATTGCCGTGATGATCGCCGCATCTGGAATTATTCTGCAGCTGCTGTTGTTCGGGGCAATACCCTGGCTGGCACTCGGTCTCGCCTTCACTTTCGGTTTCTATGGTCTGTTCAGAAAAAGCCTCAACCTCCATGCTGTAGCCGGTCTCGCCATCGAAACTGCAATGATCGTACCCTTCGCCCTCACCTACCTCATCTGGTCACTGGCACAGGGTGTGCTGACGTTCGGTGACGATCATGCAATAGATGGACTGCTGATGCTGGGCGGCCTTGTCACTGCTTTCCCACTGCTCTGCTTTGCAGCCGCTGTTAAGCGCCTCTCCCTCGTTGCTATCGGACTCCTCCAGTACATTTCACCATCCATGTCACTTGTTCTGGCAATTTACCTCTACGGAGAACCGTTCGACATGGGCAGAATGATCAGCTTCGGTTTCATTTGGGTGGCGCTTGTCGTCTTCTCAGTGGAAACCTGGCACCACCAGAGAAAAATGCAGCATTTTTAGTTATCCTAGCGCCGGTCAAAGCCCAGGGGACTATCCGCAGGAAAGGACAACAAATATGACAATGCAACAAACACCTCTTCTGCTTTCACGCATTCTCGGCCGTGGTGCAAAACTGGATCCAAACGTCGAGATAGTGACACTGCTTGCAGACGGCACCCATCGCCAGACCCTGGGAGCCACAGCAGCACGAGCAGCACAAATGGCCGGGGCTCTCGCCGGACATGGCATCGAGATCGGTGATCGCATCGGCAGCTTTATGTGGAACAACTATCGCCACCTCGAGTTGTACCAGGGTGTACCATCCATGGGCTGTGTTCTGCACACACTCAATATTCGGCTCAGCCCACATGATCTTGAGTACATCATCAACCACGCCGGCGATCGCATTATTTTCGTCGACGAAGATCTGCTGGCCCTGCTTGAGCCGATTATAGACAAGATTCCGACCGTCGAACTTCTGGTGATTTCCCGCCATGGTGAAGGCGGTGAATCGAGCTTCCCCAACCAGGTTGACTACGAGGACTTCATCGCAGGTCACGACACAGAATACGCCTGGCCGGAAATAGACGAAAATTCTCCTATGGGTCTTTGTTACACAAGCGGCACCACAGGCAAGCCCAAAGGGGTTATGTATACAAATCGATCCACGTATCTTCATACCATTACCCAGGCTATGACAGATTCCATGAATCTTTCGGCTAGGGACGCGGTCTGCGGGATCGTTCCGATGTTCCACGCTATGGGCTGGGGATTGCCTTTTGCGGCGTCCATGCTCGGATGCAAGCAGATTATGCCGCATCGTTTTATGGATCCTGAACGCCTGATAGGATTGATGGCGACCGAAGAAGTCACTCTCTCGGCTGGTGTCCCGACGATTTGGCAGGGAATTAAAGGGATAGTCGAGAACAATCCGGACAAATACGACCTAAGTAACCTGTCGAGACTGACCTGTGGGGGTAGTGCACCACCGCTTTCTCTGATGCGATGGTATGCAGAAGAACTTGGTGTCGAAATGATTCAGGGCTGGGGTATGACGGAAACCAACCCCCTTGGATCTCTAAGCCGTAAGGTGGCAAAACGATCGCATATCAACCTGACAGAAGATCAACAATTTGAAAACATAGCCAAGGCCGGCCTGCTGATGCCGGGGCTCGAAATTGAAATCGTCGATGAACACTGGAACAAATTGCCCCACGATGGAGAAGCCGTAGGAGAGTTGCTCATTCGAGGACCATGGATCTGTGCCGAGTACTACAATGACCCGCAACCTGACAAATTCCATGATGGTTGGCTGGTTACCGGGGATGTCGCTAGGATCGATGCTGAGCAATACCTGATCATCGCCGACAGATCCAAGGACCTGATTAAATCTGGCGGTGAATGGATTTCCTCCGTCGATCTTGAAAACCACATCGTCGCACTGGAAGGTGTCGTTCAGGCCGCAGTTGTGGCCCAACCCCATCCCAAATGGGACGAACGGCCGGTCGCACTGGTCATACTCATCGAGGGAGCCAACGTCACCAAAGAACTGATTCTTGAACACTGTGCTGAGTTATTCGCCAAATGGCAGTTACCTGATGATGTAATTTTTGTCGATACCATCCCACTGACGTCAACTGGTAAAATCGACAAGAAGACAATAAGAGCACAGTTGGACGAGCAGAGTTACCAATTGCCCGACCTCCGCACAGCCTGATGAAAAAGACGTTCTCGATTCTTGTGATGACCTTGTTCGCTGCCTACGTTCAGGCTTCTGACATCTGTTCCGGTACTACGGAAGAACTACTCCAGTGTCATGCCGGTGAAGTCAAACAATTCCTGCGCCAGTGGGTACGTGCCTGGGGTGAGGGGGACATCGAGACCTATCTCACTCTCTATACGCGTTCCAGATCTCCCAGAGAAGGTCTGAGCCGACCTGAATGGGTACAGCATAGACGCGCCCGGATCGCACCGGAAAAATCTGTTGAGATAAACCTGAAACTTGAGAGTATGGGGCTGGAGAACTCCGGTATATTCGATGTCATCTTTAAGCAGCAATATCAATCAGCCACCTATGAGGATGAGGTCAGAAAACGGCTCTTTCTGCTGAGAGAAGAGGGAGAATTGAGAATCTGGAAGGAAGAAGTCCTTCGATAAATCCATATTATCTATCAAAACCGGGATATTTATTGGCATATCCGATCGAAAAACAGAAAATGCACGAATAAATTGCCGCTTATTCGCCGAATTTTACCGTCTATCTTGTAACAAACTGCAATCAAAATCCTACAAATTCATACATTTATATAGGTTTCTTCAGCTAAACTAACTTTTGTAGGGGTATGCCTGCATGAAAAGCACGGCAGGCGTTTGATGTGCCCAAAAAAGTGGAATGACGCGAAGGGTCCTGAACACGATATGCCTGGTCCTCGGAACAAGCTAAAGAAAGCGGTGCTAGCCTCCGCCATCGGTCTCGCGATGGCCAACGCTAATGCCGAGGCTGTTCCCAGGGGCAAGATCCGACTGGCCCTGGACGATGTTATCTCCAGTCGTTCCGAAACGGAATCAGCCACTAATTTCGATGGTCGCCTCGCTTTTAACGGGCTGATCCAAAGCCATCCAGACCCTCTTTATCTAGCCCTGGAAAAACGATACGAGGCACTGCCTCCTTTCACCATGGCCGAGGAGGAAATTCCGGGGCAGCTAATTGCTGAGGCAACGCTGAGAGACAGAATCGTCGACAGGGTTCAGGAATTCTCTGGAGAGGTTCGCCGGTTCGTACCAAAGATCACATCATCAATCCGACAGGACGACATCTCTGCCTCAGGTGACGATGACACCTCTAACCTGCTGGTCTCGGTTAATCCCACCTTCCGGTACACCCACGACCGTCGCAAATGGAATCTGACCGCTACCTATGACTACAACAGGCGGCGTTATTTAGATAACCAGAAGACCACGCTCAACGACCATACTGTCAACGTCGACTACAAACTGAAAATTAACCGTGAAAGTGAGTTTAGCGCCTCATCCATTGTGGCCAGGACCCACGATCGCAATGGGCAGGATCCTATCGAAGACTTCGACTCCACGCTGCAATCGGAAGAATTGCAGCAGAACCGCCGTCTCGTAAACGTGGCCTACAGGCGCGGTTCACCGAAGGACAGATCCCGGTACAACCTGTACTACACCACCGAAGCCTCTGACGTGGATACACCAGATGTTTTCAGTGAAGGCTACAGCCTTGACCGACAAAGTATGGGCGGTGAGTTTGCCTGGCAGGCAAGGCGGCAATTGGCCTGGGTTGCCGAAGGCCACTACCAGCACTTTGACTACGATGGTCGCTTTCTCGACAACAATCACTATCGGGCGCTCGCCGGACCTGACCTGATTTTCGGTCGACGCATCCGAGCGAGAATCCGCGTCGGTTACGAGGGTAAGAAGTTCGATGGTGACGTCGCCAATGCCTCCATACAGGAATCCGTCTGGCGGGGATCTATGGAGTGGGCACTCAGACGAAAAACAACGGTCAAATTTGAAACCGGACGCGAAGTCTACGAAGTGGCGAGCACCGAACAACTCAAGGATGCCGAGCAATTTAATGTTCGTGACTGGATAACAACAGGCTGGAGCGAAGCCTGGTCGGATAAACTCAGCACCGAAGCTTCATATACCTATCGCGATACCTCGGTCATCGGTGGCACCGGCGGTAGTGATAAGGCGCAGCAACTCGTTATCTCTGCAGCCTATCGCCTCAGCGACAAACTTAAATTTGTTCTGGACGGCGCCTTCACCCGCCACGACTCCACATTGAGAAACGACCTGATACGACGCACACTCACATTCAGGACCGACTACTCCCTCTAGCCTACCTCTGGCTCTAACCCCATGAATTCAAAAGGCTAACCAGGTTCAGCTGACGTTATGCATTGTGCTGACAAACTGGGTAAACTACCAACGTGAGGTTTACGATGAATAGCATGACCTGCGCCCTTGTTTTATTTCTGTCGGCAATGATATTGCCCTTTGAACTGCTGGCGGATTCTGAATATCGCCTTGGGGCGGGCGATGAAATTAGCATCAAGGTTTACGAAGAAGACGATCTTTCCATGACTCTGAAACTGGACGAGAGCGGCGCTTTCGACTTTCCCTACCTTGGCGCGATGGAAGCCAATGGTAAGACCGTCAAGAAACTGAAGAATGAAATCACAACCGGACTCCTTCAGGACATCCTGATTAATCCCAGCGTCAACGTATCCATCTTGAATTACCGCGACTTTTACATAGATGGCGAGGTAAAAAACCCAGGGGGCTACGCCTATCAGCCCGGATTAACGGTAAAGCAGGCCATTACGCTCGCCGGGGGCTCTACCGAATGGGCCTCATCGTCCAAGTACGAAATCCTCCGTGAAGGTAAGGGCAAAGCCAATGCTGCAAACAATAATACACCGGTCAGGCCCGGCGATACTGTGACCATACTCGAAGGTCTGTTCTAGCCCATGTCAACCCCGGCTGAATTCTACGATGACGATATCATCGACTATCGATACTATATCGACCTGATTCGAACGGTTCTCCTCAAGAACTACCGAACAATCGTCGGATTCTGTTTTGCCAGCGTGCTGCTTTCAGTCCTGTACGTGCAATCCCAGGCGCCCGCATATTTAGCGACAGTTACCCTGCATATCGCACCAAACGATCTTGCCATGTTCAGTTTTGAAAAATGGATGTTCTCGGACGATGACAAATTTCAGGATACGCAGATAGGTGTTCTTCAAAGCAAGAAACTGCTGAGGCAGGTCGTACGCGAATTGGATCTGCATAAGGTGGAAAAGCTGACACCTGCATCGTTCGACGCCGGTATCGCGGCGATCGTCAAAGACTGGCTTGCAACTCTGAAGGCGGAAAAAGTAGAGCTCTACGACACTTCGGAAGAAGAGCAGATTGCATCCGCCGCATGGGAACTCGGCACTTTGATTTCCATTGCCAAACCACTAGGCAGGGAGTACTCGAATCTGCTCAATGTCACAGTACAGACGACACACCCAGAACTGTCGGCCAAAACGGCAAATATCATGGCAGACAAGTACATGAATCTCGTTTTTGAAAACGAGATAGAGAACGCGAAGAAGAACCAGCAGTTTCTGACTGATCGACTCTCCATCCTGAGGGAAGATCTGAGGCTAGCAGAACAGCGCCTTCAGGATTACAGGGAAGAAGAAAATATCCTCACCAATTCATCGGGGCAAAACGAATTGGATCAGGAACTGACATCGCTATCAAATCGTTTTTTCGAAGCCAGAGAAAACAGGCTGCGGCAGGAAAGTCTTTATCAGCAGGTAAGAAACATCAACGGATCCAGGAAGTCCTGGGAGAACCTGCCTGCGATTTCCAACCACTCCAGTATTTCTGAGATCCAATCGGATCTTTTTACGCTGAACCAACGGAGAGGCGAACTAAGCAAACGTTATGGGTCAAGACACAACAAAATGATAGCGCTTGAGTCTGAGATCCAGTCAGCAACCCGAGCGCTTAACAACCAGGTGAGAGACATCATTGAAGGTATTCGTAGCGAATATGAATTAACCAGAAAACTGGAAGTTGCCGCCGAACAGACCCTAAACGGTGTCCGTGACCGAAAACAGGAACAGGGCCGAAAAGGTTTCGAGTTCAACGAACTGACACAGGAAGTAGAAGCGAAGCGTCAAGTTTATGCCATCTTCCTGGAGAGGTTGAACCAGGATGGTGCGTCGGGCCCAGTCCGTAACGACAATCTCTGGGTTGCCGATCCAGCTGTAGTCCCAAAGCACGGACAGCGAACTCCCCTTTCCAGAGCCGGTTTTGTCGCCTTGCTACTAAGTTTTGGTTTCGCAGTAGGCATCGGCCTGCTGTTCGAACTCACCAGCAACACCATCAGTACCGGTGACGATGTCGAGAAAAAACTGGGTGTACCACTGTTGGGATATCTACCTCTGATTAAAAATGAAGCTCAGAAGCCCGGAATGACCCTGGACGAATATCTCAACAATCCCGAGTCCCGATTTTCTGAAGCATTGAGAACTGTCCGCACCTCAATCACGCTATCGACTCTTAGCCAGAAAAACGCTAACAACTTCCTTATCACTTCAAGCCAGAGTTCAGAGGGGAAAACCTCCGTTTCGCTGAGTCTCGCTGCTGCATTCGGGCAGACCAGCAAGGTTGTCATCATTGATGGAGATCTACGCAAGCCATCGCTTGAACGGATACTCAACACATCCAATCACAGATTCCCCGGCTTAGCAGATGTCATTGCCAATACGGTTACACTGGATGAAGCTATTCAGCATTTCCCCGACAAGAACATAGACGTAATATTTTCAGGCTCAAGAACTATCAAACCGCTTGAATTGCTTTCTTCCCTGCAGTTCACACAGCTAATGGAGGAACTGGGAAACCGGTATGACAATGTCATTATCGATTCACCCCCCTGTATATCGGTCAGTGACGCCTATGTTCTGTCAACGCAGGTCGACTCAATTATTTTCGTCAGCAAGGCCAATGAAGTTCCAGTGCCTGTAATCAGAAATTGTCTGAATAGATTTTCCAGTATCGATACGGAAATAGCCGGCGTTCTGCTCAATCAAATTGATCTGGAGGCTGCTCACAACTATGGGCGCTATCAGGATTACTATGATTATCATGGCTATGGCGAAAACCAGGCGGAACTGAGTGTCGTCAAGACCTAGTGAGATCAGGCGGTATTCGCCTGGTATTCAGACTCACCGGCATTCAGTTGGATAAGGAGTGGCGGCAGCAGGATAAAATCGAATACCAGCGCAATGGCAATGACGATACTGACTAACGTACCCATATCACTATTGAGCTTGAAGTCAGAACTTGCCAGCGTCAGAAATCCGACCACCAAAACCAGGGTTGTTACCCAGAGCGCAACGCCAACACTACGAAAGGCATACCGTACTGCATCTTCTGCGGACTGGGTCTTGCGGGCCCGAAGGTATTTGCTGAGGAAATGCACGGTGTCGTCAACAACGATACCCATGGTGATACTGAGCACCATCGACAACGACATTCCAATTTCGCCTGACAGGAGATACCAGACCCCGAAACCGGTGGCTCCTGGCAGGAGATTAGGCACGATGCTGATCAAACCCATTTTCACCGATCGAAACGCGAAGATAAGCGCAATGGCAATCAGAACAAGAGCTACGCTCGCTCCCTTTACGCCTCCAATCATGGCTCGTTTGCCGATATGTGTGAACATCAGCGAAAGTGACGAACCCTCCTGAGCCAGATTCGGCGCATGTTCTTCCAGCCAGGCTCTGCCACGTTCCTGCAGTTCGATAAAGCGGAATGTTTGCAAACTCGGTAGGGAGACAATAAACCGGGAAGCAGACTTATCGAAACTAAGCATATTGGTCAGGTCGAGACCTAACGGCAACGACAGTTCATAAAGCAACAGGTACTGCGCCGATAACTCCTGAGTTTCCGGCAGTCTATAGAAGGTTTCATCGCCTCCGTGTAACGTTTGGTTCAGTTGCTTAATAATGTCAGTGTACGTACTCACATGAGCAACATGTTCCTGAGACCGGTACCACTCGGCGAACTCGTCAATGGTTTTCAGATACTCCGGATTCGAAATACCCTGAGATATGCCAGCATCGAGAGAGTATTCAATTCTGTAGAGCCCACCGAGATTCTCATCTGTGAAGTCCGTGTCGGTTCGAATGGGCAGCTCCTCGGAAAAGTACTTGCTGAACTGATCAGACACCACGTTGAGGGGAGCCAGGCACACAAGAACCACGGCAACAGTGCTGCTGCTGATCAGCAATCTGGTGCGATTAGCAATCACAAACTCGGCGAACTGACCCATAATATCTGCAGTTATCGAGGGCTTCTCTTGGACCCGATTCGGCATGACGTAAACCAGTGCCGGCAGGAACGTCAGCGAAGTCACCAGCGCAAAGCAGACGGTCGTCCCGACAATGTTACCGAGCTGCTGAATCGGCGGCTGATCGGCCATCAGGTTCAGGCTGAAAAACCCGATTGCCGTGGAAAGACTGGTCAAAAATACCGGCTGGATATTGATTTCAACCGCATGAATTATCGCTTCGTACTTAGGCACACCATCGCGGAGCTCGTGATAGTAGCTCACCATCAGGTGAACGCCATGTGCGATGACAACGGTCAGAATAATGACCGGGATAGAAGATGCGGAGGTCGCGATGCTCATTTCAAACCAGCCGATCATGCCCATACCCGCAGCCATGGTCATAAGGGTCGTCACGACTATACCAACGACTCCCGTGACCGATCTCAGCAGCAACCCAAGCACAATGATGACGAACACGTACATCATTGGTGTCTGGGTCGTCATGTCCCGTACGGCGGTCTCCGAAAAGCTGGAAGAAATGATGACCGAGCCCGTGGCATAAACATCCAGATTCGGATACTTTTCCATCAACTCAGCTTTCTTGTCCCAGGCCCAGTGGGCTTTTACGATGTTCTGATCTTTTTCGCCCTCTTCAAGGTGAAGGTCAATATTGATACCCGCAATCCGACCGTCCTTCGACACGAGACGATTGACCACCAATGGCTCGTTCAACGCAATATTTCGGATCCGATCCAGGTCTTCATCGGTCAGTTGTGCCGGGAATTCCACCAGGTTGCTGACAATCAGGTCATCACCATCGGCTTCCGTATGCTGATAGTTGGTGATGGAATCAACACGGTTGACGCTGGAAGTACGCCAGGTTTCTTCCGTCAAATCTTCAATAACGGCAAGCACCTCGCGTGTAAAGATGTCGCCTTCCTTTGGCTGAATCGCAAACAGCAGGTTCTCCACGCGCGTAAAGGTTTCCTCAAGATCCTCGAAAGCCTGGAGTTGTGGATTGTCCGGACCGAAATTGTCGCGCGGCTCGGTTGATATTGTTATGAACTGTACGCCGTAGCCTGCACTGAAACAGGCCATGAGGGTAAGAAAGATGATCAGCCAGCGAAACCGTATTACCGCTTCGGCAAATTGTCGCTCGCTCAAAGTGAATGGCCGAAATACATAGAGCGGGCTACATTACCCCATGCTACCCGTGGATGCGAGCCACCCAGTTCTGACCCATAAAATTGAGGCCTGGCCCTGCGGCGGAGTTTCCCCGAGTAAACGCAATTAACCTCCGGCAAAAACTTCTTTTGCATATGCAGTGTCTGCGTACTCGGTGATGTGTTGAACCAGGCCATCTACGATCTTAAAGACCTGGCAGTAAGTATTGTTATATTCCTTACCGTTCTTGAGCTTTCTGTCTTTCGCATAGGACTGAACGACGACCCAATCCCCCTCGGCAACAATATTGGTAATAACCGAGCTGCCCATACTCTCAATCATTCCCCCCGTTGGAGCCAGTAGTTTGGAATTAATCTCATCCTTTCCCCGATAGGTGCCGAACCCCGGAATAACCCACTCCGCATCTTCAGCCAGGAATTCCACAAGATCCAGACCGCTGGCCAGAACCTTTTTTGCCAATTCCTTGTTTTCTTCAATAGACACAATGTTCTCCTTTTAGACGCCAATCCTGAAGCATACACGCAGTCTATTCAGATTCGAGTGATCACGCATCTTTCGGTCACCTTTTTCAACGCATCTTCACGATTTTCCATTGCATGACCGTGGCAGGTAATTAGGGAAACTGCTTAAATACCGTCTTCCCAAACTCCACCAGACGAATGATCTTTCACGTTGTTGCCGCAGTTTCGGAGCTGGAATCCAAAACCCAGCTCCGCATCGAACTTGAAGGGGAGGAGATATTGCTCTGCCGGGATGGAGATGAATATTTCGCTGTCTCCTACTATTGTTCCCACGAAGCCTTAGCCTTGGAGGGTGGTTCAATCGTCAACAGATGCATTACCTGTCCCTACCACGGCGCGGAATTCAACCTCACCACAGGTGAAGCTTTGAGCTCCCCTGCCTTTGCGCCGATTAAGACCTTCCCCGTAAAGGTTGAAGACGATCTCATTGCTATCGCTATTGGAACCAAATAGTCGCTTTGATGAGTCGATTTGAAGTTCAGTAGGTAAAGCGAACTCCAAATCGAATACTTCGCCCTGCTCCTGGTGCGAAATTTTTAAGAAACGATGTGTGGTTACGAATTTCCTCGTCCAGCAGATTACTGCCTTTGATGAAGAACAAAAATTCACTGTCGCCTACTTCCAAATGATAGTCACCATACAGACCGAGGCTGGTGTAGCCGTCAGTCTCCCGTTCACGAGGTGCTATTCGTGACTGATCGAAGACGCGCATGAGAGAAAGATCGACAGACCAGTTGTGTTCATCGTACGCAATGCCAGCGCTCACTCTTGCAGGCGGCATTCGTGGCAGATTACCTCCATCATCGAACTCAGCCCGGACCAGATCTCCCTGCAATCTCAGGATCAATTCATTGCCCTTTGGCAAGGCTATGAACCATGACAACTGCGCCTCGACACCGTAGAAGGTCGAATCTGTCGAACGATAGAGGTTGACGGGCCGCTCGTTGATTTCAATCTCTGTAGACGCCAGCAGGATATAGTCATCAACCCGGTTGTAATAGAGATTCAGCTCCGCTGTCCAGTCACCGACGTACTTACTGTATCCCAGCTCAAGATTGAATGAAGTTTCCTTGACCAGATCGGGATTACCAATCTCAACCAGCGCCGTGGCCGCATGAAATACCAGCATTTCGTCGATCGCCGGTACACTACAATTCGTCACGCTCACATTGGAATAACGCTCTTCTATCGTTGGAGCACGTTCCGATCTGGACACGCTAAACGATAAGTTGTCTTCTGAGGATATGTCGTAGAGCAGGCTGACACCCAGGCTGGTTGTTGTTTCGCTGGAGTCGCACCCGCCACCGAGGTCCAGGCGATTACGCTCAACCCGGGCACCAAGTTCCCAGATCCACCGGTCCAGCTCGAACCTCTGAACAGTAAACAAGGCTATGGCTTCTTTGTCCGTTTCCGGAATGAAGGCTTCGTCACCCAATGCACTGAACTTCGTATCGGTCAGCTGCAGACCCAGCACCCCGTCCCAAATACCACGGGGTACCTGCCTGAATACAATTCGGCTTTCGATACCGTCATTTTCGAAAACTGTCCCAGGATTGACAGTATCACTGAATTCTACTTCCCTATGGTCATAATCCGTGTAGCTGACCGTGCCACGAACGCTATCCAGAAACCCCTCTTCGAATCGATACTCTCCCGTCAGATCGTATCTGCGCTGACCAAGTTCAATTCGTACAAACTCGTCAAATTCTTCATCATGGATCTCGTCAGCTTCACCCTCTTCGTGCTCCTCTTCATGTTCATGAGCTCCCGGCGGCAGTCCATAGCCACTGTCCTGATGGCTCACTGACAATCCAATAAATCCCCGACCGCCAATCCAGGACAACCCCACGGTACCGCTCTTTGACAGGCCATCTGAATTGGCTATAAAGCCATCTGTGTTGTCGACTTCCTCTCCCTGATCACCCACCGGGAACTCACTCCTCGGAAACTCACTCCTCGGAAACAAGGCAGCTTCATCGATGGCGAGCCCATGAACCTTCACATCGTTGTTGTAACGATAAGTACCTGCAGCATAAAGACTGATTGATCGTGCCGAAGCTTCCAGCCTGAACACGGTCTTGTTTTCATGACTGACGGAATCATAACTTTGCTCCGCGATCAATTCAGGACCGTCATGGAGCTCTTCCGGTACCCTGTCATCCACAACATTGACTATGCCGCCCACAGCGCCATTGCCATATAGCAGGGTCGACGGACCGCGCACGACTTCGATCCGTTTTGCCAGGAGCGGTTCGATGCCATCTGCATGATCGGGACTGATGGCCGAAGCATCAGTCGTGTTGACACTGTTTTGCATCACCTGAACCCGGTTACCGGACTGACCCCGAATCACGGCATGACCGACGCCGGGTCCAAATGAAGCACTGTGTACACCGAGCTGAGTATTCAGCGTGTCACCAAGATTGTTGGCAACAGCTTTACGGAGATCCTCCCCCGAAAGCACACCCACCGGCATGGCCGATTCAGCGCTTGTCTTTTGAAATGGTGCACTGACGACAATTTCTTCGACGTGATGATTTGTATTTTTATGATGATCGGCGACGGCAGTTGAGCCGATCGCCATTAGCCAGATGGCCAGACTTTGAATCTTCAATGGAGTAATCCCTCTTGGTTGATAAAATTTTAATCAACAGAGGAACGGCGGACCCCGGGGTTTCCTTCGATAGAAAAATCGCTTTGTAACAACAGGCAGATCAAGTAACAGCCGTATTTCCGGCCCGACTTCAATACGTACAGCTGCATGTTCTACATCGACCCAGTCAACTTGCGAGAAGCTGCAATAGTCACAGCTAACCTCGCTCGCCGGGAATTCATGAATATGCCCATCCGCCAGCAACAAGGGCATGCTGATCAGCACACTGAGCACTATTGCAGTAAGAGTTCGCATTGATCGGCGGGACATCATGGACGCTTTTTAGTTGACTCGACAAAGCCTGTCAAGCTTCTGCAGACAATCGAACCCTGTCACTCGAGTCCGGTGCTGGTGCTGATTGGATCACACTCTGTTTGTGACACGGTTCACGAATTTTGACTAAATCTGTCGACTGCAGAAAAACTGTGACTGTGTTCACATAATGGGCTCGCTGTCTGTCGTTAAATGCCTCTCAGCAGCAAGGCGCAGTGCGCAGCAGGAGAAAATTATGAGCCACACATTAGAAGTCTACATGGAGTCCTACAATACGATTCCCATCGTTCACGAAATGAAACGAACCCTTTCCGTCAGTATCGGCGATGAAATCAGCAGAGAAGACTGGCTCGGACTGCTCTCCACGCCGGGTGCAGCGCTGGAGTTAAAGGTCAAAGTTGAGGATGTACGACATCTGTTCTGGGACGAAGACGATCTGGAACATACGGTCAGCATCAGGGTTGTACCGGTAGAATAAAGCGGGCCCACCCTCAGCCCGTGGTCAGGGAAGACCGCTTCTACCGGGGTTTTTCCCTGAATGGATACCGATACTGCGATAGTAATTCTCTAAGAGGTCTGCCTGATTATCCTCCAGCGCATCCAGCCCTGCCTTGTGAGCATTGACGAACTCTTGCATGGTCTGATAACGGTAGATCTCCCTGCCCTGCCATAGAACAACGTAGTCATCACCTGACTTGCTGTAAAAGACACCTGTGCGTTTTGAATCCACCATGTGCAGCAGTTGATTTTCTCTGAAAGCAGCCTACCATGAGTTCCTGTAGAAATCTGCGCCGTAACTCATGAGACCAATTACATCAATCGCGCTGGCGATAACATGGATCAGCCTGTCAGCAGTGGCAGAAGAAGAACTCCAGAAACTGGATGAATTGACTTCCAAGATACGTTTCGAGGAGGAGCAGGTTCAGTGGGTACCCCACTCTGTCACCGTGCTGACCAAGGAAGAAATGGAATCCAGCTATCGATCTGATCTTGAGGATATTGAAAGCCGCGTGCCGGGACTCATCGTCGATCGGATGAACACGACGCCCAGGGGCGCCGCTATCGCCATCAGAGGTCTTGGTTCCAACAATGCGGCGAAGTCATTCGATCCTGCAGTAGCCGTCAATATCGACGGTGTCTATGTCGGAACACATACCGGCAGGCTTCAGGTTCTTTTCGACTTCGACAAAATCGAGGTTGCAAGAGGCCCGCAGGGGACACTTGACGGCGATCCGAATCTATCTGGCAGCATCCATATCGAGAGAACCAGGCCAACTGGAGAGTTCGACGTCGACCTCCGCGCCAGTGTCGGCACACACAAACGCCGGCAAACCGATGTGGTCGTAAACTTCCCAATTGTTGACGGTCTGAACGCCAAGATCGCAGGTCACCTCCGCGACCGCGGCGGGGACTATATGAAAAATGTATTCTCAGAGCGTGATGAAAACACAGAAGACTACTCGCTGTTCTCAACGACCATTAGCTGGGACTTTAGGGATCTATTTTCTCTCACTTATACCTATGACAGCGAAAACAGCGACGAGACAACGCCAGCGCTCCTCAATATCAGCGCACCAACGGATCTACTGTGCACAACGACGAGATCACTTCAGTTCCCCAATTGTCGCAGAGGAGTTGGCAACCCTGAATTGGATTCGCTAAATACCACTGCGCAGAACTTCAGCAACGATCGCCAATTCGACGGTGACTATCATACCCTCCGGGTCGACTTTTCAGTCGCCGGACACGATGTCACAAGCATCACCGGCCACCGAAAAACCGATGAACAGTCTGCTCTCGATCTCGACGCATCCAATGCCGACTTTTACCACGTCAACCAAGCTCAGAAATACAAACAGTTCAGTCAGGAGTTCCGTCTCAGTCGTGAATACTCCGAGAATCTCAGCTATCAGTTTGGTGCCTACTTCCTCAATACAGAATATGACATCTTTCAGCAGGAACTCGACATCCTGAAACAGCTTGGTGACGCCGGTTTCACAGAGGGACATGCAGCCAACGAAATTCAGGAACTGACTTCTTCGCAGGACAGCGATCTGCAATCCATTTTTGCCGGGGTTAACTACGTTATAAACGATCAATGGATCGCCGATGCATCTGCCCGGTGGACCGAGGTAGACCGTGATTTCAAGCACAGCCCATCTCGAATAAGGCTTGGCAGCGTAGTCAGTCCGCTCAGGACCTTTATTGTTGGTGAAGAAACCACCAAACAAATGCTCCTTTCGGGTGGACTTTCCTACAAGGTAGACGATGAAGCCCTAATCTACATGCGCTACTCGGAGGGATTTCTTCCAGGCGGCTTTGACGAAAACGCCATGTCCGCTGCGGCAGGTAATTCATACGGAGCCGAAACCACCAGAAGTGCTGAAATCGGGCTAAAAAGCGACTGGTGGAGTGACCGGCTTAGAGTGAACTTCGCCTACTATCGAACAGAACTCGACAACAAGGTTGAACGATTCGATGCAGTCGTTGACAGTGGCCGCATCGAATCCATTCTCGACAATGTTTCGCAAGTCGAAATCGCCGGTTGGGAACTCGAAGTCGAAAGTATTCCTATCGACAACCTGCAGCTACGATTGATCTACAGCCACATTAACGAAGACTACGACAAGTACTCTATTCCCGCTCTAACGACCCCAGGTGGCATCCTCAGCCTGTCCAGCCTGACACCGGCCTATGCACCTGACGACAATCTCTTTGTATCCGCACTCTACTCCCTGCCGATAGGACCCGGAACCATGCGTACCTACGCAGGCTATCGGCTGCTCAGCGACTATCAGACCTATCCGCTGCTGCCAGAAGGCGAGGTTAAGAACTGGACTTCCTGGGACCTTTCGATCAGCTACGAATGGAAAGACTGGGTGTTCCGGTTGTTCAGCAATAACGTCAAGAACAAAGAATTTATTCAAAATATTCAACAGATCACGCAGACAGCCATCCTCCCGGTCAACGCAGGTGGCACATCCGTTCCTGCACTGATCACGCTAACGGAATACAACCAGCCACGTTATACCGGTCTCGAGATCATATACACACCCGACTTCTGACATCCGGGAATCTGCTTCGCTGTGCTATGCTTAACCTGACATTCAAGCGTCATTCAGGTGGATCCCATGCAATGCCCGAAATGCCTGGGGGAAATGCAACCCCTTACTTTCAACGATGTGGAAGTTGATCGATGCACCAAGTGTTACGGTCTATTTTTCGATCATCTCGAAAAAGAAATGCTAAAGAAGATGGAGGGATCTGAAGAGTTGGATGTCGGCGATGAATTCGTTGGCGCCACCTACAATGAGATCCTCGATGTCCCCTGTCCAAAGTGTAAGACCAAAATGGACCATGTTGTGCACACGGATCCGTTTGAGATCAAATTTGAATGCTGCTCAGCATGCAAGGGCGTGTACTTCGATGCCGGGGAGTTTCGCGACTACCTGGAGGATGAAATTTACGAGCAGTTTCAGGATGTTGTCGACCATCTGGAGTAAATAAGAAGGCGGCATTCTGAACGGAGAATCTCAGAGAGATACTTCACTGATGCGCGACTCCGGTTGTCCCGGATAACAATTCAACCCGGATACTCGGGCAAGACCTCCTCCACAAACAACCTGGTCTGCTCCATCATATCCCGGGTGCCACTCGCCATTGGCATCATCACGAATTTATCGCAACCCGCATCGATGAACTCCCGAATGCGGGTAATCATATCCCCCCCGGTACCGGCAACAAGGTAGCGCGAGGGCTCTTCCTTTAACCTTGATACGAGCCCTTCTGCGGTCGAGGTTACTATCGGGTCTTCGAAGCTGCCGAAACGGAACATGAATGAAGCACCGTAGTGATCCTCGTCGATTGATCGACCGGTTTTTTCAAGTTCACGCTTGACCCCCTGTACTACCAACTTCGCCTGTTCCGGTGTATCAATACCACCGAGCCAGCCTGTACCGTACTTTGCGGTGCGTTCCATCGCCACTTTGCTTGAACCGCCTATCCAGAGTGGCATATTCGAATTTGCCGGTTTCGGCTCAATGCGGGCATCGTCATACTGGTAGAACTCGCCCTGAAACGAGACGCTGTCCTCGGACCACAGTCGGCTGAGCAGTTGCAGAGCTTCATCGGCACGCTTACCTCGCCGCTTCGTCGGTGTCCCCGTCGCCACATAGTCCCTTGAAAAGGCACTACCCAACCCAAACGCCGGCAACATCCTCCCGTCGCTGAGAAAATCAATCGTCGCGCACTGTTTTGCAGTCAACAGCGGGTCCCTTAGAGCGATCGACGCCACATTCATCCCGAAACGAATATGTTCCGTGTGACCAGCGATGGCCGCCATCGCCGACAGGCATTCGAGCATTGCTTCTGACGACACCAGCCGATCAGTCTGCCAGATGGAATTGATCCTGCTTTCTTCGCAGTAATCAATCCAGCGCCAGTAATCTCTCGCAGAATCAAATGGAAAGCGTGAAACCCCCAGGCCAATCCCTGTCGCCACCGTCAGGACTCCCCAGCTTCTACGTGTACGCGGGGCACGCACATTCTAGATTCTGGATCACTCCGCTCCGTTACGCAGATCATATTGCCCTCCTCTAACTCGACTGAAAGCACCTCACCACTTTGGGCAGGCCTGATATCCACGGCCGAATCCTCGTATGGGTTGGTCTCGCATCCCGAAACAATCATCAGCCCAAAACAGATCTTTATGAAATCTTTCATCACAATTTACACGGACAACATTTCCACAAGCAGACGATCATAAGTCATAGTCATACCCATTGACCATGTAGCACGCTTGCAAGATTTCACTTAATATCCAACGCTCCTTACTCAAAGCTCAATCGTATGCGTGCAGTTGTTTGTGAATCATTTGACAGCCCCGAAAATCTGACTGTTACAGAGGTCGAGAAACCGGAACCGGGTGACAACCAGGTTCTGGTCCGAATTGAATCAACAGGCCTCGGCTATGTCGATGCCCTGACGGTCGCAGGCCTCTATCAGATAAAGCCGAATCTGCCCTTCGTCCCGGGAAACGAGCTTTCCGGAGTCATCGAACAGATCGGCAACAACGTTAAACACCTGCGCATTGGCCAACGCATTCTGGCATCCGCTAATGGTGGTCTCGCAGAATACACCGTGGTCGATGAAAGCAAATGTACGCCCATACCTGAATCGTTAAGTCATGATGCGGCAGCGGGCTTCCTCGTCAACTACTGCACAGCTTTTCAGGGATTTTCCTACTGGGGCCAACTGAAAGAGAAAGAAAGGGTTCTGATTCTTGGAGGCAGCGGCGGTGTCGGCATTGCTGCCATCGACGTAGCCCGTGCAATGGGAGCAATGGTTATCGCAGCCGCCTCTACCAAAAAGAAGCGAGATGCCTGTCTTGAAGCGGGCGCGACACATGTCATCGATTACACCAAGGAGAACTGGAGAGACAAGCTGAAGGAAATTCTCGCGGGAGAACCTCTGGATGTCGTATACGACCCTGTCGGTGGAGACTACGCCGAACCAGCACTGAGGTCCCTGGGTCCGGACGGGCGCTATCTCGTAGTGGGTTTTGCCTCGGGGGATATCCCCAAATTCCCCATTAATCTTGTACTGCTTAAACGATGCTCAATCGTCGGTGTTAACTGGGGCGGGCACATCGCAGAGAATCCCTCAACTTACCGGGAAGTGATGACAACGCTTATGGAATGGGTCGCAGAGGAAAAAATCAGGCCATTGTCCGGCGAGGCATTCGCGCTGGCTGATGCCGGAAAGGCCATGATGAAAATGTTAGACCGAAAGGCAATCGGCAAGATCGTGATCAATCCTTCCGTGTAGAGGATCCAACTTGGATCCAGTTTCCGTCAGCCTGGTTGAAATGATGGCCTGAAATGATGTTTTCCCGGCCAGATGCCACCTTTATCAGGTCAGAGTAAATTGGTAATTTCGCCCTGTTTTCTGGTGGGAGAGAAAAAACATGGCGAAAGTGACCTTTATTCAATTTTCCGGTGACCAAAATACCGTTGACGTCGATACCGGCGTATCCGTAATGAAAGCAGCAATTGACAACCTCGTACCCGGCATTGATGCCGATTGTGGTGGTGAATGTTCCTGCGCAACCTGCCACGTTCTGGTTTCAGATGAGTGGGTGGAGAAAACCGGCGGCGCCGGTGAGCAGGAAAACTCAATGCTGGATCTGAATCCCGATCGCGAGGCCAATTCCCGTCTTTCCTGTCAAATCACCATGTCGGAAGATTTAGACGGTCTCGTTGTAAAGCTCCCTGAATTTCAATACTGAGGAGGAGTAAAAAATGAGCGAAGCAAACAATTCAGACGATAACATCCTGGATCCCTGGGAAATCCCGCTCGATGGCTCGTTTAACGTAGCCCAGCCGCAGCTCTTTCAACAGGATGCACAATGGGGTTACTTCGAACGCCTGCGCAGCGAGGCACCAATTCACCTCTGTGAGGAGAGCGAGTTCGGTCCCTACTGGTCAGTCACAAAGTACAAGGACATCATGTCGGTTGATACAAACCATCAGGTGTTTTCCTCAGAAGGTGGCATAACCATCGGCGACCAGGACGAGGATTTTCAGTTACCCATGTTCATCGCCATGGATCCCCCCAAGCACGATGATCAGAGGCGTGTCGTCAGTCCCGTTGTCGCTCCCATGAACCTGGCTAAACTGGAATCAACGATCCGAACCCGGGCAGCCGGTCTGCTCGATGCGCTACCGGTGGGAGAGGAAATCGACTGGGTCGACAACATCTCCATCGAGCTGACCACTCAAATGCTGGCAACCCTGTTCGACTTTCCATTCGAGGATCGTCGTAAATTGACCCGCTGGTCCGATGTGGCCACAGCGAGTCCGGAGACCGGTCTGATCGAATCGGAGGAACAGAGGCGGGAAGAATTGATTGAGTGTCTCACAGTCTTCACCGAGATATTCAAGGACAGACAGAAGAATCCCGGTGAAAACGACCTCATCACGATGCTCGCCCACGGTGAGTCCACCAGGGATCTGTTGGACCGACCCATGGAGTATCTGGGCAACCTCATCCTCCTCATTGTCGGCGGCAATGACACCACAAGAAATTCAATTTCAGGTGGTGTCCTGGCCCTCAACGAGAACCCGGATCAGTATCGAAAGCTGAAAGAAAACCCCAGACTGATTCCCAACATGGTCCCCGAAATTATCCGCTGGCAAACGCCGCTTGCGCATATGCGCCGACGAGCCATCGAAGACATCGAATTAGGCGGCCAGCAAATCAAGGCTGGCGACAAAGTAGTGATGTGGTATGTCTCGGGCAACCGGGATGGAGAAGCCATAGAATCGCCCAATGATTTCATCATCGATCGGGCCAAACCAAGGCAACACCTTTCCTTCGGGTTCGGTATTCATCGCTGCATGGGTAATCGGCTCGGTGAAATGCAGCTCAAGATTGTCTGGGAAGAAATCCTGAAACGATTCGAGACGGTAGAAGTCGTCGGTGAGCCATCAAGGGTCTATAGCACATTTGTAAAAGGTTATACGCACCTGCCGGTTGTTCTACACCCTAAAAAGTAAGTTGAAGTAGAATCAGCCAGGCTTGGGCTTGGGCTTGGGCTTGGGCCTGGGCCTGGGCCTGGGCCTGGGCCTGATACTTTCACTTACTCATCCCAGAAGGTCGCCTCCAGTTTGTGGCCATCAGGATCTCTGACAAAAGAGCCATAGTACGGTTCACCATACTCCGGTCGTGGTCCCGGCGCGCCGTCGTCGATTCCTCCTGCCTCCAGCGCCATTGCATGAAACGCCTGTACTTCTTCCTTGGAACTGGTGGAAAAAGAAAAATGAACGCCGTTCGCAACCTCGGCCTTACCGCCATTAAAAGGGGCCGGGTGTACCCAAAATTCAGGGAACATCTTGCCATAAGCCACCGTTCCCTCATGCTCAGCGAGTCGCTTTGCGCCTATTGTTGCCAGCACTTTGTCGTAGAAAGGCAGGGATATGTCAGCGTCAGATACGGCTATCGACACATGATTCAAGATTGATGGGTTTTCCATAGGATATCTCCCTCAAGGTTGGGTGCATTCTACCCAACCTCTACTGACAGGGTCTTGTCAGTATTCCCCCCGATCTTCAACGACTTGATCTATAAATTGGATGTGATGCCTAATTGCAAAGTCAGCCACAACACTTTTCGCTATCTTCGTGTCCTGACCGATGTGAAACCGGTATCCAGTCCCTGGTTTGCCGAATACCTGCTCAGACGCTACAGTGGCCCTTCACTGCACGTAAGGGAGAAAAGCTATGGCATGGGGTTTCGATACCGATCCTGAATATCAAACGGTCCTGGATTGGGCCGGTGAATTTGTCGAGAAGAAAGTCGCACCACTGGATCTCATACTTGGAGAAAGCCATAAGGTCGACGATCCCGATTTCATCAAGCTGGTCCGCCCACTGCAGCAGGAGGTTAAGGACAGAGGTCTCTGGGCTTGCCACCTGGGCGCGGAACTGGGAGGGCCTGTCTACGGCCAACTGAAACTGGCGCTCCTCAACGAGATTCTCGGCACATCTCGATTCGCACCTATCACCTTCGGTTGTCAGGCGCCTGACTCCGGTAATGCGGAAATCCTTGCGCACTATGGTTCCGAAGAACACAAGAGGAAATATCTGCAACCGCTCCTCGATGGAGAAATCGTTTCCTGTTTCTCTATGACTGAACCCCATGCCGGTGCCGACCCGACCATGTTCAAGTGTCTGGCAACCGAGGACGGTGACGACTACGTCATCAACGGTGAAAAGTGGTTCTCGTCAAACGCGAAAAATGCATCATTCCTCATTGTCATGTGTGTCACCGACCCCGATGCTCCACCTCACAGACGTATCAGCCAATTTATAGTCCCCGCAGAAACTCCGGGTATCAATATCATCAGAAATGTCGGTATTGGCGGCGAACCACCCGGTCATGGCAGCCATGCCTACATCCGCTATGAGGACGTAAGGATACCCAAGGAAAACATGTTGGGCGGCAGGGGTGAAGGGTTTGCCGTCGCCCAGACACGACTCGGTGGAGGCCGTATTCACCATGCCATGCGCACCCTCGGTCAGATCCGCAAGGCTTTTGACATGATGTGCGAACGGGCACTCTCCAGAACAACAAAGGGAGAACTTCTCGCAGACAAGCAGATGGTGCAGGACAAGATCGCCGATTCCTGGATCGAAATGGAACAGTTTCGTCTTCTGGTCCTCCGTACCGCCTGGCGTATCGACCAATACAACGATTACCTTAAGGTCAGAAAAGATATCGCGGCCATTAAGGCAGCCATGCCAAAGGTGTATCACGACGTAGCTTCAAGAGCACTACAGATTCATGGATCTATTGGCGTATCGAACGAACTGCCTTTTACCGGCATGTTGATTGGCGCCTACTCCATGGGACTTGCTGACGGCCCAACTGAGGTGCATAAGATCACTGTTGCAAGACAGGTTCTACGTGATTACGAGCCAACTGACGATCTGTTTCCGAAGTACACCCTACCCAGAAGGCAGGAAGAAGCGCTAGCGCTGTACGGGCACCTGATCGAGCAGGATGTGGCAACCTGGTAACGCACCTGCAGCCCCTAAAAAAAGCCGTATATTGCATATCCAACTCAGGGGCGTAAAGTTGCTGCATGGCTGTTGATATCAGGCAGAGATTTGCGGAAATCGTGGCGCAACCGGATGAAGCAATTCCTCTGGACGAGGCAGCGCTGCTCATCGCCGCCGAGGCTGAACCCGATATTGTCATAGATGACTATCTATCGCAGCTCAAGAATTTCGCCATCGATTTCCAGCGGCAACGACAGGGATACGGTATTCCAGTTACATCTCTGGTCAACTACATTCACGAAGATCTGGGTTTCAGCGGCAATGTCTCCGATTACTATGATCCCCGTAACAGCTACCTGAATCGAGTTGTCGACAGCCGCTGTGGAATCCCTATCAGCCTCGCCCTGATTCACATTTCCATCGGCGGAAGACTGGATATCCCAGTATCCGGAATATCCTTTCCCGGCCACTTCCTGGTTCGCTACGGCAAGGAACCAGGCGCTATCGTTGACCCCTTTTCCGGCCGTGAACTAAGTCATGCCGATTGCCAGAATCTACTTAGACAGATTGCCGGACCGAGAGCCACGCTCAAGGAAGAATATTTCGATTCGGCCAGCACACGGGATGTGCTGATTCGAATACTCGACAATCTGAAACAGATCTTCTGGCGCGCGAAAGAATGGGATGAAAGTAAAGCGTGTATCGACCGCCAACTACTGTTGTTGCCGGACCGTGAAGAATTCAATGTTCAACTGGGCGCCGTCTATGAAATGCAGGGCAATACTGCAATGGCACATCTCGCCTACAACCAGGTTCTGCAGGCGGCAACCGACGAAAAGCTGCGGCAACTGGCTTCAAAGAGACTACTGGCTCTCGCCGACGGGCCCAGAACAATTCACTGAATAGACCGATTAGCTAGTTCGTGTCCGAGAAATCGAAACCGCGGTGCTAGTTTCCTGATAACCCGTTGATTTCTAAACTAACAATATTAGGCAGTCGCGCCTAACATCCTTGAGAACTGCCTTTCTCGGACGAAAACTAGCTACTAAGCAGTTGCAATGCCGAGCGGGCTCTAACCGACACATTCTCTTTCTGGCGGTCCAGGTCAACATCCCGGTTTTCCCCCATTGCGCCAACCAGATAGCGTTTGTATACGCCTTGCCCAATTGCAGCGAGTCGCCAATGAGAAAAGGCGCGGTAGTAGTTGATTCCGGACAGATCACGCCCGGTCTTGTTCTCATAGATTGAAATGACCTCATCCCTTGAGAAAAAACCGCCTGCTGCCGTTGGGGCCTGATCACTCTCACCCAACTCCGGGACTTCTTCCCGGCTGACCCAGTTGTTGAGGATATAGCCAACATCGGCAAGCGGATCACCGAGTGTACAAAGCTCCCAGTCCAGAATGGCTTTAACCTCACCATCACCGACAATCATATTACCCAGCCGATAATCTCCATGAACAATGGTCGCTCCTATCTGCTCCGGCATGCGCTCTTTCAGTATCCTGCAGCTCTCTTCCATCTCTGGGATCTCATGAGTCTTGGATGCTTCCCACTGGGTAGTCCAGCGCTTGAACTGCCGTTCAAGGTAAGCTTCCTTACGACCGAGATCGCCTAGACCAACTTCATCAGGATCAATGGCGTGAAGCTGACAAAGAATCTCGACAACGTGCTCGCTGATACTTCGACGTTCACCGTCCGGCACCTTTTCGGCATCGTTCGAATTATTGAGGACCAGCCCATCAACAAAGCTCATCAAATAAAAATCCGAATCATTGACAGATTCATCCTGGCACAGCCCAAAGTTATCTGGGACCGGTACTGCCGAGTCCTTCAATGCATGAATGATCTTGTGCTCTCGGCTCATGTCGTGGGCAGATTGCAGAACATGACCAAGTGGTGGCCGCCTCAATACGTAGGCATTGCCGGCACTGTCCTCACACCGATAAGTCAGATTGGAATGGCCGCCCGCGATCAGTGAATACTGAACCGGCGGTGCCAATACTGGCACATGGGTCTCCAAAAACCTGGTGACCTCGACTTCATTAATCCCTTCGATCAATTTCTACTCCTGTTCGCTGTTTTCAGCGGCAAAGACAATCTTATCGGTCACGAGCCGCTCGATGTCATCCGCAGTGAATCCGTGTTCCGCCAGAATCTCTCTTGTTTCTTCACCAAGTACCGGTGGATCAATTGCAGACCTCGTCTCCTCATCAGAGATCTTGATAGGGTTGGCGATGGTCCATTGAAACCGAGGATCTTCAGACTCCGTGCGAACAATTACACCGTTTTCGATCAGGTGGGCATCATTCACGACTTCCATCAGCCCCTCAACTACGCCATAGGTCAAATGATGTTCATCCAGAGCCAGGCACAGATCCTTCAAGCTAATGCCGGCAATGGTCTTCCTGAATAAATCCCGAATCTCATCGCGATGTCGCATGATAGATCTGATACCGGAAAACCTATCTTCCAGGGACCAGTCCTTGTGACCCAAAGCCTCTGCAATTTCCTGAAACTCCTTTTCAGGATTGGTCAGAACAAGGCAGATATGACGATCATCCCGAGTCGTATAAACCATGGCGAAAGGGCTGCGCTCACCAGCTTTTTCAAGCGCCTGCGCGATATCATAACCGGAGATCGCACCTTGCAGTTGCATACCATTCGCCCAACAACCCGTTGCAACCAGGGATGTTTCGACGAAACTACCTTTACCTTCCCGGTCTCGTTTGTAGAGAGCCATCATTATTCCTGCAAAGAGCGACATCGCAGAGGCATGATCACCGACACCGCCAGCAGGAAATGGCGGCGCTTCCCCCGGTTTTTTTGCCAGCTCCATAATTCCCGTTCTCGCGAACCACGCGGTCGTATCATAGCCACGACGCTTTCGATCCGGGCCTACATTGCCGTATCCAGTTAATTGAGCGACGATGAGCTTTCGAAACTTTTGATGAAGCTCGTCCCAACCAAGTCCAAGATCCTCCATCTGATCATTGCGAAAATTCGTGATCAGCACGTCGGCATCTTCCAGTAGCTTCAATAGGACGTCACGGCCCTCACCGGTTTTCACGTCAACAGATATGCCGCGCTTGTTTCTCGAAGTCAGCTGCCAGTTGTAGTCGATATCCCAGCCACCATGCAGACGGCGGTAACCATCGCCGCCGGGCGGTTCAATTTTGATGACCTCTGCACCATAGTCAGCCATCAGCGTGGCCGCACCTGGGCCGGCCAGGAAACTGGCGAGATCAACTACTTTTATCCCATCCAATAGATAGGCCACGAAAACTCCTCTTTTTTCATCGCTTCGGATTGCAACCTGAAGACAGAATCCCTATCTTACCCAAACTTCTTCACCATGGAGCATCGCGAGTGTACGACATTTATCGCCAGGTCTGGGAGGAACTGACCACAAAGGGTGCACCTTTTCATGTAGAAGAAATCGAAGTGCGCGGCTCACCCATGCGGATCTACTCCGAAGCACCACCCAGCCTGCGAGAAATCTGGCTTCTTTCCACAGCCTACAGCGATAACGAATACCTCGTCTACGGGGATGAACGCTGGACCTACCAGGAAGCCCATCTTCAGGTCGCTTCCATCGCCAACTGGCTGCGGCAACAAGGGATCCAGACCGGAGACAGGGTCGCTATCGCGATGCGCAACTATCCTGAGTGGATGCTCTGTTACTGGGCCTGCGTAACCACCGGCATCACCACCGTTGGCATGAACGCCTGGTGGGTAGAAGATGAAATGGACTATGCTTTGGACGATTCAGCGCCAAAGGTACTACTTTGCGACCAGGAACGACTAAATCGTTTCACTCACATCCAGAACAAATTTCCCGACCTCACTACAGTGGGAATTCGCCTGCCCGAACCTGTGGAAGGGATCATCCCATTCGATGAAGTTCTAGCAACCGGCGGAGATCTCCCAGAACTGACTGTAGACCCCGATACAGACGCATGCATCTTCTACACCTCTGGTACGACCGGCAAACCCAAGGGAGCGCGGCTAACTCACCGTGGTTGTGTCCACAACATTATGAACCTGTCCTTTGCGAGCAATCTACACATGCTGTCACACTGTCGAATCGACAATGTGGAGCCACCTGATCCTGAAGATTTACCTACTGGCTCTGCCCTCGTAACGACACCACTGTTCCATGTTACCGCCAATAACTGCCTTGCCCAGGGCACCACCGCCGTCGGTGGTAAACTGGTGCACATGTACCGGTGGGATGCCGGTGAAGCATTGAAGCTGGTTGAAGCTGAAAAAATCACCAATATCACCGGTGTCCCGGTCATGTCACGAGAATTGATCAGCCATCCCGACTTCGACAAATACGATACATCCAGCCTCATCCAGGTCGGCGGTGGAGGAGCCCAGCTTCAACCCGACCTTGTTGGTAAAATTGATGAGACGATCAGTACCGCCCGCCCTGCCACCGGCTATGGCATGACAGAAACCAGCGGCATTATCACCTCGATTAACGGCAAATTTTTCGTCGACAAACCGGCGAGCGCCGGTCCCGCCATGCCGACCTTCGAAGCCAAGGTCGTCGATGCCAATGGCGATGCTCTGCCGCAGGGACAGGCTGGTGAACTCTGGGTCAGGGGTGCGCCCGTCATCAAAGGCTATATCAATCGGGAGGAAGCAACGGCCGAAACCATTACCAATGGGTGGCTACATACCGGCGACGTCGCCACTCTTGACGAGGATGGGTTTATCTTCATTGTCGACCGGATCAAGGATATGGTGATCCGTGGTGGAGAGAACATTTATTGTTCCGAAGTCGAGTCCTGCCTACATCGAATCGACGACATTCAACAGTGCTCTGTTTTCGGCGTGCCCGACGACCGCCTGGGCGAAGAAGTCGGTGTCTCCATCTACATGAACGAAGGCAGTCACATTTCAGCTGACGAAATTCGCTCCTTCTGCCTGGATCATATGGCCAAGCACAAGATACCGAAATACATCTGGTTCAGTTCTGAACCGCTACCGCGGAACGCCAATGGCAAATTTCTCAAGCGGGAGCTCAGAGAAGTGCTGGATATAACAGACGCCGTCTAGCGTCGCAATCAGCTCTGCTGATATATCCCCTCACCGTCTGGCGTAAACTGCTCCAGCAGAAACCGGGTCTGCGGTTTTTCAGAGGCAGTCTTCGGAATCGCGTCAACGACTTGCAGATAGCTCGGTATAAAGTTCGCTTCCAAGTCTTTACGACAAAGATCAAATGCGGACCCGGGATCAAAGCCCTCGGAGACCACAATGGCTGCGACCACATCGCTTTCGCCCGGCGCACCACTCGCAGCGGGCACCCCATAGACAAAGACGTCGTCAATCTGTGGATGTTCCGCCAATACCTGTTCGACAAACCCAGGATTAACAAAATCACCGTTGTGACGAATACCACCACCCTTTCGATAATCGAAATAGAACCATCCTTCTTCATCACGGTGGCAGACATCACCCGTGCGCACCCAGCCCCCTGCGGTTTTCTTTTCCGAGGCTTCTTCATTCTCGAAGTACTCTACTTTGACCTCACCCTGTTGTGGTCGGCCAATCAGCTCACCCATCTCGCCGTGAGGTAACTCATTGCCGTCGTCATCGACGATCTTGAACTCGGACTCTTCCGGCATCTTGCCGAAGCTTCCGATCGGACCATCACCGTAATTGATAAACAGCCCGTAGCCATCGACAGCTGCATATAGCTCGATCACCTTGAGGTCAAATCTCTCTTCAAACTTCTTCCAGATAATCGCAGGCATCCCCGCTGAAATAACCATTCGTACCGGATTATCTGTATCGTTTTCCTTGAGCGGCTCACTGTAGATTGCAGACGTCATTCCACCCAACAGATTGAAGATGGTGCAATCATACTTTCGAGTCACATCCCACAATCTCGACTTTGTGAATTTGCGTGAAAATACGACCGGCAGATCCATACCGATGGCCGGCAACAGCGTCAGGCTCTGAGCGTTGCCGTGGGTTAACGACAAACCGGTATACGGTTTGTCACCGGGCTCCATCTTCAGGGCCGGACCGAATATCGTACTGCTACCCAACCTCAGGTTGGAAATAGTGACACCTTTAGGATCTCCGGTTGTACCGGATGTATAGATGATCTGCACCGTGTCGTTTGGATCCTTTAAAAGCCGATCCAAAGTGACTTCAGGACCACCAAGAACCTCACCGAGAGAACCACATTCTCTGATATCACCCGCTGTTGTATCGCTTCCTGGTTCATCGGTCTCAAGCAACAACACCCAGTTCAGGGTTGGCACCTGATCTCGCACATCTTCCAGCTGTGCAACGCTGTAGTCTGCACAGATGATTCCCTTGCAGCTGGAGTTGTTGAGCGTATACGCCAGCTTAGCTCCACGGGTTCGGGGATCGATCGGTACAAAGGCACATCCCAGTAGAGAAGCAGCCGCCATAATTTCGACAAATTCGGGGTGATTCATAATGAGCAACCCAAATCGATCGCCGGGCTCAAGACCACGGTCTATCATAGCCGCTGCTATTTTCTGAGCATTGATCCAGATTTCCTGGTAGGTGCGGACTTCGTCTTCCCTGACACCGGCCCCTTCGAAAGTGAGGATCTGATGATCCGGTTTCGTTTCGGCCCGGCCGAGGAAGAAGTCAGCCAGGATCAATTCATTGCGTTCTGCCATGACGGCTCCTTAAATCTCTGTAGCAAAATGGTCGTGCACTTTGTCAGAGTACTGCGGGTTCCTTGAGGCCAAGCGCGTCTCTCAGGAACTGTAGTTCCTCATCACGCTCCGGCAAAGGTGCTGGGCGAGTGAACATGCCATCCCGCGTAAGCTCCTCAACGACTTCCTCACTACGTGGAAAACTTTCGCCATAACTATTCATGTGAAACAGCTCATCGAACGGCAGGCGAGGTCGCTGACCACCTGCTTCCCAATGCTCCAGCGGATAACCGACGGTCTGCAGCAGTAGTAATCGACTTCCTTCCGGCACACCCAGTGACTCCATCAGGGCAGTCCCTCCAGGTCCTGCACCCAGGCAGCAGGTGCCAAGGCCCTGTTCGTATGCCGCCAGTGTTGCCTGCGCAATTCCCTGACCACAATCCACTTCACTGATGCCTGGTGTTTTCAAAACCTCACCCATACCCGTGAATATGGGTAGCAGCGTATTCTTGACGCCGTCTTCTCTGACTTCCTTCGTGCCAACACCCAGAGCGCCGACTTCTGCCAGCTTCATCAAGCGATCACTCTGACCATCCACCGCATTGGTGTCCAGGTACCAGACGATGACACAGGGTGCGATCTTGATCTGCCATCCGAGGATGATGCCCTGCAGCGCATCCAGCTGTTCCTTGCTTGCAGTATCCCTGAAAATGGCTATGCCACGAAGACTTTGCACATTGCCCCAATGGGAAGCGATGCGGGCCGCCTCGAACATAACCTGAATTTTTTCCGGCTCAACCGGCTTGTAGGGGTTAATAAATCTTATTGAACGGCGTCTGCCGATGGCTTCCCGAAGTTCCATACATACTCCACTTATCTGGCTAAAAGTTGATTTGATTGTAGCGTCAACCAACAGCGCCTGACAAAAGGCGCTATTGATTCTGGATTTCAGCTAACGCCGAAAATGACTAACGCTTCATAATAGTGACTGAGATTGCACCTTCACCCGTTGAGGTGGTGCCACCAGCATTCTGGGCAAGCCCGACTTTTGCGCCTTCAACCTGTCGTTTTCCAGCCCTATCTGTCAGGTGATTGAAGATTTCTACTACCTGTCTGATACCAGTTGCACCAATGGGGTGTCCCTGACACTCCAGACCACCCGACGGATTGACGGGGAGTCTACCACCCAGTTTCGAATGACCGGCCTCGG
The DNA here is from genome assembly GCA_018656865.1 of Gammaproteobacteria bacterium. Taxonomy (GTDB): domain Bacteria; phylum Pseudomonadota; class Gammaproteobacteria; order Pseudomonadales; family Azotimanducaceae; genus UBA9659. Next base: position 8,576 of record JABHYO010000031.1, on the reverse strand, counting down.
CGAATACTCCTCCTTCGCCCTCACCGCAGAACATCAGGCTCTCTACGCAAGTGACTTCTCCCAGAGCGGTCGCGTCATGTACCTCTGCAAGATCGATATCCTCTGGACCGATACCGGCCTGCTCATAGGCTTTCTTCGCCAGGATCGTCAGGTTACTCTCATCATGCCGACCAATGGCAGCACTACTGAGCACACAGGAGGAAATCTCCACGTCCTGGGCCGCGCCATGTTTTTTTGCAAACTCCGGCGTACAGATAACTGCCGCCGCTGCCCCGTCGCCAATCGGCGAACACATCAGGCGTGTCAGCGGGAAAGCTACATCCGGAGATGCCAGAACCTCTTCAATGGAGTAGTCCTGCTGATACTGGGCCAGCGGATTCATCGATGAGTGAAAGTGGTTCTTGGCCGCTACCGCAGCCAGTTGTCTCTGGGTTGTACCGTACTTGTCCATATGTGCCCGGGCGGCCTGAGCGTATACGTCCATGAACACAGTTCTCTGTCCGGATTTTTCTTTCTTTGGCTCGTTTTGCCCGCTCTCTGCGGCGGCTTTCGCCTTCTCTTCGGACTCCTTCATTTTACGAAGGCTTTCCTCAAGCACTTCGACATCCATACAACCAGTGAAGGCTGGTTGTACCTTCGCCCTGTCGTCGAAATACATCTTTTCCATACCAACGACAAGTGCGCACTGGATTTCACCCAGTGCAACCATCGCCATGGCACCATTCAACGCGGTCGCCGAAGATGCACAGGCATTTTCAACATTGATGATCGGGATGCCACCTATACCCATATTGTGCAAAACCACCTGGCCACGGATACTTTCCTGGCCCTGAAGCACACCCTGGGATGCATTGCCGACATATGCAGCCTCAATCTCAGACTTGTCAATACCGGCGTCCTGCAGTGCAAGGTTGACCGCTTCTTCCACGAGTGATTTCAGGTTTCGGTCCGCATGCCGGCCAAAGGCCGTCATCCCACCACCGATCATTGTCGCTTTCATGTGATATTCCTATCCGATTCAATCTCAAGAGCAGTTTAATAACACAACCTGGCGGCAAAAGCACCGCCATTGATGTGAACCAAGGCGGTGGACTTCGATACGCGTAACCACGAAACTTCACCATCGGAAATTATATAAGGGGAACATCATGTCGAGCATCGCATTCGATCTGGAGCTAACCGATGTGGAAAGAGAGATTTATCAGACTATTCACCGATTCGCCGAAGAGGTAATGCGACCCGCAGGCCAGGAATTGGACAAGATGCCCACGCCGGAAGACACCATCGCACCCGGTTCGGTAATGTGGAGAGTTATCGATCAATATGCCGCCCTCGGTGTCGCAGAGTTTGCCGCTTCAGCAACTGAACTTACACCGATTCAAATGGCGAGAACCCAGGCCATGATCAACGAAGAACTGGGTTGGGGAGACGCAGGTCTGGCGCTCGTCTTAGGCTCCTACGGCGGTGGCATGGCTAACTGGCTCGCCAGTACAACGGGCAACCCGGAGCTGCTCGAACGATTTGGACCCGGCAACAGCGAGATCGGCTGCTGGGCTATCACCGAACCTGATCACGGCAGCGATGCTCTTGCAATGACCGAAGACCACTTCAAAGATCCAGACATCAAGGCGAACTGCATCGCCAAGCGCGATGGCGACGGCTATGTCATCCGAGGCCAGAAATCCAGTTGGGTATCCGCCTCACCGATTGCCACCGTCATGGGGCTCTATTGCACCATTGAAGGCGATAGAGGTTTTGAAGGCGGGGGTATTGCCATCCTACCCCTGGACACTCCCGGGGTCAGCCGGGGTAAGGTGCTTAATAAGATCGGTCAGCGTGCCATGCCCCAGGGTGAGATCTTTTTCGACGAGGTGAAGATTCCCAAGGACTACATGGTGTTCGGCCAGGATGAATACGCCGAGGTTCTGCGGGCCACTCTGACTATGGCAAATTCCTGGATGGGTGCCACCTTTGCTGGTGTCGCGAGATCAGCCTTCGATCTGGCGAACCAGTACGCCAAAGAGCGAGTCCAGGGGGGCAAGCCGATCAATCAGCATCAGAGCGTCAAACTGAGACTTTTTGACATGTTTCGCAAGGTCGAGACCGCCAGCACATTCGCACGCAAGGCAACGGTAGTTAACAGCGTAACCGAGGGGCAACTACACCTCGCTATCGCCGCAAAGACCTATGCAACCCGGGTTTCCTTCGATGTCGCCAGTGAGGCATTGCAGATTTTTGGCGGCAATGGTCTGAGCAAGGAATATCCAATCGAAAAGATCATGCGGGACGCCAGAGCTTCCATGATTGAGGACGGCTGCAACGAGGTGTTGAGCATCGTCGGTGCAAGTCACCTGTAAGCTAGGCGGGTCGTACTGCCTTGTGGAAGGCCACCATACCTGCGAATACCTGCTGGTAACCGACGTCGGTGAAACCGACGTCTTCCAGTAGATCCTTCAATTCTTCTGAAGAGTAGAACATCTTCAGAGAGTCGATGAAGTATTTACGGCAGGCCAATGCATCTTCCTTGCTGTCAAAAAGCCAGGAAGTGAAGTACAAGGTATACCACAGGAACCCATAGTAGGCTTTCTCAACCAGCGGGTTCGCCGGTCGAAGCATATCGCAGTGATAGAAAACCCCTCCCGGTTTGAGTACACGCAGAATTTCGCTGCTGACCTGGCGGATACCCAGATGCCTGGATGCATATTGCAGCGTTACCACATCGAAGTGATCGTCGGGAAACGGCAACTTGTGCACATCGCCGATTTCTGACTGGATAACAAAACCATGTTTGGCGGCTCTCTCACCTCCCACTCGTTGCATATCGGGGCTTCGATCCATCGCCTGCACAGTGAGCGTTGGTTCCTTTTTCAACAGTGCAATGCCCATGACGTTGGTACCGGCACAGACATCCAGCATCTTATCGCCCGGCCGGACATCAATCGTAGCCACGAACTTTTTCAACCACAAACCCAGCATACCCAGACTGGCGATAACGTTCGCTCGATCGTAATAGCCCGCCACATCGGCAAAAACCTTATTGAGTTGACGATCCCATACGCCTGAGAAAGCCTCTGTACGGGCTTGTTCGTTGACCTCGAATGTTTCTTCCATCTGATCGTCCGTTTAACCGATTCTTTAAACGGCACAACATTACATGATTGTGAAAACCCAAGCCATCACATCTGTCAGTCTTTTTTATCCCTCGACACGGGAGCCCTCTCACTCACCTTTTTGGGTTCTTTGGCAGACCCGTATGCTGAGTGCGAAGGATCTGTCGTCCACGGGCACCCGGTCTCGCAAACTGTGTCCTCGGCACAAGATGAACCTTGCCGTTGCCGATCAGGTCGTTACGACCCATCTTGCGTAGCGCCTCTCGCAGCATGGGCCAGTTTTCCGGATCATGGTATCGAAGAAAAGCCTTGTGTAACCGGCGCTGACGCCCCTTGTTAACAACCGTAACTTGCTCGGAATCCCGACCGACTCTTCTCAAAGGATTTTGACCTGAATAGTACATGGCAGTGGCCGTCGCCATAGGAGAAGGATAGAAGGTCTGTACCTGGTCAGCACGAAATCCGTTTGCCTTCAACCAGCGGGCGAGATTCATCATGTCCTCATCAGTGGTCCCGGGGTGACCCGCGATAAAATACGGAATCAGATACTGCTCCTTGCCAGCCTCTCGCGAGTACTGATCAAACAAAGCCTTGAATTTATCGTAGCTCCCTATTCCGGGTTTCATCATTTTTGAAAGCGGACCGGATTCCGTGTGCTCAGGTGCTATCTTCAGGTAGCCACCGACATGCTCTGTCACCAGTTCTCTGACATATTCCGGTGATTCCACCGCCAGGTCATAGCGAAGGCCGGAAGCAATCAACACTTTTTTTACACCACTGACCTGCCTGGCCTTCCTATAGAGCGAAACCAATGGCAGCTGATCCGTATTCAGATTCGAACAAATTCCAGGATAGACACAGGAGGGACGTCGGCACTGCTTCTCGGTGTCAGCATCTTTGCAGCCTAGCCTCCACATATTGGCTGTCGGACCACCCAGGTCGGATACTACTCCGGTAAAGGCCGGTGACTTGTCTCGAACCTCTTCCACCTCACGTAGAATCGATTCCTCAGACCGGCTCTGAATTATCCTGCCTTCGTGCTCCGTGATCGAACAAAAAGTACATCCGCCAAAGCAGCCTCGCATGATATTGATGGAATGGCGGATCATCTCGAATGCCGCTATCTTCGCATCTCCATACTCAGGATGGGGCAGACGCTGAAAAGGTCGCTCGAAGACCCAGTCCAGTTCGTCTGTGGTAAGCGGCATAGGTGGCGGGTTGAGCCAGAGCAGTCTGTCGCCATGTCGCTGTATCATTGCCCTGGCATTATGCGGATTGGTTTCCCGATGAAGAATTCGGGAAGCATGGGCATATAGCGTCTTGTCGGCCTCCACCTGCTCACAGGTAGGCAATTCGACAACGGTGTCGGCAGCCTCACCCACAATCCGCACCTTGTCATCACGTTCTTCAGGCAGGTTCGATTCATCAATCCGCTGAAAACCCTGCGGCAATTCAGACAGGATAAAACCGGTTCCTCTTATGTCGGTGATCTGATCAACAGCTTCACCGGCCGCCAGTCTGTGAGTTAGATCAACAATGGCCCGCTCCGCATTACCATAGAGCAGAAAATCCGCCCTGGCATCGAAGAGAATTGAACGCCTCACTTTCTCGCTCCAGTAGTCGAAGTGCGCAATTCTGCGCAGACTGGCCTCAATGCCACCGATAACGATAGGGACACCGGAATACGCCTCTCGGCAGCGCTGCGAGTAAACAATGACCGACCGGTCAGGCCTTTTGCCGCCGACATTACCGGGGGTATAGGCATCGTCGCTGCGAATTTTCCTGTCCGCCGTGTACCGGTTGATCATGGAATCCATGTTTCCAGCCGCCACGCCAAAGTAGAGGTTCGGACGTCCCAGCATCATGAAATCTTCTGCGCTGCGCCAGTCTGGCTGGGCAATAATGCCCACGCGAAACCCCTGTGCTTCGAGCACCCGTCCAATCACCGCCATTCCGAAACTGGGATGATCGACATAGGCATCGCCGGTGACAATAATGACATCACAGCTATCCCATCCCAGGGCATCCATTTCCTCCCGAGAGGTCGGCAGAAATGGCGCTACACCAAAGCACTCTGCCCAATACGGGCGGTAGTCAGTCAGAGATCTGGTTGGCTGAAGAGTGGACATCCGCGCATGTTCCCATACTTCAGACAGAGAAAGGAGCCCTCAGCGTCACTTGGTACAACCGAGAGGGACCTGAAGAGCGAAAACGGGGCAAGCAACAGCTTAGACGGCTGTAAAAAGTCATCTCTTTCATGTATTCTGGCGGCCTCGAAACCCGCAACCCACCTTGCCTAAAATGCGGGTGTTTCCAAAGCAGATATTTTGTATAGGAAAGGTCAGATCTAATGCTAAAACATAAGAAGCTGGCGGCGTGGCTTGATGAAATGAAAGCCCTCTGCGAGCCGGATGCCGTTGTTATTTGCGATGGCGGAAAAGAAGAATACCAACGCATGTGGAACCTTCTGGTTAGCGCTGGTGTTGCAAAAAAACTCAATGAAGAAAAGAGGCCGAACAGCTATCTGGTCCGGTCTGATCCCGCCGACGTCGCGCGGGTAGAAAGTCGCACCTATATTTGTTCTGAGAACAAACAGGATGCTGGACCCAACAACAACTGGATCGCACCGGATGAGATGCGTGGCACCCTGACTGGTCTTTTCAAGGGTTGTATGCGCGGTCGTACCATGTACGTCATCCCGTTCTCCATGGGACCGGTTGGCTCACCCATCGCACATATCGGCGTCGAAATCTCGGACTCTCCCTACGTCGTCACCAGCATGCATATCATGACCCGCGTTGGTCAGGCCGTGCTCGAAGAATTGGGTGAGGATGGCGAATTCGTACCCTGCATTCATTCCGTCGGCTTTCCCCTGGACGATGGCCGAGAAGATGTCCCCTGGCCCTGCAATCCTGAAGATCTCTATATCGCACATTTCCCCTCAACCCGGGAAATCTGGTCCTTTGGTTCCGGCTACGGCGGCAACGCCCTGCTAGGGAAAAAGTGTTTCGCTCTACGCATCGCTTCCAATATGGCCCACGATGAAGGCTGGCTCGCTGAGCATATGCTGATTCTCAAATTGACAAATCCTGAAGGTGAATCGAAATATATTGCAGGTGCTTTTCCCAGTGCCTGCGGCAAAACCAACCTCGCTATGCTGATCCCAACGATCCCAGGCTGGCAGGTTGAAACCGTCGGCGACGATATCTGCTGGATGAAATTTGGGGATGACGGCCAACTCAATGCGATCAACCCAGAAGCAGGGTTTTTCGGTGTCGCACCCGGCACCGGTATGGATTCCAATGCCAACGCCATGCTCAGTCTTACTGGCGATTGCATCTTTACCAACGTCGCCGAAACCGACGATGGTGACGTATGGTGGGAAGGAATGACGGATGTTCCCCCCGACCATCTGATCGATTGGCTGGGCAACGATTGGAGCCCGGACTCCACCACGCCTGCGGCCCATCCTAACGCGAGATTTACCGTTTCCGCCGCGCAATGTCCTGTCATCGCCGAAGAATGGGAAGATCTGAAAGGTGTACCCATCAGTGCCATTTTGTTCGGGGGCAGACGCGCCACCGTCGTCCCACTTGTCAATGAGGCTAGAGACTGGCAACAGGGAACCTTTTTCGGGTCGATCATCTCGTCAGAAAAGACCGCTGCTGCCGCCGGGAAAATCGGCGAACTGCGCCGCGATCCTATGGCCATGCTGCCTTTCTGTGGATACAACATGGCTGATTACTGGGGCCACTGGATCCGAACCGGGCAAACCGAAGGCGTCAATCTGCCGAAGATTTACTACGTCAACTGGTTCCGAAAGGATGACGACGGCAAATTTATGTGGCCTGGTTTCGGTGAGAACTCACGCGTACTGAAGTGGGTCTTCGAACGCTGCCAGGGTTCGGCTGAAGCTGTCGAGACGCCTATCGGCAATCTGCCTTCTATTGATGCGCTCGATTTCTCGGGACTTGGCCTCAAAGATGATCAGATCGCTGAACTGTTGCGAGTCGAAGTCGATGGCTGGCTGGCGGAGATCCCGCTGATCGAAGAATATTACGCCAGCTATGACGGTCACGTCCCTGCAGAACTGACGCAGGAACTGGCAGACCTGAAGCAGCGCCTCGAAGCAGCAAAACAGGCTGCTGCCTGACAGGAAGAGTCTTAGCAATACCTCTCAATTCTGTTCGGCGAGCAGGAATACGCGATGAACATCTGTCCGTGACCTTGACTCCCGGATGCTCAACAATGAAAATACGACCAGATATTATCACGCGTTATATATTTGCACTCTGAGTGATTCGTAGCAAACCTCACCAACGCACCGTTACTGACCAACCGTGTTGAAAGCTCGAATCTGAAAAGCCCAACTATGACAAGTACCACCTTCACTGGACCAATTATCGGCCTCGCCCTGTTGATGGGACAGGCCGCCCTCGCGTCCGACCAGGAACCTGTCCGGCAGGCCAGTCTTGGCGCTATCCATGCCACTGCCGAACCTATCGTACTGAATCGGTTCACTGAGGAAGAAGCGAATATCAGGATTGACGGCAGGCTGGACGAACCGGTCTGGTCTCAGGTCAATGGCGTAAACCAGATGGTGGTCATCGAACCGGACACGCTCGAAGACACGGTCTACGATACCATCGCCAAATTTCTCTACACCCCGAAAGGACTCTATGTTGGAGTCTGGAACCAACAGCCTTCCGGCACCATGTTGCGGCGTCTGACTAAACGGGATATGTATATCAACCGCGACGGCAACACCGTCATGCTGGATACCTCGGGCGAGTCACGCTACGGCCTGTGGATGGATGTCAATCTCGGTGGCTCCAAGGCAGACGGTACGTTTCTGCCGGAGAAGACATTCACCAGCCAGTGGGATGGTCCCTGGCGTGGTAATTCATTTGAGACTGAAGACGGGTTTTCCACCGAGTACTTTCTACCCTGGTCAATGATGGCCATGCCTGAGACAGATGGCACTCGCAATATGGGCGTTCTCCTGATGCGCCGAGTCGCCAACCGCGATGAGACCTGGGGGTGGCCGGCACTACCCTTCACCGCAGCCAAGTATATGTCAGCTATGCAGCAGGTTGAGCTGAAAGGTGTCAGCCCACGTCAGCAGTATGCGTTCTACCCTTTCAGTACCTCCACATACGATCACATAGAATCCAAAATCGACTATCGAACCGGTATGGACATATTCTGGCGTCCGTCGTCGAACCTACAGTTGACGGCAACACTGAGGCCGGATTTCGGTACCGTGGAAAGCGACAATGTCGTGGTCAATCTGACTGCCTTCGAAACTTTCTTCAGAGAGAAGCGCATGTTCTTTCTGGAGGGGAACGAAATTTTCCTAACAACACCGCGCTCTAATCCACACGGGGACAACTCCAGTTATAGTACCGGGGCACGCAAAACCTACAGCAGTTTCTCCCCAAGTCCAACGACACTGGTCAATACCCG
>JABHYO010000166.1 GCA_018656865.1 Gammaproteobacteria bacterium | reverse complement strand
GCCTTCAGGTGACCTCGCCTTCGATAGCCATTGATCAGTTCACCGACGGCAAACTGCTTTCGCTCATGACCCGCATTAATACTGGCAGCAGAGACCGGCACAACCCGGGCCTGATTTTTAGCCAGCAGCAGAAAGTGGTCCTGGACTGTGGAATGGGAGATATCAGGTGCATTGGTCCCCTCTACCAGGGGCAGTGTTTCGAAATAGCTCCGCCACTGATCGGGAATATCCGAGGGGTCTTCCAGATATTTTTCGTAGAGTTCCTCTACATAGGAAGCATTACCGGCAGATATGTGACCGGATTGCCACATGCGCTCCATGACACTGTCAGACATCAAAACACCTCACTCCATGAAAAGAGCAACCGCAAACTGTTCAGACCAAGAGAGACCTTGAACACGCAGAGTTCCGCATAATACACCAGGACACTATTCCCGGCATGCCCGTAATCGGGTATTGAGGTTATAGCGCCCGTTCGAGCAGCATATTCCTGATATGACCTATGGCCTTGGTCGGATTCAGACCTTTCGGGCAGACCGAGACGCAGTTCATGATTCCCCTGCATCGAAAGACGCTGAATGGATCCTCCATCGCAGCAAGCCTTTCCTCTGTAGCTGTATCTCTACTATCGGCAAGAAACCGATAAGCTTGAAGCAGGCCCGCAGGACCGATGAACTTGTCGGGATTCCACCAGAATGATGGGCATGAGGTAGAACAACACGCACAAAGAATACATTCATAGAGCCCATCAAGCTTTTCCCGGTCTTCCGGTGACTGCAGTCTTTCCTGTGAAGGTGTCTGTTCATCGTTGATCAAATAGGGTTCTACCCGCTCAAACTGCTTGTAGAACAGATCCATATCGACGATCAGGTCTCGAATCACTGGCAGTCCCGGCAGCGGTTTCAGCGTAAGTTTACCGCCTTTGGCCACTTCAGAAATTGGCGTGACGCAGGCCAATCCGTTTTTGCCATTCATATTGACGCCATCGGAACCGCAGACCCCTTCCCGGCATGAACGCCGATAAGTGACCGACGGATCTTTCTCTTTCAGTAGCTCCAGAACATCAAGAACCATCAGATCACGACCACCCGGTATCTCCAGATCGAAATCCTGAATGTAAGGCTTCTTGTCCGTCTCAGGGTTGTATCGATATACGCTTACGAGCATTTCTAGTAGATCCTTTCTTTGGGTTCAAACATCGGTACCGTCTTCGGTTCGAAATTCACCGCACGTTTCGACAACGTTTTGTTATTGGGGTCATAGATTGAGTGACAAAGCCAGTTGTCATCATCGCGCACCTGGTAATCGTCTCGGGCGTGAGCTCCACGACTTTCTTTCCTGCCTTCAGCACTAATCGCGGTCGCTTCGGCGATCTCAAGGAGATTATCGAGTTCAAGCGCTTCCAGCCTGGCGGTATTGAATGCGCGCGAATTGTCATTGAGTGACGAACGGGCGATTCGCTCGCGCAGTTCAGCCACCTTCTTGATTCCTTCCTGCATGGGCTCTTCCTTGCGGAAGACACCGAAATTCAGCTGCATGCATTCCTGCAATTCTTTTCTGAGTTCTGCTGGTGACTCACCGTCGCCTGCTGAATTATCCCAGCGGTTGAGACGCGAAAGCGCAGCATCGAGATCACTGTCTGATGCTTCGGCGGAATCCACACCCTGTTTCAACGCATCGATGATATGCAGACCAGCAGCGCGACCAAATACAACCAGATCCAGAAGCGAATTACCCCCGAGCCGATTGGCGCCGTGGACGGATACGTTAGCGGCTTCGCCAACGGCATAGAGACCGTCAATAATAGTATCGGTACCATCAGCGGACACGGTAATCGCCTGACCATGAATATTGGTCGGCGTACCGCCCATCATGTAGTGGCAGGTTGGAACAACCGGGATAGGCTCTTTTACGGGGTCAACATGTGCGAATGTCTTGGACAGTTCCGTGATACCGGGTAGACGCGAATGCAGAATCTCTTCACCCAGGTGATCCAGCTTCAACATCACGTGATCACCGTTCTCGCCGCAACCCTTTCCGTCGAGGATTTCCAGAACCATGCTGCGTGCGACAACATCACGACCGGCGAGGTCCTTCGCCGTCGGTGCGTAGCGCTCCATAAACCGCTCGCCGTCCTTGTTGATCAGATATCCACCCTCACCGCGGCACCCTTCTGTAACGAGCACCCCGGCACCGGCAATACCGGTGGGGTGAAACTGCCACATTTCCATATCCTGCATGGCATATCCGGCACGTAAAGCCATACCTGTGCCATCTCCGGTGTTCATGAGGGCATTGGTCGTGGACTGATAAATTCGCCCGGCACCGCCGGTTGCCAATACTGTGGCGCGGGATTTGATGTAATGGACTTCACCGGTTTCCATGTCTATCGCCGTCACACCAACAACGGCGCCGTTGGCATTCTTCACCAGGTCGACAGCGAACCACTCACTAAAAAATACAGTGCCCGCTTTCAGGTTCCCCTGATAAAGCGTGTGTAGCAGTGCATGGCCGGTTCGGTCAGCAGCGGCACAGGTTCGTGCAGCTTGTCCGCCATTGCCATAGTCCTTGGATTGACCGCCAAATGGTCGCTGATAGATGCGACCGTTTTCCGTACGGGAAAAAGGCAGGCCCATGTGCTCCAGCTCGAAGACCGCCTTTGGTCCAACACTACACATGTACTCAATGGCGTCCTGGTCCCCGATATAGTCAGAACCCTTGACGGTGTCATACATATGCCAGCGCCAGTCATCGTCCGGATCATCACTGGCAATGGCGCAGGTAATACCGCCCTGGGCCGATACAGTGTGTGACCGGGTTGGAAAAACTTTTGACAGAACCGCTGTCTTGCTACCGGATTCCGCTAACTGCAAACCGGCGCGCATGCCGGAACCACCACCGCCGATGATGATGGCGTCAAATTCAAGTACTGGTGTATCACTCATTGTCTAGTTTCCCCATAGGATATTCATGCCCCAAAGAAAGTAGGCAATAGTCAGCAGCACACACCCGATCTGAAAGGTTAGGCGAATCCCTGTTGCGACAGGCCCCATCAGGTGTTCACGAAGATAGTCGGAGCCAATGGTCCAAATGCCGATCCAGCCGTGCGCACAGGTGGAAACCAGCGCCAACATGGTAAATATCTGCATAGCGGAATGATTGAAATAGCCGGACCAGGTCTCGTAGTCGAGCTCAGGATTCATCAGCACGAATCCGAGTACACAAAGAGTATAGGCCGCTAGAATCAGTGAAGTGACGCGCTGGATGATCCAGTCGGTGACACCGTTTCTACTGAGGTTGGCTGATTGAGTCACCATCTTAGAAGCCCCCCCATATTACCCACAAGGCTGCAAGGCCTATCAGGATAGCTGAGAGGAACAGCGTCGTTGCAGATGCTATCTGCGCACCCTCCAGCGTTTCGGCAATACCCATATCCATCGCCAGATGTTTGAAACCGGCGACGAAGTGATAGGCAAGGCAGGACAGCAGCACCCAGGTGACGAACATCCCTACAGGCGTAGCCATCAGGGATTTCATTGTTTCGAACCCGGCTTCACTGGACAACGACATGTCCAGCGCAAAAAGCATAAATCCGACGCCGAAGAAAAGCAGCGCACCACTAACCCGGTGAGGGATCGATGCGATCGCCATAATCGGCCACTTGAAAACCGCCAGGTCGGTAACGCTGACGTTGATAGGACGAGAATCTTGTTTCACTGATATTTACTCAATTATTGATTGGGAATAGCGACATGATATCTGTACCGTAACCTCTTTTTTGGCACATCAAACTGATTGTCCCGAGGCGCGCTAATGATAGTGATTTTACCCTTGAAAAACAAACTCCTAGGTCTGGAAAAGCCTGAAAATTCGAGGCTTTACAGACAATTTCCCGTTTGCATTCATTACCACGCCCATGATGATTAGTGATTCTTTTCAAACTCATTAGCAGAACTGAATCAATAATTAGCAAATACGTATCCGCTGCAAATTAAAACCTAATATAGTCGTCACCCTTCTAAACTTCCCTACACCTTCGGAGCCCCTCAATGCCGCAAAAAGTTGAAATCGTTATCGATGGCAAATCAGTTGAAATGCCAGTACTGGAGGCAAGCGAAGGCCTCAATGTCGTCGATGTTCGGGGTCTGATCAAAGAGGGGATGTTCACCTATGATCCAGGCTTCCTTTCAACAGCAAGTTGCGAATCAAAGATCACCTACATTGACGGCGATGCCGGTTTTCTGATCTACCGTGGCTACCCCATCGAACAGTTGGCTGAAAACTCCAGCCATCTTGAAACCTGCTATATGCTGCTGAACGGTGAGCTGCCAACCCAGACAGAACTAGATGACTTCGTCCAGGGTATCAAGGACCGCATGCCCCTCGACGATCACTTCAAGCACCTGTTTGATGGCTTTACCGCGAATTCTCATCCCATGTCCATGGTCGGTGCCGCCATCGCAGGCCTGGCATCTCTGTTCCACGATCAGCTCGACATCTACGATGCGGATTACCGAAAAGAAGCCTCCATGCAATTGATCGCCAAGATTCCAACGATCGCCGCCATGGCCTATAAAAAATCCATCGGTGAAGAATTTATCGACCCGGACCCCAGCCTCGACTACGCCACCAATTTCCTTCATATGTGCTTTGGCAAGGCCGGCGAAGCGCCGAATGTCAGCCCGACCCTTGCTGCCGCCATGGACAGGATATTCATTCTGCATGCCGATCACGAACAGAACGCCTCGACCTCAACGGTCCGTATGGCTGGCTCCACCGAGTGCAATCCGTTTGCTGCTATCTCAGCTGGAATCGCCGCGCTTTGGGGTCCATCTCATGGCGGCGCCAATGAGGCGGTACTCGACATGCTGGTGGAAAACGGTGATGAATCCAAAATCGAGG
>JABHYO010000186.1 GCA_018656865.1 Gammaproteobacteria bacterium | reverse complement strand
CTACTGACGCTGCTTCATGATCAGAAAGCATTGGGTCGTGGAGTTCGTTCTTCATGGTTTCGCCTAGTAAGTCAAAGTAACTAGACGTAGCTTGCAGTAGTTTTTATCTGAGAAGCGGAACGGATTTTAAGTATTTTGTTCCGCTACTAATATCCAATCTGGCGAGCATGAAATCTAATCGGACAACGCTTGAAGTCGGTTCAGCGTTTGCCAGGTAATCACAGAGTCCGCGTATTTCTTTGTGGTTTTGCGAATAGTCTCTGCGTTACCAAATCCATCTGGCCAAATTTTGAGACTCGCCTCTTCGAGGGTCAACTTAACCCCAGCCAGCATGCTCCAGGTTTTTAAGTCCCAGTAAGGCAGAACCCCATACATGTACCAATTAGAGAAAGTATGATCATTAATAGGCTTGTTGATGTGAGTAGCTAACCATACGTCCGATATAAAGTCGGAGAACTCCTCGTCGAGTAGCTCACCATTTTGTTCATAGATTCTTCTGTGTTTTCTCACTGCGCTCAAAACTTCATCGGAGATAGTCTTATCATCGTGATTAGTATTTATACTCAAAAATAAGTGTGCACTGGAAAAATGAGACAAAGGGGTGGCGCGTAACTCATTATACGCGTCGAAATCGAAGCCTGGTGGTCCCATCTTGGATGCCATTTCGTATATCTTGCTTTCTAGGTTGCGATATTCATCGTAACTGCCCAGATAACTAGCGGTGTCTTGAAATTCTCCTACCGTCATCTCTGATGCAATACTCATAAATTTCCCAGTGGAAAACTTTAACGCGTAGTCAGGTAATTCTTTGAACAGGTAACTCAGGAACAAATCGGCCGGCTCGAGATCACTGTCAGACGAGCCAATGAGATTTATAACCGTCACCCTCTTATATATGAGGTCTCTCCAGATAGAGGGATCTTTACTGGGAGAATAGTTATCGAGTGAAAACCATTTAAAATTGTCCATCTCAGGATACTAAGCCTCCATCAGGCAAAAAACTTCGGCTAGTTGGACTTACTGTGGACTTAATTAGATGAAATAAACAAGACAATTGCGCAGCCTATCATGTAGACCATTAGAAATGGTCGGGATGGCGAGAATTGAACTCACGACCCCTGCCTCCCGAAGACAGTGCTCTACCAGGCTGAGCTACACCCCGACACTATAAGCAAACTTATTGCAGGCGCGCATTCTACACGATTGGTGTTCGAGCAACACTCCTAGGGTATAGGATCAGTGTAGAGACGTAGTCGCTCGGTACGGTGAAAAGTCACACCGAATGGTGCAACTTCGGGAATAACCGTCGCTTCGAATATTACCGCCTTGCTGTCGTAGTCGAGTTCCACGACCCGGCCCACGGGTACACCGTCATCGTTCACAGATCCGGCAGAGAAGATCAGACGCCTTTCAATTGGGTAGTAGTCGACATCTGAAACGACCCGGGAGTAGAGGTGATTGGCCTGTTCCTTGCCGAAGGTCCAGACTTGCTGAATGGTGCGGGCATTGTCATCTATTCTGTACTCAACGGCCCTGCTGTATGAAGGTGCTTCACCCCAGTTTCTGTTATCACCATTGTCGAACAACATGATGTTGCCATTTGGTAGGATCTGCTGCGCATGTTGGTACTAGTTCCACTCAAATTCAGGGTGATTTCGATGTCCTGTGAGTGTCTTGCTGTCTGTAATCGCTTTCCCGCTTTGATCTAGCGGCTGCAAGAGGAAGTCGTCAATTTCTTCACCGCGACCGTTTTGTGTCCAGCCCTCATGTGGTGACATCAGCCAGGCAATCTTGTTGTCGCTGGTGAGCTTCACCAGACCCTGGAACCGTCCAGATACCAGGATGGCGTCCTGTTCAGCATCGTATGCCACAGCATTACCGTGAAACCAGTTTTTCTCGTTGTTACCCTGGACATTCCTGGTGTTCTCGAGGCTGAGATTGAGGTCCCACGCAGTGACAACCTCACCGGATCTCCTGTCGACTTCAATAACAAAATCCTGCGTTGTATCGGCATCTTTGACACCGCTTGTGAGTAAGAAGTTACCGTTTGGCATCTCCATGACCTGATGGTGAAACTCGTACGGCTCAAGTGGCCAGCGGTTGATGATCTTTCCAAGCAGGTTCATCTCGAAGATGGCATCGGTGTGGAAGCTGCCGAAGTAAAGGTTGCCATTTTGCAGTCGCTCCGGACCGCAACTGAAGAAGAGGTCCTTAAGTTCCGAATGATTGGCTGTGTCCAGATACCAACGAATATCTCCGAATTCATCGAACATGAAAGCACGCATTGGCAACATTTTCGCGTCACTACTGTGACCGTAGGCACTGACCAGTGTCATGCCTGGCAGCATATTCTCCAGGTCTGCTTCGTCAATCCGGACTTTGGGTAGTGCGGGACGAGCCGAAAAGGTTGTGAGAGAGAATTCAAAGGTTTCCAGCAGTAATCCATCGTCATCGAAAAACCGTAGTTCTATGCGGTTGTCATGCCCTGCATACAGACCCAGCACCGGTAGACTGTGATTCGCTGCAGTTCGGTTAAAATCGTTGGTGATATCACCCAGGGGTGTTCGCTTCCCCTTAATGGTTATGGATACTCTGACAGGCTGTCTGCTGGATAGATCAATTACCGCAGTAAGTGGTGCGATACCGAAGGGATTGCCTGTAACGGCAAGAGAATTGAGTAGCGGGCTGGAGGATGTATCGATCTGTTTCGCGAGACAAGAGACCGGCAGTAGCAGAAAGGCCGCCAGCAATCGGGCAACAGGATTCATACTGCCACAGGATCGATTACTGTTTACCTGACTTGGATTGATAGTCAGGAAACTCGTCTACGGCTTCCAGTTTCAGAGTACCGGAATCGTTCTTCGCCCAGTTGCGCCAGATGGCAAAAATCTTATCGAGATTACGAGAGATGGACCCACGGTATGAGCCTGAAACGTCATAATCATTGTCGTCGTTTGCTGCCGCCACATCCCACATTTCAATAAAGAGCGTGTCGGAGCTGATGATCCATTCTACATCTACATCGGCCGTGTAGGTGTTAGCGAAATACTTGGCACGACCCTTCGCCGTTATGGTGGTGCCATTGATGGTGACATCGTCGATGGTGATGTGCATATAGTCATCGTCGATTCCCCTGTGATAGCTGTAGGTGCCGGCCCATTTTCTGGCCAGCTCGGCATCCGGTGCAGCTGCGGCAGAGACCATTGATCCAATGCAACTGGCGAGCAGCAAAAGAAAAAGACGGGAGAGCAGCATATCTTTCCTTTATTGAGTCGATAGATCATACGATGATGTATAGCCATGACAAAGGAATCATTCATCGTGTCTGATCAACTGACGGTTGCGAGTGATCAGCCGTCCGCGGAGGGGCGGGAGATTATCTTCGCACTTCTGATATTGGTCAGCTTAGTCCTGCTTGGAATGCTGGTTGATCTGGAGATGAACAGGTTGCTTGATAAAGAACGGCATCTTTACTCAGAGCTGCATTACCATCAGGATGTCATGTCGAAAGACACCACGCTCTGGATCGAGTTCACCCCGGAGCGTGAAGACCATCTCATCGCCGACTCCGACATTGAAGTCACCCTCAGAGGATTTTCCAAGACTGTAATCTGGCCCCGCTGGGTGTCCTGGGCACGGTTGGCGGAGTCAGAGGCAGAACTTAGATTCAGTTTTTCACCAGGCAGAAATCTGAGAGAAGTAGGTCTCTTTCTTACGGATGGCGACGATCTAGGCAGAGCGGTGATCGTCCGATCCGGCAGGCAACACCAGGCGGTAGATGCCCTGGCCTATGGGCGTTGGGTGTACATGCCGGTAACAGAAGATGAAGCTGCCAAGGGGCTTAAGACCATCCGGCTGCAGGCGCTCAATCTGGATATTGCCCTGGCGGCTGTGGCTGTCACGAGGAGAGCACAGCCTTGAGTATCAGGGCCTGGTGTTTGATGATATTTGTCATCGGCGTGATCGCAGGGCTGGTTCAGGTCGATCTCGGCGGCGCCCCCTGGAACCATATTACTTCAGATTCAAAAGGGTACATCGAACGGGCCAGCCAGATTGCCTCAGGGAAAGGGCTCGAGCCTTTCCAGACTTTTTTCCCCTTGGGTATTTCTTATTGTTACGCCCTGTTTTTCCTGCTGCTGGACGATAGTGTAGCCCTGAAAGCGATCAGTTTCCTTCAGGTGGTGGCCGTGGGTTTGAGCCATGTCCTGGTCTACCTTACGGCCAGGGATCTTTTTGGCACCGAGCGTGTAGCGAGGTTGGCAAGCAGCCTGTCGGTTGCCTACTGGCCGCTCACCGCTCAGGTCAGCTTCTACATGGCGGAACCGATATTCATGCTGATGCTGCTTGGTGGGCAATATCTAGTGGTCAGGAGTGCGCAGGCGGATTCACCGAAGATTGCCCTTCTTGCAGGTATTGCTGTTGGTATTGCAGTGAGTATCAAAACACAGGGACTGATAGTACTAATCGGTCTGCTGATCGTATCGATCATTTATGTTTCGCTGCGAAAGGTGGTTGTCGTCACTGCGATGGGAGTTGGGCTGGTGATGCTGGCGCATACGGCACATATTGGCGAAATTCGGGATGGGGCTGGTCTTCGAATGCCAGCGAATGGCGCTTTCAATCTCTACCTTGGGCAAAGTGCGGTGCATGGGCTAGGTGCTAGCAATATTGATGAGGGTCGCTATTTGTTCTTCTATAACAACAACGGCTATATGGAAAAGGGGCTACTACCACCCAGATCGGCACGCGCCAGCAGTCTGGACCAGAGCTTTTTTATAGAGGCAACTCTGGAGTTGTGGTTGGCCAGCCCCTGGAGGCAGATGGTACGTACGATGCAAAGCGGATTTGAATTGCACGCCATAACACCCCACTGGCCGCTCAGGGCAATGAAATCAATGAGTGCGCCCGAGCTTGTATTCAAATATCTGGCGATTCCCCTGGTCTATTTCCCTGCGATACTGGCTCTTGTCTTGTGCTTGCGAATAAGGGCATGGCGATACCCTGTGCTGATACTGATTCTGCCGATTCTGGGTATTACGGCTGCAGCGGGATTGTCGATGGGCCAACCACGCTATCTACTGCCTTTTCTGCCGAATCTTTTTATGTTGGCTGCGGTAGGCTGGTCGGCTTTTGCGGTTTACTTAAGCCGGAATGTCTTTAGCGACTGACCGATTGAAATTAGCTCTATGCTTGAGCGGGTCATGGCGGAGACGCCCATTTTCGATCCCGACTTTTCTGTCCAGATATTGAGTGGTACCTCGAGAAAGCATTCGAGTGGGCAGCCACAGTTCAGCAGTCGACCGATCAGTTCTACATCGAAAGCCCAACGCGAAACGAATGGTTGATCGATCGCTATCCTCAGGCTGTCGCTGACACGGAACAGTTTTGCACCGCACTGTGTGTCGTAGACAGGAATACGTAGAAGGCGGGAGGCGAAGGTAGCGAAGATCCGGCTAATATAGTGACGTATGGCAGACCGCTTTATTTCGGCACCAAGCCGTAGCCAGCGTGAACCCAAAAGCACCTGGATATCCGATCTGGATTGCAGGGTTTCGTAGAGCCGTATCATCTCTGAAGCGGGGACTGCAAAATCCGCATCCAGGTATCCAATGACTTCAGGAGAAAAACCAAGCGCGTAGTTAATGCCAATTCGGATAGCCTCCGCCTTCCCCTGATTGTGTTCCAGACGAATTCCGTAGACCTGTTCCGGATATTGCTTTTCGAGTTGATTGATTAGTGCCCAGGAAGCATCTTTGGAACCGTCATCGACGAGTATCAGCTGAAAGGAATGGGTCAGAAGCTGGGCGAGCTCCCGTTTCGATAGTCGTTCAGCCTCGTTAAAGCAGGGAATGATGAGCCAGGGACCCATGTCCGCTGGTTCAGAAATGACGATCCACCACAAAGTTGATTAAAGTACTCATGGCATTTTTGAATTCAGAGTCATCGACTCTGCTGAGGCATTCCTGTGCTTTACAGCGCTGACTATTTGCGGAATCGGTGGTGTATTTCAATGCACCCGTCGACTCTACCAAATTGATCATCGAGTGGAGGTTTTCGACACCTCCTTTTTCAATTGCATCGCAGATGAAAGCTTTCTGGTCGTCAGTGCCATTTCTCATAGCGGCAATAAGAGGCAGAGTCATCTTGCCTTCAGCCAGATCGTCGCCGACATTTTTCCCCAACGCTTCTGTGTCGCCACGATAGTCCAGATGGTCATCGACTAACTGGAAAGCGACGCCAAGGTGTAGGCCGTAGTCCCGTAGTGCCGCCTCGGTGTCTTTATCGGCACCAGCCAGAACTGCACCTGAATGTGCTGCGGCCTGGAATAGCATCGCAGTTTTTCGGGTGATGATCTCCATGTAGTCAGCTTCCGTCGTCTTCGGATTTCTGATGTTGCAGAGTTGCTGAACCTCACCTTCGGAGATGATATTGGTCGCTCTTGAGAGGATTTCCATCACTCGCATGTTGCCGATATCTACCATCATTTCGAAGGCGCGGGAGTGCAGGAAGTCACCGACCAGAACGCTGGGTGGATTCCCCCATGCAGCATTGACCGTCTTGCGGCCGCGACGAAGATCGGAATCATCGACTACATCGTCATGCAGGAGCATGGCGGTATGAAGAAACTCGATCACTGCGGCCAGTTTGATGTGGTCATTCCCGCTGTAGCCGCAAGCCCTGGCACAAAGTAACACCAGCAGGGGGCGTAGGCGTTTTCCACCGGCTTCGATCAGATAGGCAGCGATTTCCTCAACCAGGGGGACGTGCGAATTGAGATTAGCCCGAATAAGATCATCAACCGCGTGAAAGTCCTTTTGAACGGCTGACATGAAGGCATAAGTCATGGATTTTTAGGGGCTGATTTCAGGGTGGAGATGAGGGTTCGAATCCTAGGTGGGGGTCTGCCGGGTGTCAAGGGAAATCACTTGCCCTGCGGGGACTCTTCGCATAGAATTGCGCGTCCTGAAGGTAGCGGACCTGACCGCTGCTATCCGTAATCCGCGTTCATTTGCGGGAACTAGACTGAGAAATAAAAGCATGTACGCTGTAATAAAAAGTGGCGGCAAGCAGCATCGGGTGGAACCTGGTGAGGTATTGCAGCTTGAAAAACTGGATATTGCCGAAGGTGAAACCGTCGATTTTGAGAATGTCATGATGATCGGCGAGGGTGACAATGTACAGATTGGTACACCCTACGTTGAAGGTGGAAAAGTCACTGCCGAGGTGGTTGGTCATGGGCGTGGCAAAAAGATCAGTATCATTAAGATGCGACGCCGGAAGCACTATCGCAGGCAGGCTGGTCATCGTCAGTCCTACACTGAAGTTAAGATTAAAGAGATCAGCGGGAGTTAATCATGGCGCATAAGAAAGCAGGCGGTAGCACCCGGAATGGTCGCGATTCAGAATCCAAGCGGCTTGGTGTCAAAGCATTTGGCGGCGAGCAGGTTATCGCAGGAAACATCATTGTCCGGCAGCGAGGGACGAAGTTTCATCCCGGAGTGAATGTGGGTTGTGGAAAAGACCACACGCTATTCGCCAAGTCTGACGGGGTTGTCCAGTTCAGCGTCAAGGGACCAAATCAGCGCAAGTACGTCAATGTCGTTGCAGAGGCCTGAAAAGACCAGATTCCAAAAAAAGCCCTGTCAACGACAGGGCTTTTTTTATGCACATATAGAAAGTAGACACAGTCACCGTAAAATAGCCCCATGAAGTTCGTCGATGAAGCCAGCGTCAAGGTAGAAGCCGGAAGCGGCGGTAACGGCTGTCTGTCGTTCAGGCGCGAGAAATATATCGAACGTGGTGGCCCTGACGGCGGCGACGGCGGTAATGGCGGCAGTATCTTTCTTGTAGGTGACGAGGCGCTGAATACGCTGGTTGATTTTAGATTCCAGCCGAATTACAGAGCGGAAAAAGGCGAACACGGGAAAGGCAAAGACCGCACCGGCGCTAAAGGTCAGGACCTCTATGTCCGTGTGCCATGTGGCACCAGCATCTTTGACGATGAGACCGATGAGTACCTCGGTGACGTTGGCGAAGCAGGACAGACAGTTCTGGTTGCCTCTGGTGGTAGACACGGGCTCGGCAATACACGATTCAAGTCGAGTACCAATCGGGCACCCCGTCAGACAACTCCCGGGGAGCCGGGTGAGTCACGAGATCTTAGGTTTGAATTGAAGCTGATTGCTGATGTTGGGCTGTTGGGCCTGCCAAATGCCGGCAAGTCGACACTGATCAGTACCGTCTCTGCGGCAAGACCTAAAATTGCCGACTATCCATTCACTACGCTAGTCCCCAATCTGGGGGTTGTCCAACTGGATCACGAACGAAGTTTCGTTATAGCTGATATTCCGGGTTTGATAGAAGGGGCAGCAGATGGTGCTGGCCTCGGCGTGCAGTTTCTGAAGCATCTGTCGAGAACACGAATTTTGCTGCATCTGCTGGACATTGCGCCGATAGACGGTAGCGAACCCGTCGACAATTGCAGGGCTATTGAGCAGGAACTTACTAAGTATAGTGAGGGAATTGCAGACAAGCCCAGATGGTTGGTATTTACCAAAATAGACCTGCTGCCTGCCGAGGATGCCCGGGAAAAAATGGAAGCAATTGCGAAGGAACTTGGTGTCGAGAATTTCTTCGCTGTTTCTTCCGTAACTCACGCAGGCACGGATGGGTTGATGCAGGCTATTTCAGCTCATTTTGAAGAAATCAGTGAGGCAGAGGAAGATGCCAGGATCAGGCAAGAGGTGCATGAATACTCACTGAAGAAGCGAATGGAAAGAAAGTTGAGAAGGGAAGGATCCGAGGACTTTGATGATGATCCTGATGTGACGGTGCACTACGAGCCATGAAGGAATTCTTTGAGCCATGAACGATTTTTCTGCAGGTCGAACCTGGGTGATCAAGGTCGGTAGCTCTCTTTTGACCAATCACGGCGAGGGAATTGATCACAGTCTTGTGCAGGGCTGGGTTGATGATATCGCTGTATTGCTGGAGCGTGGGATTCGCGTAGTCTTAGTGTCCAGTGGGGCGGTGGCAGAAGGGATGCAGCGGCTTGGTTTTGCCGACCGACCGCATTCTGAACATGTGCTGCAGGCTGTCGCGGCTGTCGGTCAAATGAGTCTGATCCAGATCTATGAGTCTGCCTTCCAGCAGCATTCTCTGCATACGGCACAGATTCTTCTGACGCACGATGATCTTCGGTCCCGTCAGCGCTATCTGAATGCCCGTAATACTTTAAAGCAGCTTCTCGACCTGGGTGTTGTGCCTGTCGTCAATGAGAACGATACAGTCGTAACCGATGAAATTAGATTTGGCGACAATGATACGCTCGCCGCCCTGGTGGCTAACCTGATCGAGGCTGAAACTCTGTTGTTGCTTACCGATCAACGGGGTCTTATGTCAGCGAACCCTGCAGAGGTTTCCGATGCAGAGCTCATTCGTGAAATGCCTGCCAGTGAGAGAAAGCTGGACGGTATGGCGGGTGAAGGTTCTGCATTTGGTCGGGGTGGAATGAAAACCAAGGTCAATGCAGCACGAATTGCTGCCCGAAGTGGTGCCAGTACGATTATCGCTTCCGGTCGAAAGGAGCATGTGATTGGAGCGTTGGCAGATGGCCATGTGGACGGGACACTTCTTACAGCTGATCGTGAAGCTATCGTGGCGCGTAAACAGTGGCTGGCGACGTTGCCCGTCAGGGGAAAGCTCACCCTGGATGGGGGGGCATGCCGGGTATTGAAGAAAGAAGGGCGATCGTTGCTGTCTGTCGGAGTCGTCCAGTCCAGTGGCAGTTATACCAGGGGTGATCTGGTCGTCTGTGTCGATGAAGCAGGGTTGGAAATTGGCCGTGGTCTAAGTAACTACGGCAGTCTGGACGTCCAAAAGCTCTGTCGTGTCAGCAGTGACCGCATTGAATCGATACTGGGCTTTGTTGCGGAAGAAGAGCTCATCCACAGAGACAATTTTATCCTGGCCTAGCTCTTGAGATTTTTAACGCTAGTATTCAGTCTGGACTTGTGTCGAGCTGCTTTGTTTTTCTGAATGATGCCATGGATTGCCGCACGATCGATGACTGGCACAGCATTCTGGTAAGCAGCCGTGGCAGCTTCGTAGTCGCCGGATTCGACGGCTGCGATCGTTTTTTTGATGGCGGTACGGAACGCAGATCGCTGACTGGCATTGTGTCTGCGACGGGTTTCATTTTGTTTTGCCCGCTTTCTGGCTTGAGCTGAATTTGCCACTAGGTTCTTACCTGGTCTGGGAAAAATAGGCGCGCACTATGCCGATTTAGGGCTGTTTTGTCAAACAATTTACGAAGCTGTGTGAGATGATGTTGCGGCGAAATGCTGAACAGGAAATATGGAAGAAGTAAAACCTGTAGAGAGCGGCAAACTGCTTAGATCGAGCCTCGTGGTGTCGCTAATGACGATGATCTCACGTGTATTCGGTCTCATCCGTGACATGGTTATCGCGTACTTTTTCGGTGCTGCAGCCGGTGCCGATGCCTTCTTCCTTGCGTTTCGGATTCCTAATTTCTTTCGGCGGCTTTTTGCCGAGGGTGCCTTTTCCCAGGCGTTCGTTCCGGTATTGACTGAATACAGGACGAAACGAGACCGTGAGGCAGTCAGAGACCTGGTTGATCGGACGGCGGGTAGTCTTGGGCTGGTGTTGCTTGCGATAACTGTTGTTGGCATCTTGGGTTCGGAACTCGTTATAAGCCTGTTCGCACCCGGCTATCTTTATCATGAGGAATCAGTCAAGTTTCAGCTTGCGGTGGATATGCTGCGACTGACCTTCCCCTATCTTTTCCTCATTTCCCTGACCGCGCTCTCAGGAGCTGTCTTGAACACCTATGGCAAGTTTGCAGCACCGGCGTTTACGCCTGTACTGCTAAACGCTTCGCTTATTGGATGTGCCTTTGGCCTGAATTCCCGGCTCGACGAACCTGTAATGGCGCTTGCCTGGGGTGTCTTGATTGCAGGGGTCCTGCAATTGACGTTTCAACTACCCTTTCTTAGTCAACTGAAGCTGCTGCCTCATCCAAAAGCGGATTTCAGGCATGAAGGCGTCAAGAAAATTGGGATTCTTATGCTGCCAGCGGTGTTCGGTGCGTCGGTCAGTCAAATCAATCTGTTACTGGACACGTTGCTGGCATCGTTTCTGGAGACGGGCAGCCTTTCGTGGCTCTACTACTCTGATCGGTTGCTTGAATTACCGCTCGCCCTTTTTGGAATCACGATCGCGACGGTGATTTTACCCGGCCTGTCACGAGAGCACGCTGAAGCATCGCCAGAAAATTTCTCAATGACTCTGAACTGGTCAATGAAAGTTGTGCTCTTGTTTGGCGCACCGGCATCGATTGCGTTGGTTATGCTGTCCCAGGAACTGATTGCGACGCTCTTCTATCAGGGTGAGATGACGCCCAGGGACGTGACCATGTCGGGTCTGGCACTCGCGGCCTATGGAGCGGGGCTGCTTGGTCATATGTGGGTCAAGGTATTGGCGCCAGGCTATTTTGCTCGTCAGGACACAAAGACTCCGGTTCGGATTGGTATTTATGCCATGGTCACGAATATGGTGCTTAATCTCTTGCTGATCTGGCAGTTGAAACATGTTGGTCTTGCGCTGGCGACATCAATATCGGCTTTTCTCAATGCGGGGCTTCTCTATATTGGGCTGCGCCGTTCGGGCGTGCTGCTGATGGAGCCGGGCTGGCGGAGATTTCTGTTGCAGGTTACGTTTGCCTCGATGGTGATGGCTGCCTGCCTTTTCTACTTTGTTCCGGAAATGACATTGTGGCTTGGTGAAGACTTCCTGATTCGCCTGGCTTATATGCTCTTGATCTGTGTGCTGGGGGCATTAATCTATGCTGCGGCGCTGATAATGACTGGCGTTAATCTTCGGCAACTGGTGCGGTAATGGAAGTCATTCGAGGTCTGATCAACATCAAGGAACGGCACAAAGGTGCCATCGCCACCGTGGGTAACTTTGATGGTGTCCATACCGGACATAAAGGGATTTTGAGCGGGATGAAACGCAAAGCCGCTGAGTCCGGTACAAAGACGCTGCTCATCTGCTTTGAACCCTTGCCCCGGGAATATTTCGATTTCTTTAACGCGCCGGCACGGCTAACCCGGTTTCGTGAAAAGGTGGAATTGTTAGATGACGTTGGTATAGACACAGTACTTTGTCTCAGGTTTGACAAGAAGACCATGGAAATACCGGCAGAACGGTTTGTTCAGATATTGGCCCAAGATCTGGATGTAAAGGCAATCTATGTGGGCGATGACTTTCGTTTTGGTCAGAATCGCAGCGGCGATTTTGCCTATCTGAAGGACGCCGGTAGCCGATTTGGATTCGAGGTGAACAGTTTCGAGACGATCACTCACGAAGAAACTCGTGTTTCGAGCACACGAATTCGAGAGTGCCTGCAGGCGGGTGACTTTGAACTGGCAGAAAAACTTCTGGGTCACCCTTATTTTATCTCTGGAAAGGTTTTTTATGGGAGGCAGGTCGGCCGGACTCTAGCTGTGCCAACACTGAATGTTCAGTTGCATCGATACGTCGCTCCGATTGCAGGCGTCTACGCGTGTGAAACGGAAGTTGACGGGGAAAGCTATTCCGGTGTTGCCAATGTTGGTGTCAGGCCTACTTTTGAAGAGGAGATGCCAAAGCCCGTGCTCGAAGTGCACTTGTTTGATTTTGACGAAGATGTTTATGGGAAAAACGTCAAGGTGATATTCCGTCATAAGCTGCGTGATGAAAAAAAATTCGGCAATATCGATGAGTTGAAAACTGCCATTCATGCTGATATCGAAAGTGCTCGAGCCTGGTTCGGCGGGGGACATTAGTTGCATTACTTTGCTATTAGCGGATTCATTGTTCTTCTCGATCAGCTGTTGAAAAAATACATGAGTTCGATACTGCCTCCCTGCGAACCTGGCTCCTGTGGATCTATCGATATTCTGCCGATGTTCAAATTGACGGTGTTGCACAATGAAGGTGCAGCATTCAGTTTTCTTGACGATGCGGGGGGTTGGCAAAGGTGGTTTCTTGTTGCGGTGTCATCGATAGTCAGTGTTTTCCTGGCAGGTTGGCTCGGTCGTATATACAGGAGTCAGAGATTACTCTCCTATGCGCTCTGTCTGATTCTGGGTGGGGCGATCGGTAATCTTATAGATCGGGCGGTACAGGGATATGTGGTCGACTTTTTTGTATTTTATTACGACGTTTACTACTTCCCGGCATTCAATATTGCCGACAGTGCGATTTCAATGGGAGCAGCCCTGCTGATCCTCGACATGTTTTTTGAATCAAGAAGGGCGAAAACTGATGGCGAATGACGTACCTGTCGGACCCGGCACCCGGGTAACACTCAAGTTTGAGTTGAAGCTGGAATCCGGCGACCACATTGATGGGACGGGAGATGAATCGGCGATCTTTACCGTTGGTGATGGCAGTCTGTTGCCCGGTTTCGAAAAAGCGCTGTTTGGGATGAAAGAAGGTGAAAAAGGTAGTTTCCAGATTGAGGCGGAGCACGGGTTTGGACCGCTGAACCCGGACAATGTCCATATGTTGCGTAGGTCAGACTTTTCCGAAGACATGAAACTTGAGCCGGGATTGGTTGTGTCGTTCAACGACCCTGAAGGCAAGTGCATACCCGGCGTTGTTGGCAGAGTCTTCGATGAAACCGTCGAAATTGATTTCAATCACCCGCTGGCCGGAAGAGTTCTGCATTTTGATGCGGTAATCCTGAACGTCACTCAGGTTTCAGCAGAAATTGCGCGCATGTGAAAATTGCACCTAACCCTTGGACGAAAACCAGCTATTTAGCCATAATACATTGATCTACTCTGGAGGTAAGTCCATGAAACGTCAGGTGAAAGGGTTCTCGCTGGTTGAGTTGATGGTTACAGTTGCTATTGTTGGAGTGATTGCTGCGACCGCGTTCACGCTGACAGCCACACCAACCGGTGCGTGCGGTAGTGGGTGTCCGACCATAACCCTCGATCAGACTGGCAATCAAACCGTTACTGGGCCCTGATCGCCGAGCTCTTGTTCTGAGTGCGTTGTACTGAGCACACTGTCCTGAACGTGTTGTTCTGAGCAGGGTGGTGCGGCGCAACATCATGCGCTGATTCCTCAACCACTCATCGCCGATATCAAAGGCTTTGTCGGCTTCGAGCCGCATGCTGTCTTTGTGATACTAAACTTGCCTGATCGGGACAGGCGCCGGTGTTGTTGCCTGTCTGGAATCTTCGGAGGAGTTAATGACACGCCGGATTGCCGGATTTACCTTGATTGAATTGATGATCGCAATCGTTGTGATTGGCATCGCCATGACACTGGCGGTTCCGAGTTTCAATGGTATGGTGCAGCGAAACCGCATGGCGACGCAGGTTAATGACTTTCTGCTGGCGATAAACCTGGCCAGAAGTGAAGCTATGCGTCGCGGTTCTCCGGTGACGATCCAGTCTATGGACAATGGCGCTGAAAACGACAATGAATTTGGCAATGGCTACTGCGTTCAGGTAGGAGTCCAGGGAACGGGATTCTCGACATCCTGTACCTACAATGCATCAAAGTGTGCGCCCAGTCAGACCACGGGATGCATCCTGCGTCGTTTTGAGGAACTGACCGGCACGGCCTCGCTGGACAGTGTCGAGGGTGCGAGTGCTATCTCATTTGGACCTCTTGGCGAACTTTTATTACCAGCGGCAATCCAGAATCTTGATATGTGTGACAGTAGAAACCTGACTGATGGCAGGCGTATCCGCATAGCCTTGGTTGGGCGATCCAAGTCCCACCGGTCAGACGATCCGGATTCCGCCAAGCAGCCGAGTTGCTAGAGGAGCATAGATATGCTGATGAGGAGACAAAGCGGGTTTTCAATGATCGAACTGCTGATTTCCGTCGTCATTATGTCAATTGGTGTGCTTGGCATGGCTGGTCTGCAGATCATCAGCATGCAGCAAAACCGGAGTGCGCTATTGCAGGGCGAAGCAACGCTGCGGTCCAATGATATTCTCGATCGGATTCGTGCAAATCCTTCAAGCAACTACAGTATCGCGCTCAATACGACGCCGTCGGTCACAACGGACTGCGTTGGAAACACCTGCTCCGAATCGGAGATGATGGACTATGACATAGCTCAGTGGCAGTGTTCGATTAACTCGAACGATGCATCGGGTGATCCCTATACCGTCTGCGCCAATTTCGGCATTACAGGTGCACTTCCCGGCGGGCATTGCGCGAGCGCTACATCAGCGTGTGCGGGTGGGTCCATCGCGCTAACTAGTGGTGTCTACGATGTCACCATCCAATGGGTCGATCAACAGACCGTTGATGCCAACGCCACCAACGCGACGACACGTTCCATTACCGTCAGCATGAGAGCGCCATAGCGATGAAACAGCTACGTAGGTCTGTCAGACAGCGAGGCTTGTCTCTGGTCGAGCTGATGATATCGCTGGCTATCTCGTCCATGGTGACGCTGGGTCTAATCCAGATGTTTACCGCTAATCAGGACACCAGCCAGTTGCTTCGGGGTCAGGCGACATTGGGAGAATCCGGTCGATTCGCTATGGAGATGATTGGGCGATCGGTCAGGAGAGCAAACTATCGCGGTTGTAATTCGAAGCGAGCTTTGGAGGATACGATTGATACCGTACCGTACGAGTTCTCGTTGGATAACGGTCTACAGGGTTATGAGGGTAGTGCGGGTGGTACCTGGACGCCGGATTTTTCGACGACGCTGATGCCTCGAACTTCCGGCGCGACCGATACAAATGTATACGCCCCGGCCAGTGAGACGGGAACCGGAGTTGATCTCGCCAAACTTCAGGATGGAACCGATGTCATCACCATTTGGTTTGCAGGACCGACCGAGTACGCAGTTGACACAGCAGCACAGGCACTGACCTCTGGTTCGGAAGCGATCCTGCTGGAAGCCTCGACGACAGATATCGCCTCAGACCTGGCGCAGTTTCATGTTTCTTTCATCAGTGACTGCGCCACGGAAAATATGATCGTTATTACGGCGATAACCAATGTCTCGGGTCAGGCGCAGCTGGCGCATCTGGCAGGGTCGGGTGTTGGTTTGACGCAAAATCTGACACCGATTATGGGCACTGGGTCAGGGTATCAGGATGGCGTTGTGCTCCTGCCTATCACTTCCCACACTTTCTACATCGGTGAATCGGATAATGTGAATGAGTTCGGAGATCCTATTCTTTCCCTTTACCGAAAAGATGGCATCAGTGCGCCTATTGAACTGGTGGAAGGTGTTGAGGATCTGGAGATTCTCTACGGCGTTGACACCGGTGGGGAAGCACTCGTGCCGAGTACCTATGTGGATGCATCACTGGTATCAGATTGGCGGGATGTGATTGCCGTTCGCATAGAATTGGTCACTAACAGCATTGATGATGTCGGTTCGTCGGCTGCAGACGGCATTCTGCGAAGAACCTTTACCCAGACCATCAGACTTCGTAATAGATTAAAGAAAGAATAAGCAAGGCAGGCTATGGAATCCCGATATTTAACAGGTGCTTTTGGCAGGAATCAGCAGGGTGTTGCGCTCTTTCTGACGCTAACTATCCTGCTCATACTGACGATTCTGGGTGTTTCCTCAATTCAGACGACCAGCATGCAGGAGCGGATGGCGCGAAATTATCGCGATGTCAATATCGCTTTCCAGGGGGCTGAGGCGGCTGTGGCTGAAGCAGAAGAGTACCTGGAAAGTATTACTAATATCGGTACGTTTCCAGACGATCCCGACATCAGTGACACGCTCTCGAATGCCTGTTCGGCTGGATTGTGTACATCCACGGATGGCAGATCGAGGTGGCAGCAGGCCGATGGTATTGTCGACTGGGATGACAATTCGACCCATAAAACCACCACAACGACAGCCGCAGAACTGGGCGCTGCCGATGATCCTAAGTATTTTGTCGAATATGTGGCGAAAGTCACTATTGAACAGGACACATTGAACATCGGTAACGTGGGAGAGGGTGGCAGCTCCGGGCGAGCCTATATTTTTAGAATTACATCCCGTGGATCCGGTGGTACGACGGAATCCGCGGCCATGATTCAGTCGCTGTATGGGCGACAGTTTTAGACCAGCGACAGGCAAATGGTATGAATAACGTCATCCAACAGTATCGAAGGTACTTGAGCGGGCAGATATCCTTGAAGTTCTTCCTGCCCGTATTCGTGCTCATTTCCTTCTTTTCGCCCCTGACTCATGCCGCCCCCGTCATTGGTGTTGACGATTCGATTGTCGTGGATGAAGACTCTTCCACTGTTATCTGTCAACTTGATAATGACATGCCAGCTGGTAACCCCACCCCGCTGGTGACACTGACTGGTTCTCAGGATTTAGGCGGTTTGAATCTTACCGTGGTGAAGAGCGTGGCGCAGATTGATTCTGCGACCTGTTCTACCTCAGATGCAGGTATGGACTTCAACGCCTACCTGTTGAACCTGGAAGATGATCAAAATGGATCCGGTGGTACTTTTTACTACGGGGCATACGATTCTGCCGGTGGCAATTTTGATGGCGCGAATTGCAGCGCGGCCGAAGGACCTGGTTCAGAAACGGACTCCTGTGGCACGGTAACAATCACGGTCAATGCCGTCGATGATCCGGCTATTATTGTCGGTGTGATTGTCGGTGCAGTGACAGAAGACAATGGCCCGAATGAACAGGTATCCCGCGATCTCAATCATACCGATGTTGATAATGTCGACGATGCCTGGACCCCCCAGGTCAACACTGTCGGCAAGTACGGGAGACTGGATCTGACAGCAGCAGGTGTCTGGAAGTATACGCTGAACGATTCTGACGCGGATACCGAGGCGCTGGATGCGGGTGATACTCCAAACGATGAAACCTTCCTTGTATCGACCACCGGTGGCACGACGACGACAATCACGATCACTGTCAACGGTGCTGCAGATGCCGCTGATGTTACTGGCGCGTCTACAGGATCCGTGACTGAAGATTTTGGACCGGATGAACAGGACACTGGCAATCTTGATCATACGGATGTTGATGATGAGGATGCCAACGACGAGTGGGTGGCGCAGACAGATACGGTGGGGACGTACGGCAAGCTTTCTATCACCACAGCTGGGGCCTGGACCTATACACTGAGTGACAGCGACAGCGATACCAACATTCTGGATCAGGGCGATACACCGACAGACGTATTTTCGGTATCGACCTCAGGTGGCGATTCCACAAATGTGACGATCACCGTCAACGGTGCCAACGATGCGCCTACTGACATCACTATGAGCGATCAGAACGTCAATGAAAATGCGGGGGCGAATGCTCCCGTCTCTTTTTTGTCGACAACTGATGTGGACGATGCTGCTTCGCATACCTACAGTTTTGTTGCTGGTACGGGTGACACGGACAACGCAGAATTCGTAATCACCGGTGGCAATGTACTTCGTATTGCTTCATCACCAGATTTCGAAACCAAGTCCAGTTATTCCATTCGAATACAAACCGATGATGGTGCAGGTGGCACTTACGTCGAGGCTTTTACCATATCGGTCAATGACCTGAACGATGTTGCCCCCACTATTACCAGTGCATCCACCGCCAGCGTTGCCGAAAACGCGACCGCCGTACTGACGGTGACATCAACCGATACTGATACGGTGGGTCCTTCTCATACGTATTCCATTACGGGAGTCGGTGACGACGATTCTGAATTTTCCATCGGCAGCAGTTCGGGCGAGCTTACTTTCAGTAGTGCGCCTAACTATGAAGTGCCTACTGATACCTTTGGCACAGCCGGTGACAATATTTATCAGGTCGAAGTATCTGCGAGTGACAGTCAGCAAACCACAACCCAATTGATCACGGTAACAGTCACCAACGTAGTAGAGACTGTGCCGGTGATCACATCAGATGGTGGAGGTGATAACGCCGCCCTGAATGTGACAGAGAACGCGACGGCAGTCACGACGGTAACGGTGACTGATGGTGATGCGGGTGAAGTATTGACGTATGGCATCAGTGGTACTGACTCTGGTGATTTCTCGATTGGTAGTGGTACAGGTGTGCTGACATTTTCACCGGCACCCAACTTCGAAGATCCTGCCGATGATAATACGGATAATGACTATGTAGTTATCGTCACGGTGACGGACCTGGATGGCCTATCGGACAATCAGACGATCACGGTGACTGTTGACAATGCATCGGAAAGCGACCCGGTCATCACCAGCGATGGTGGTGCCGGCACAGCAAGTCTGAATGTAACGGAAGGTAATACTGCAGTAACGACGGTGACGGCGACCGATTCAGATGCGGCGGATACACAGACCTACAGTATTAGCGGTACTGATTCAGGTGACTTCTCGATTGATAGCGGCTCTGGTG
>JABHYO010000184.1 GCA_018656865.1 Gammaproteobacteria bacterium | reverse complement strand
CTTCTGTAATCAGGCCGGGCTCGAATTCACCAGTAAAAAGCCTCCTTACAGGATTGCAAAACTTATAGGTTTTGACCGGTCCAAAGAATTCTCGGTTGTTTTAGAAAAGTGCAAGCGCCTGGCCAACCTCGCTAATGCTTATCGAGATAACCTATCTAGAAGAGTTTGAATCTACCAAGGGTAAGCTGCTACTGCGCTATCTAAGATGTTGAGAAAAACGGGCTTCTTGCACGCGCTTGAGGGTTACATTAGGGGGTATGCTATTGATACGGAAACTTTATCCTCAATTATTTCAATAAGATAGCCGGCCAGTCATAAAGAGACCCTCACCAACCCATCAAGCAAAATGATCAACGGCGCACCTTCTGAGCTGTCCGCCAGGCCTCGAAGACTAGTCCGTGTGCCTCTATCTCAATTGATTCCTACTCGCTCCCTCTCCATCTGATTGGGAACTTCCCCGGGGACCTACTCCGCGATCGCCTCCAGGCATTCCCAGTGCAGATCGCCAACTTGCCCGTTGGGATTAACCGGTTGCACACAGACATGTGTTGCGCCAGCGTCCATGTGCTCACTGATTCGAGCCTTGATGGCATCGGCATTGCCCCAGGCAAAGGTCGTGTCGATGAACTTGTCGCTCAAATCATTGATGTCGGCTTCGCTCAATCCCATGCGTAGCCAGTTATTGCGATAGTTGGGCAGCCCCTGATAAATCGCAGCAACAGGTCTGGCCAGTTCCCTCGCTTTAGCCGGGTCTGTTTCGAGAATAACCTTCTGTTCAACGCAAAGCATTGCATCCGGCCCCATGATTTCCGATGCCATCCTCGTATGATCCGGTGAGGAGAAATAGGGGTGAGCACCATTGCAGGCGCTGGCAGCAAGCTCCAGCATTTTCGGGCCGAGCGCAGCAATGACAGTCGGCGGTTCCTCGCTCGGGGCTACCCCGCTGTAAGGTGCAACAGCCATGCCTTCCAGATAGGTGCGCATCGTCGCCACAGGCGGGCCATATTCCAGCCCCCTGACACCCTCGACAAGCGGCTGGTGCGAAACGCCCATGCCTAGAAGAAAGCGACCTGCTGATTGTTCCGCGAGCGTTTTTTGTGCCGCCACGGTGACACCCGGCTCACGGTGATAGATATTGATGATCCCGGTTGCGATGTTCAGTGATGTGGTATTCGCCAGCAACCAGGATGACAATGCAACCGGACTCTTACCGAGAGATTCTGGAATCCACAAAGTGCCATAACCGAGGGATTCAATACGTTTGGCTGTCGCTGCTGCATCTGCAGAGTTCAAACCGTCTAAGAAATACCATACTCCCAGTTTTCCTGTATTCACGCTTCAATCCTTAAGTCGAAATTCGAACGCTGAACTTTATAGCAATCATTGCCCGCAATATAGCCGCGTCTACTTTAAACATGCCTGCACGCGGCTGACTGAGATACAATTTCCGATCAATTCGAATAGCGCCGCATTACCACCATCAGGAAACACCATAGTGAAGAAACCAAAACATCGAACGGTAAGGTGCATCCTCAAGCAGGAGGACCGGTACTTTCTGGTGATGCATCAGACCCTCACCTTCGCTGGTAAAAAACGCTGGGGATTCCCGGGTGGCAGAATCGAGCAAGGTGAAGACCTTATCGAGGCATTGGCGCGCGAATTGAAAGAAGAACTCTATATTGCCCCTGAGGGTTACTCGCAGGTAGGCGATTATCGGTATAAAGGTCACCACCATCGAATTTACGGGACGACCTTTCCGGAACCGATTATCAGATTTGATCGCAGTGAAATTCACAAGATCGGCTGGCATTCGCTGGAAGAGGTCAGGCAATTTTCAGTTAGTGACCTTTTGCACACCGGCTTCGAGTATGAGGCGATTCGGGACTTCGAGGAAAAGATGAAGAGCCGCCCTGATTGAACCGCTGATGAATGAGGCGGCATTCTGTAATTCACTTATGGTTACGACTTCTTCTGAGTTCTCATGGTTGGTTTTGCATCCAAGGGGTTCTCGGGCCAGGGATGCTTCGGATAACGCCCTTTCATTTCTTTCCTGACCTCAGGGTAGACATTCTCCCAGAAGGTCTCAAGATCCTGGGTCACCTGCAGTGGTCGACCCGCCGGTGAGAGCAGGTGAATCTTCAGCGGCAGTGTTCCATTCAATATGGTCGGCGTTGAACGACAACCGAACATCGTCTGCAGCTTTGTCGCAAGAACGGGCGGGCTCTGACTGTAGTCGACCCTCATGTCGTGACCGGAGGCAACGGTGATGCGTTCCGGCACGAGTTCATCCACGCGTTGTTGCTGTGGCCAGGCCAAAAGATTCCTCAGCAATTCTCTGAGATCCAGCTTCTTGAAATCAGCAAGGCGATTTACGTTGACGATGTAGGGTGAAAGCCAGTCTTCGAGTGTTTCAAGAAGACAATCATCTGACAGATCCGGCAGGGATTCGTCGACCGTCCGTGCCAGGACCACACGCGCCTGCCAGGCACGCACATCATTCGTGAACGGCAGGATGTTAAGTCCTTCATTGCGCACGAAGTCGACGATGCAGGCTGCTTTGTCTTCCGGTGCAATGTCGGCCAGCCGTTCTTTTGACAGCATAAGACTGCCGATCTGGCGGCGGGACTCGGCAATAAACCGGTCATCTTTCTTATCCCAGCTGACGTGGTTTGACGCCGTGACACGAGATGCCAGCAGACCGTCGAACAACTGCGGATTTAGTGGCGCTGCGCTTCGGATAACGTCACCGCGGGATTTTGCCATACCGCCCACCTCGGCAATCGCGAGCCAGTCGTGTTTATCAAGTCGCTGTCTTTCAGCAAAGGAGGCGCTGCGGCCGTTGGCCAGTTGATAGCCTCCCTTGTGACGCTTCCTGGCGATGCGGTCCGGGTAGGCACAGGCAAGCAGGTAACCCGGCAGGTCACCTGCGGGAACAATACCAACCTGCGAGATACCCGACACCGGGGATGCCAGCTGCTCGGCCAGTCTCCGGGTTCGATCACGCCAACCACGCTGCCTTGCTGGGCATCGATGCTCACCGATGAGAATATCCATGTGGACGCTCAGATCAGGATCGTCTGCAGACAGTGGGTTGCGATCTGACAAAATGGCGGCGAGGCAACTGGCGCCCTGCAGTGCCCCCACCTCTGCACCACGAATCAACAGATGAGCCAGGCGTGGATGTGCTGCAACCTCAGCCATGGCTTCGCCATGGTCGGTCAATGTTTTCTGATCCGCTTCGAGTGCACCCAGGTCAACCAACAGATCGACAGCCTGTTGCCAGGCACCAATACCCGGTGCATCAAGGAAGTCCAGTTCATCGTGAGACTGAAAACCCAGGTGGAACAATTGCAGGGCAATGCCAGTGAGATCGGCCTGTTTGATTTCAGGTGTGATGTGGGGTGCCAGCTGGTCCTGCTGCCCGGTGGACCATAAGCGGTAACAGCGACCGGGGCGCAGGCGGCCCGCACGACCCGCGCGCTGGGTTGCTGAAGCCGCAGAAATTCGAACGGTTTGCAGTCGCGTCATGCCGGTAGCCGCATCAAAACAAGGCTCTCTGGCAAGACCGGAATCGATAACGACATCAACACCTTCAATGGTCAGGCTGGTTTCAGCAATGTTCGTTGCCAGAACGATCTTGCGGCCAGAGGTCGATGGCTCGATAGCTGCCTGCTGTTCAGCCAACGTCAAATTACCGAATAACGGATGAACGGTAACGTCGCCAGGCAGCCGACCAGCGAGCTGTTTGTTAGACCGTGTGATTTCACCCTGGCCCGGCAGGAAGACCAGCAGACTGCTGTCAGGGTTTTCGTTGACGGCCTTTAGTGTTGTTTCCACCACCCGATCGACGATGCGATCCCGCGGCTGACTGGCTTTGCCATGAATAATGTCGACCGGGTGCAGTCGGCCTTCGCTCCTGACAACAGGTGCATCCAGCAGTTCGACCAGGCGCTGGGTGTCCAGTGTTGCCGACATGACGATGAGCCGCAGTGGATCTTCGTCCCGGAATATTTCACGCATCTTGAGGCAGGTCGCCAGCGCCATATCACTGTCGAGGTGCCGCTCGTGGAACTCATCGAAAATAACCAGGCCGACATCCTGCAGGGCCGGGTCCGACTGCAGCATTCTGGCAAAGACACCTTCGGTCACCACCTCGACCTTGGTGTATTTGCTGACCCGGGTTTCGAGCCGCATACGATAGCCAATCGTCTGCCCGGGGGACTCTCCGATCAGAGATGCCATTCTGTGTGCCGCGGTTTTCGCGGCCAGCCGGCGCGGTTCCAGCATGATGATTTTTCTATAGCCGAGCCATTCCTGGTCCATTAGCACCAGCGGTACCAGCGTGGTCTTGCCAGCACCGGGGGGTGCTTCTATAAGCAGATCGTGATGGTCGTTCAGCGATGCGGTGATGTCATCCAGGACATCACTGATCGGCAGTTCGGGTAACTTCATGGCGCAGAGTATAGAAGAGTATTGATCAATCTGTAGATACTTCGGGATGCCTCAATGTCGTTCAACACTAAAATAGAGCCTTCGTTGGTCAGACCTGGATCCTATTCATAAGCTTCAACGGTATTGTCATCCTGTGTCATCAGCCGGATAAGTTTCGGATGAATAAACAACTTTTCTTTACCCACCTGAACTTCTTGCAATACACCAACACTGACGAGCCGCTTTAGATATTCAGAAGCTGTCTGGCGCTTGGCGACATCGTTTTCTACTAGATTCCTGATCCGGCAGTATGGTTGCTCAAATATCACGGTCAGCAATTCATGGCTGTAGATTTTCGGCAACTTGTCGTAGATGTATTCTCTTGTTGTCTCAACCAAACCACGCACAGCTGCTATCTTGGCCGTCGTCATTGCCGCTGTGTGTTCGACGGCCAGCAACAGAAAAATAATCCAGCCTTCCCATTCTCCAGCGCTGGTTACCTGGTTGAGCAGGCGGTAGTAATCCGCCTTATGCCGAACGATGTAATGGCTGAGGTAAAGCGTCGGTAGTGTCAGCAATTCCTGTTCAATAAGATAAAGGATATTCAGGACTCTTCCGGTTCGACCATTGCCATCAGTGAAAGGATGAATGGCTTCAAACTGATAATGGCTTACCGCCATCTTGATGAGGGGGTCAATGTCATCCTCCTGATGCAGGAAGTCGGCCCAGTTATCCAGTAAGTCTCTTAATAGTGGCTCGCCCTCAGGCGGCGAATAGATAACCTCCCCCGTCGATTCACTAGTCAATGTTATTCCCGGTACGAGACGGATGTTCATGTCTGCGCCCTTGATTGTGCTACAGACTTCCAATGCCGTTGTGGCACATAACGGTCGATCTTTCAGGGATTGGAATCCATTGAACAGTGCAGTGCGGTATCGAAGTGCCTCTTTGGTTGCTGGGTCTGCTTGATGTTCATTTTCTGCATGCTCGAACAATCTGTCCGACGTAGTGACGATATTCTCAATCTCGGAGCTATCTTTTGCCTCTAATAGCGGGATCAAATTGATCAGGAGTCCCTGGTTTGGCAGCAACTCACCTGCCTGTTTCAACTCCGCCAGGGCGACACGGGCAGGAATACAGGCCTTTAGAATCCTGGCCGACTCCAGATCAGCTGTCGGTGGGAGCTGTGGCAATTCGTTATATGGCTGGTCTGGCATCCAGATCATGTAGATATTTTCGGATTATTTCGACATGTAATGAGAATATGTCTATTCAATCGACAAGTAAACCGAATATGTCGATATTTTCTATGTATTTCGACACGAATTTGCTGTTTTAGGCTAACAAGCCAGATGGGAACCCCATGGTGTCCAATTTCAAGGGGAACAGTATGTCTATCGAATAAGAGACACATGCCCATTTTCTGCAAA
The DNA here is from genome assembly GCA_018656865.1 of Gammaproteobacteria bacterium. GTDB lineage: Bacteria > Pseudomonadota > Gammaproteobacteria > Pseudomonadales > Azotimanducaceae > UBA9659. Next base: position 28,601 of record JABHYO010000184.1, on the reverse strand, counting down.
AGAGCGTTAGATAACCGGCTGAGGAAGGAGTTCTCACCGAAGTGTTCGCTGGTACTATTGAGCTTCAGCTCGCATCCTGAATCCCTCTGAAACTGCCTCGAAGGTCTCAACGCTACCATCCGACTGGGCGAACTGGCCATGGTGCCGAATCCGATACTCACCCGGGGTTGAATCTGATGCAGACATCCAGCCTACCTTCGCGATCAGTGCATCGGTATCACCATCCCGTAACCAGAGAATAGTCGTATCCCAATCTCTATCGGTAGCGACTGATTGCCACTGCCCCTGATGCTGACGTTCAACCGTCAGGAAATTTTTAACCCTACCAAGACCGGCCGAAGGGTTACCTGACCAGAAGCTGACCTCGATAAGATCACCGGCAACGTACTCACGTTTACTCAGCGGCAGTGAGTCGCCATAGCTCACACCGGCAGGCAGTACATCTTGATTGCCGTCGTACAACGGGTTGCCCAAGGATTTGCCGCGCCAGTCATCGTATGCCGGAGACGCGGGCTGGTGGTTGTCGTGATTCATCGCCTGGGCAAGACCCGCCGCAATCTGTTGATAGGCAGGCAGGGTCCAGCGACCGTGCAGGGTGTGCCCGGCTTCGTACTGTTGCAGCATGTATTCTTCCGGCGTCGTGATGTATCCCGCGTAACCGTTGACATAGCCGGCCAGCACAATATGTTTTGCCCAGTCGCCCAGTTCGTTGCTAACGGTTTGCCGCAGTCGCCGCCCGGCCATGGTTGTGACCTCAGCTGGCAGTGCAAGAATGACCAGTTGCCCGATACGGGCGAGAGTGACTGATCGTATCTGTGACTGTAACGGCGGCTCACCACTACCCGTTTCAAACAGGATGGGTTTGGGCGTCTGGCATTGCTGCACGGCTTGCGTGTAGTCCGGCGCGCCGGTTAGAAAACGGATCAGGAAGTCGAGCAGGAAGTTCTGGTTTGTCATGCCCTCGCGAAACAGAAAGTGACCACCACCGTCTTCGGTTGACCCCGCGGCAAAGGCATAGCCGTAGGCTGATGGGCAGGTTGTTTGAACGCCACTATCAGTGAACTCGTTTGAGACTTCATATCCCGACATGTCGACATAGACGCGCCGGTAGTCGATGGGGCCGCTCAATGGCTCGCTGGCCTGTTCATAGAGCTGCATTGCCGTATCAAGTTGTCTTGAGCCGATGATGCCGGCGCTCTCGGTATCATTTCTGCCGGGCCCGGTATTGTCCAGATTCAGATTGGCGGTGACATCACCAGGGTTGGACTGGGCGAAGGCCGCCAAAAATTTATCCTTACCTTGAGCCCGGGCACCCTCTTCTGCCATGAGCGAGGCGTAACCCTTGTGATCGCCGGATATCAGATGGTTGTCGTAGGTCATGCTGGTCGGGTGAACGGCAAACCAGTTGAAAAGACCGATGCCGCCTGTGTCATTTTCAAACCTGAGCAGGGTCATTTGCTTGTCAGTATCGGCGGCGTATCGGGCGCGCTCATCTTCCGGGTTCTGCCGGTAGGCATTCAACGAGCGATTGACCCCGGCCGCTTCGACAATGCCGGTGTTAATCAGGATTCTGCCTGCCTTCAGGTCATCGTGTGCTTGCTCGATAGCCTGGACGATACCGTCAACAATGTATTCGAAGTGATCGGGGTAAAAGCCGCCATCCAGCCCCAGGTCAGTTCGCGAATGCCAGTATCCCCCTGCACCGGCATGCGTATGGGTTGCTGATAAAATAAGGTTATCCAGGTGATAGGTATCGCCAAATTGGGTCTTCAGGCGATCGACGACCTCAAGCACCATGTTGTGTTCGATGCTGCCAATATCGACACTGACCAGTGCCAGGCGCTTGCTGTCTGTCGTGGCGCCGGGGTTTTCAGCGGCTGTTTCAACGGTTGTTTCGGCGACAATAAAAGCGCGTGCCAGCTGCCGTATGTGTATACCCTCGGTCAGCTGATCCGGCCTGCCGAAACCCCACATGGGAATGTCATAGGCTGGACCGGTGACATCGGCTGACCCGCGGCCAATCAGATAACCTTCAGACGTCTCCGCTTGCACATTAGCCGCAACCAGCAACATCGCCAGTACCCGGAACAGAAAAAAGGGCAGCAACAGGTCAGTTGATGGCTGTCTGGTCATGTAATGTCGGTATTTCCCGGTATCAGCGGCGTTCCTCGCAGTAACCTAAGCACCAAACTAGAACTTATACGAGATGCCGATCATATAAACCCAGGGGTCGATTTCCACATCGAACTTGGTACGGGTATCCCAGGGGCCGGCTGGCGCGGTCGCTGCACCGGGCGAATCGATGGTCGCTTCGGTATCAATATCCACCCACCAAACCGCGGCATTGAGGGAAACTCGCTCCGTCACCGACCAATCTACACCCAGTTGCGCCGCCAGGCCGATCGAATCGTCCAGCTCCAGGTCAGTATCGGCAATCGCACCGGCGGGACTGGTCGCAGCATCGAAGGCACTGCTCATATCTTCCTCGAAAAACAGGGTGTAGTTCACGCCCAGGCCAATATAGGGCTGCAACTTCGAACTTGAATCCATCGGATACCACTGCAGGCTGATGGTCGGCGGCAGATGCTTGGTGGTGGCGGCCCTGGACAGTATCTTGCCGGCAATACCGCTGTGCAGCTCAATGTCATGCTTGAAGGGCGTTGCGGCCAATACTTCAACCCCCCAGTTCGAACTCATCATATAGGTGAAACTGAGGCCCAGTTGAGTATTGCTTTCAACCTCGCCGTACAGGTCCAGACCGGAACTCGGGTAGGCGCCGCTGGCGCCATAAATCTCATCGCTACCGTCGTCGGGTTCGACCGAAACTGCGCCGACACGAACGATGAAGTCACCCTTTTCATAGGCTGAAGCAGGGATTGAAACAAGAAAGCCAACTACGGCCAACAGTGTGGTGATATTCGCTAGTTTTAACATCGATAAACCCTAAGTCCGATTTCAGTTAGACGAATCCAATACTGCAATCTAGTTGCGTAACTGACCTGAAGGCTCAGCACTGCCGGTATTGCAGTATAGGTACTCATCGCTGGGGGGCGATAATACAGATCAGTGAGGCAGAAATCCTCAAAAATTATTTGGAGGTACTCATCAGGATGAGTCTCCAATAAATCCAGGCTGCCAAGCCTGCTGCCTCAGATTCTACGCATCCAAATCTTCGTAGTAAGGCATGGAGATCTTATCTTCAATTTCGGCCTTCTTAATGGCCTTGCCTTCGGTGTCGCCAACCGCGGCAGAAAGATCGACGATTACATTCAGGCAGGTTGGCTTGCCGGAAGCGATCGCCTTTTCCAGCGCAGGCGCAATATCATCGAGTTTTTCGATCAGTTCACCCTCACAGCCGAACCCTTCTGCCACCGCCTCATACCTCGCATCGGCGAGTTGGGTTACTACCAGGCGGTTATCACCGAACATGGATTGCTGACCATGCACGCACATACCCCAGGCCTTGTTGTTCAGTACGATCGTGATCACAGGAAGATCGTGCCGGACCATGGTGTCGAATTCCTGGATGTTGAATCCAGCAGAGCCATCACCGACGATGACAACGGCGACTTTTTCCGGGTTGGCGAGTTTCGCGCCGATCGCGAACGGCATGCCAATACCAAGGCAGCCGAGGTACCCATGACCCATGAGCTCACCTGGCTCTTCCGGCTGAGCAACCATCTCTGCCCAGACGGAAGTCTCTCCACCATCTGCACAAATGACAGAACCCTGCGGCAGCGTTTTGACGATTTCACGGACGGCAGCGTAAGGGTGCATGAGCTGGGTCTGCTCACAGACTTTGGCATAGGCAAGCTGATGCCATTCCGTCAGCCCTCTCACACTACCTGACCAGGCTGACCAGTCCGGCCAGTCAACGCTGTCTGCTTTCGCCAGCAGAGCATCAAGTGTTGTACCGCAATCAGCGACAACGCCGAGATCGACGGGTCGAAGCCTGCCGATTTCAGCGCCGCTGACATCGACCTGGATGATTTTGCATCCATCAGGTGGCAAGCGGCCAGGGCCTAACATGCCGGGTTCAGTAAACATGCCGAAACGAATACCCAGGGTTAAGGCAACATCAGGCATTCCCACACCTGTGGCTTCTGCCACTTTCATATTGGTCAGCGCCTGAGCCGAGAGCGGGTGGGACGATGGTAATACACCCCGCGCTTTGCCGTTGGAATAGACAGGGATGCCGGTTTTCTCAACAAAATCTTTCAATTTCGCCGCTGCATCGGAAAACAGCATGCCGCCACCACAGATAATGGCCGGTCGTTCCGCCGATGCCAGTAGAGCAAGCGCTGCATCAACATCGGTCTCGCTGGGTGCAGGTCTTGTCACTCGAATCTCAGCCTCATCTTCAGCAGGCTGGACACGGTTGAACAGGATGTCGATTGGAATCTCAAGTACAGCCGGGCCCGGCGCACCCTCACACGTCATACGTAACGCATGTTTGATCAAGTGCGGGATGAGTTCCGTCTGAGTAACCTGGCCCGCCCACTTCGTAATCGGTTTCACCATACCGATTTGATCGAGACCGCCCTGCAGCGGCCAGCGCTCAGCATCTCTCAGAGGAGAGGCACCAATAATAAAAAGTACGGGTATCCGGTCCAGGTATGCCTGAGTGATCGCAGTAATGGCGTTGGTAAAACCCGGACCTGCCGTCGCCAGAGCGACACCGGGTTTCCCCGTCTGTCTGGCATAAGCGTCTGCCGCATGGCCAACTGCCGCCTCGTGACGCATATCTATCAACCGAACGTCGTAGTCGATGCACGCCTGGAAGATGGGGTCGAGATGTCCGCCGTGCAGACAAAATATGTGTTCACAGCCAGCCGACTTCAGCGTCTTGACGCACAGCTCACCGCCGTCAACAAGGGTATCCTTCGACATGACGATCTCCAGAAATTCAAAGTACTGTCAAAGTAGCCGAAGTACCTTGTGCCAGGGATGATTTGGGTCAACTAATCGGGCACTTCTGAGACAGGGTCTTACCGGTTTTAGACATGGACATATCCTATCGTTCTACACTACTGTCACTACCACCCGGACCCAACGCACGCATCAGAGACAGCAGTGAGCCTTAAACACCTGAGCTTCAGAGACCTCCAGTATATTTTAGCCGTTGCTGAAATGGGCTCGGTCAGCCGTGCAGCAGAAGCCAGCCATATTTCACAGCCAGCCCTGAGCGAGCGAATCAAGCGCATCGAATCCATTCTCGATACGACGCTCTTCCGCAGGACCGGCACCAAAACGACGCCAACGGACCAGGGTCAACTGCTTATAGAACATGCCCGGACCATACTGGACCAGGTGAACGAGGTAGACGAACTGCTTGCCCACGAAGTGTCGCTGCTGTCGAAGACGTTGCGCCTGGGTATCATCGCCACACTCGGGCCGTACCTCATGCCATTGCTGCTGCCTGTACTGCGAGACCAGCATCCTGCACTCGAGTTGATTCTGCACGAGGGTCTGACTGAAGCGCTTATGGATCAGCTCAAACAGGGTGAACTCGATGCTGTCATTGCTGCGGCGCCACTGATGCGGAAAGGGGTCAGAACATACGATCTGTTTCAGGAGCTCTTCGTGCTGGCTATGCCAAAGGGGCATCGACTGGAGAAAAAAGCCAAAATCCATGCCCGGGATCTGAACGGATCGGAAATGGTACTGCTGGAGGACGGCCACTGCCTGTCCGGACAGGCACTGAATGTCTGCCCTGCAAAGCAGCGGAAACAGAACAAACGGCTTCATGCCATGTCGCTGGAAACCCTCAAGCAGATGGTGGCTACCGGTGCGGGTTATACGCTTTTGCCTGAGCTGTCGTTGCCGCAAACAGACCCCTTCTCGAATCTGATCAGCTACAAGAAACTGGCGGACAAGAAACCCTTCGGTCGGGACATCGTCCTTGCCACGATGGCGAATGAATCGAGACGGGCTGACTTCGCCGTCCTGTCAGAAACCATCAGGAACGTCGTTCCCGAATCCTATCTGGTCAGCTGAGTGAGTCTAACCATCTGATCGGTACTCACCTCCTCTATAGGGAAGTCCGATACCAGAAAGGCCCGGAAACGATTATTCAGGCCTGATAACCCCCGGTAATCTCCTCCATCACATCAAGCAGGAGATACCAATGAACAGACCAACACTGACCACATCTGCCGGTTCACCGATTGCCGACGACAACAATAGTATTACTGCCGGGGAAAGAGGCCCTCTTACATTCGATAACTACCAGCTGTTCGAAAAGCTTGCACACTTCAACCGTGAACGTATTCCGGAAAGAGTCGTGCATGCCCGGGGTTCCGGCGCCTACGGCACCTTCAAGGTATCCAAATCTCTTGCTGAATATACCCGCGCCGATTTCCTTCAGATCGTCGGCCAGACAACGGATGTATTTCTCAGGTTTTCAACCGTAGGCGGCGGTCAGGATTCCAGCGACTACGCCCGCGATCCACGCGGTTTTGCCGTCAAGTTTTATACCCAGCAGGGCAACTACGATATCGTCGGCAACAACACCCCGGTATTCTTTCTCAACGACCCGATCATGTTTCCGGATTTTGTTCACTCGCAGAAGAAGAACCCCAGAACCAATCTGCCGGACCCCGCACGAATGTATGAATTCTGGGCCAATCATCCGCAGTCACTGCACCAGATGACCATTCTGATGTCAGAGCGCGGAATTCCATCTTCGTGGCGGCACATCAACGGATACGGCTCTCATACCTTTTCGTTCTGGAACCACAACAACGAACGCTTCTGGATCAAGTGGCACTTCAAGACGAATCAGGGTATCGGTTGCCTGTCAGCTGATGAAGCGGCGGGACTTCCCTCCCATGGGGCACAGCAGGATCTCGTGGAAGCCATCGACCGGGGCGACTATCCAAGCTGGACGGTGAAGATTCAGATTCTGTCCGAGGATGATGCCAGGTCTTTTCCACACAATCCGTTTGATCTGACCAAGGTCTGGCCTCACGATCTTGTGCCTCTGATAGAGGTCGGTTCGCTGGAGCTGAATCGTAACGTTGACAACTACTTCGCCGAAACAGAGCAGGCTGCTTTTGCCCCGAGCAATTTCGTCCCCGGCATCGGTCCGTCCCCGGACAAAATGCTGCAGGCACGATTGCTGGCTTACCAGGATGCACACCGATATCGCCTGGGGGTGAATCACAATCAGCTCCCGGTCAACGCACCCGTATGTCCAATGGGCCACTATCAGGCGGACGGACAGATGGCAGGCATGCGGCAGTCCGAGCAGGCATCGGACGTCAACTTCTATCCCAATAATCAGGGCGAGTCAGCGGCGCCCGATGCGTCGACTGCGGCACCACCGCTTGCACTTGAGGGTTCCGTGAACGTATGTCCACACAGCCAGGACGGTGCCGACTACTTCAGTCAGGCGGGGGATCTGTTCAGACTGATGAACGACGATCAGCGCACCGATCTCGCAGGGACCATCGCCGGTGGCCTGAACTTTGCGGACCCTGATGTTCAGAAGAAGATGCTGGAATACTTCTTTGAGGCAGATCCCGACTACGCTTACCGGGTTCGCAGTGCTATGGGAGGTTAACAAAGACCAGAGCCCGTCAGATCGCCTGGACAAACACTTCCAGGCGGTCGGCGGGCGCATCGTTAGACGTGCGCGGGAGGCGCCGTGACATTCCCCTCGGGTCAACTAATCGGGTACTTCCTCCCAGTGAACCCGTGCGGCATACCAGAGAAAGCAGGCCACCGAAATACCCGCGCCGCCGAACATCATGCACATGACCATGATCTGGTAGCGCACCGCGATCAGCGGAGAGACACCGGATAATATCTGTCCGGTCATCATGCCCGGCAGGGCAACGAGGCCAACGGCAAAGAGCGCGTTAACCACCGGAATCATGCCAGTGGTCATCGCTATATGACGTGCCTCCCCGGGCTCGGCTCCTCTCACTATTTCTGTTTCATAACGCTCAGCGGAAAGACTCACCGAGGTCATGGCATTGGCCAAGGTCATGCCTGCAAGCGGGATCATGTACTGTGGCAGAAACCAGGGTTCGAGTCGCAGTACACCCTGTGTCAGTACCGCCAGCGTCAGGCCGCAGCCAACAAAGAGCGAGACAAGAACCGGCAGCAGGAGTACCCGCCTTCTGGCCGCAACCGGATTTAGCGAGATCCAGCCTGCTGCCAGCAGCATCACCGTCAGGACGATAAGCACAACACCTGAATACCGGGTTTCAAAAATAAACACCAGCAGATAGCCGATCAGCACCAGTTGCAGCACCATGCGGCCAAGTGCATAAATCGCCTGCCAGACTTTCTGCGACCAGGCGATCATGATGGCCAGAACGATTGCGACCGGGACAAATGAGATGAGCAGATTGAAGACAGGAATCGACTGGACTGACGAGTTCATGGCGCCTTACTTTCTAGGGGAGCGAATACGCAATCAGGTAGTCGCCTGCTGGGCTGCCCCCACTCCAGTGACCGCCTGCGGCAACAACAACATACTGGCGTCCACTCTCTGATATCTGATAGCTCATTGGCAGTGCATTGGCCGATGTGGGCAGGTCTGCCTTCCAGAGTTCCTCACCGGTTTTGACGTCATAAGCGCGAAAGGCATGTTCGTTGCTAACACCTGAAAAAACCAGCCCCGATGCGGTCATCATCGGTGCGGCAAACCCAGGCAGCCCCTTTATCCACCAGACAGGAAATGGCGCAATATCCCGCGTTGTACCCATCGGTACGCTCCAGAGATACTCACCCGCAGTAATATCAATGGCATCCAGTGTTCCCCAGGGTGGTGCTGTACAGGGCACGCCCAGTGGCGAAGCCAGGAAAGTCGTTTCGACACAATATGGTGTGCCTGTCTGTGGCTGCCCCGCTCCTTCACACTCGGCCCTTGGGACCAGTGTTGTCAGTGTCGGCACGCGCATCGTGTAGACCACCATAATGCCGGTACGTGGGTCGATCGCCGGTGACCCCCAGTTACTGCCACCTCCGGCTGAAGGATGGCTGACCGTACCTGTCAGTGATGGTGGCGTGTAGATACGCGGCGCCTTCTCAGCAATGAGATCTTCGCACTTGCCTCTGTCCCAGGGCGTCATGCCCCAGGCATCATCTGGCGTAAGCGCTAATTCATGCTGATAAGGAATGTGAGTCGGGAAAGGCTGGGTCGGCGAGATTGATTCTTCAGGTACAGCGCCTTCCTGCGGCACCGGGCGCTCTTCAATTGGCCAGAGCGGCTCGCCGGTATCCCTGTTGAAAGCAAAGGTCATACCCATTTTCGTGACCTGCACCAGGGCCGGCACCACGCTACCGTCGACGGTGATATCAATCAGCGTCGGCTGCGCAGGCGTGTCGTAGTCCCAGATATCATGGTGAACCAGCTGCTGGCGCCAGATGACCTCGCCGGTTTCGCCTGCAAGGGCGACAACAGAACTGAAGTAGTAGTCGAGATCACCTCGATGGCCGCCATAATAATCCGGTGACGTGTTGCCGGTGGGGACAAACACCATATCGCGGCCAGCATCAACGCTGATGATCGACCAGACATTGGTCGTGCCGGCGAGATAGGTATCGTCATCGTTGCGCTCAACGGTTCCCGGTTTGACCGGATTCCATGCCCACAGTAATTCCCCGGTACGAACGTCATAGGACCTGACGACACCACTTGGCACACCAGTACGCTGATTATCGAAGACATGTGCTCCCGTGATGATGCGATCACCTAAAATTGCAGGTGGAGAGGTGATCGAATATTCCCAGGGATTATGTTCGGACAGACCGTCGCTGACATCGACCTCACCCTTGTCGCCAAAACCTTCGCAGGGTTTGCCCGTCTCGGCATCGAGGGCGATGAGCCGCGCGTCGAGCGTACCCGTAATAATTCGATGTTCGCAGAACCCCGTCTTACCGGATTGCCAGCTATTGACCCCCCGGCAAATCGGCATCACGTCAGCCATTCGATCAACATCGGACTTGTATGCCCAGATTTCCTCACCGGTTTCTGCATTCAGTGCGTAGACGATGTTAAAGGGTGAGCAGTAGTAGAGCCGGTCCTCAACAACGATGGGTGTTACTTCAAAGGCACTCTGGGTCGGGAATTTTATTCCTGCATCGGTGAGATCCCTGAAATCACCTGAACGGTGAACCCACGCCTGTTTCAGATGACCCACGTTATCAGGTGTGATCTGAGTCCCGGAAGAAAAGTGTGTGCCGCCCGGCGTTGCTCCGTAGGACGACCACTCGGCGATAGTGCCAGTCGGGATATCCTCTAGAGGCCCCAGCTTGCCGCAACCGACAAGCCCCAGAATGAGAACCAAGCCAGCAAGATGTTTCATCGCTTTATGGTTTTCGAGATCGTATGAAAGAAACCAGACTGGAAATCTCTTTTTCCCCCAGGTGAGCGAAAGGAGGCATTAAGGCCGAACCACCAAAGGCGCCTGGTCCCTGCCGAATAACGTTAGCAAGATCGATATCGGTACCCTTCTGCCAGTCTGAATCGGTATCGAACTTGAATGCAGCCAACGCAAAGTCTCTTGGTTTAAGAGGCATGGTTTCGGCTACCGGTCCGTGACCGTCGCCATTGACACCATGGCATTCTGTACAAAGAGTAGCGAACAACGCCTTCCCTTCTTCATTCTGATCTGCCATGACAGAGTACGGCAGGAATAGCGTTAAACTGAACGCTATCAATCGACAACAATGACTTAAGACTCTCATAGTTCAAACTCCAAAACGGCTACTTCAAAACGCTCCAGCTTGACACTGCCTTCTTTCTGCAGATCTTCGCCAGGACGCTCCACCAGTACGGCAAAAGGTGCGGGGCCGGATTCCCCGCTACAACGATGGGGAAAATCGACACCAATCCGGTATCGTCCCTTCATGGGATTAAGATAAATAACCTTTTCTGTTCGAGTGCCACTTTCTTCGCTGTCGCATCGAACGTCGTCAGAAATCTTGCCGCCTGACTTGCTTTCATGATTGGCGAAGTAAACCGTCTCGAGCAGGGGTCCGGTAACGTAAAGATCGAGATCGACATCCGCGGCAAACGCCAACTGAATGGTTAGCTGTTCGCCCTCCGCCGTTGGTGCACTTCGCAATTGATCACCCAGAATGCCGGCCTCTTCCTGCACCGGTCCAGTCTGCCCTGCAGGGTCGACGAGATCGCAACCCGAAATCAGGAACAGGGCCATCAGGGAAAATACTCGTCTAATATCTTTCAAGGGTTAGCACTCACCATGGGAAGATCTGTATCACCATCTACGTCCAGACGGATAACCCTGGGTACCCCGGTTTCGATTTGCCAGGCCGGTGCATTCGAATTCGATGTCCAGACGCTGCCATCGGCGCCGAAGTCGATGTCCCTGGTGTAGGTCACCCGGGTCGGCAACGGAAAGATCGTGAACTTGTCGATGTCCTGCTGATAGCGAATCAGAGTATCGCTGTTGGTGCCACAGACCCAGACATCATCGGTGGCCGGATCAACATTGACCGAATAAGGTGTCTCTGTCCCCAGGGGTTCAACGGGCAGCTCGTAGTTCTCGAACTTGCCAGTCTCAGGATCGAACTTTGAGATCAGGTTGGACGAGAATCCTGGAATCCACATCTTACCCCTGGAATCGAAGCGCATTCGCCTCGGTGCCGAAAACGGCGTGTCTATCATCTTCAGCTCGAAAGTCTCCGGGTCGATGCGACCGATGCGATCTGCATTCAACTGGCTGAACCAGACGCCACCATCCGGTGCGAAATCAATACCATAGGGCATCGGCAGACCCGATCCTTCACCGCCGCCGCCCATATCCAGTTCGAAAGTCTGGCCGAGCCACATCAGTGCCGGCAGCATTCGCAAGAGGACTTCTTCGCCCAAATTTCTGGCCGGTATTCGAATAATCTCATGCTGACCCGATTTAGGATCGTACATGCCGACATGGTTCGATACGGTAATGGTGTACCAGACTCGTCCCTTGTCATCGACCCGCAACGTATGAGGAAAAATACCACCCGGCAGGTCCTCCAGGGTGAAGCTCTTTTCATCGATATCGAACCGTGCCAGCTGATTGCCGACCGCTAATGTAATCCAGACGTCCCCATCCTGGTCCACCTGTAATGAGTGGGGACCGACACGCATATCCGTATTGGAAGGCAGCGCACCGGAGGCACCCTCACCGCCCAACGGGTTGTTGCTCGACGGGATCGGATAAAGCTCGCGCTCGCCACTCGGAACAGAAGGATCAAGGCGAAACAGAGTGTCAGTCGACATATCGACAGAATAGGCGAAACCGTTGGGATGCATGATCATGTCATGCTGCATAGAGGATCTGCCACCCATCTCAAATTCATCAATGACAGCTCGCCTGACCTCTGCATCTGGAGGAGGTGCAAACCCGGGCTTATCGAATCCCTTTGTCAACTTCGGTATGGCGTTCTCCGGGTCGTAGGCGCTATTAAACAGTTCGGGAACCTTGTTCCGAATCTCCTCATCCAGCCCGGCACCCATCCTGGCCATCAGTGACAGGATCTTGTGCCATTCTTCCGGCGATCTCTGCAATCGTGTCGCCGGATTACCCTGCTGATGGCAAAAGGTGCACTGCCTGACAATCTGTTCCTTTTCGAAATCACTTTCCACTTGTTCGAGCACCAGCCCGTACCAGTGATTGGCTGGCAGCTGCGCGGCTACCTCGGCCGGATCCGTCAGTCGTGTCATGGTGAAATCGAGAGGTGTACCGTCTCCAGGCGATTGAGGGCTGCGTATATCAGCCCAGCCGATTCGTCTGACCCTGACCAGAAAATCTGAGTTGTCCGGCAGACCTGAGACGACATAGCCGCCGTCTTCTCCTGAGAACACCGTCCGCTCCTGGAATGGAGAACCAAAACGGAAAGTCACCATGGCGCCCACTATCGGCGAGCCATCTTCGGCGGTCACCTTGCCGGATGATCCATCTCCCCGGGCAGCGGTTGAGAAGACGGTTAGACTCAGACACAACAAAAGGACCGAGCGAAGATTCATGGGTGCTCCTTTACTTAAGACGAAATAATCAGGAGCGTCAGTAAAACCTCAATCACCGCCAGACGCAAGTCACGCTCCTGGTTCCCGTAGTACTAAACTAGCTGCGCTGCCGGGCAGCTTCCTCGATTTCGTGCATTTCAGTGACAACCTTGTTGAATGCCTCTATCACTTCGCGGTACTTCTCATCCTCTTCAGCATTCTGGCCAAACTGATAGTCTTCCTCCACCTGCAGGTATGGGTTCTTTTTCAGACGGTCGAATTCAGTAACCAGTTCACCATGTCGCCGCCGCTGTTTCAGAGTCATCTTCCACATGTGTTAATCCTCGATGGCACCATAGATTATATTTTTCAGCTGACCGCGAAAATCAAAGGTCCCGGATGGCATCAACTGAGTCATAAATATCACAAAGAGATCTTCGACCGGATCCACCCAGAAAATCGTCGAGGCGGCTCCACCCCAGTAGTAGTCACCGGCCATTATATTCATGGCCTTAACTTCATTCAGCGTCGAAGCAAAACCAAGACCGAAACCAACGCCTTCGTATTCTGTCTCTGTGAATCCTCCGATCGCCAGCGATGCCAGATCCGCGCCGCCAGGCAGATGGTTCATAGTCATGAGTTTTAACGTACGGTTACCGATGATTCGATGCCCGTCAAGCTCACCACCCCGACGAAGCATTTCACAAAAGCGAGCATAGTCGGCAGTAGTACTGACAAGACCGCCTCCGCCGGAAGAAAAGCTGGGTTCGCTGAGATACTTGCTGGTTTCCGGATCATCAATCAGCCGAAGTGACTTATCCTGCTTCCGTTCATAGTTGGCGGAAAACCGGTTTAACTGGTCCTCGCGGACCGAGAAACCGGTATCTACCATACCCAAAGGATCAAAGATGCGTTCCTTGAGAAACTGAGCGAAAGGTTGACCGGAGATAAATTCCACCAGGCAGCCACAAACATCGGTTGCCAGCGAATACATCCATGCCGTACCCGGTTCATAGCGAAGCGGTACAGAAGCCAGCTTCTCAGTAAAACTCTGCGCAGTTTCTCCATCATCCCGGCGGATCCGTAATTCGCGGTATATCTTGTCAACCGGATGCAATGGCTCATCGTACAGCAGGCCGCCATAGGTCAGCCCTGCGGTGTGGCAAAGCACATCTTTCATGATCATGGGCGTCCCGGCCTCACGGGTTTTCATCTCCGCGCCCTCTCCCTCCAACCAAACCTGGTGATTCGACCATGAGGGAATAAAACGAGAAACCGGATCGCTCAACTGAAACAGACCTTCCTCAAACAACATCATCAGCGCAATCGATGTGATCGGTTTGCTCATAGAGTAGATCCGATAGACGGTGTCATCTTCAGTCTTCCTGCCTCGCTCGCAATCCATTTCGCCAAAGGATCGAAAGTAGGCCGGGACACCATGTCGAGACACCATGACCTGGCAGCCCGCGATCTTACCCGGCGTAACGTACTTGTCCTGCAGATGGGTTGTAATTCGCTCAAGGCGCGCTGGTGAGAGTCCCGCCATTTTAGGATCTGGATTCATCTCTTATTTCTGTTCGGCAATTGAAGAACGCGAGTGTAACGAATACCAGTGCGATGAGGCCAATCCTGGTTTCTGCTACAGTGCCGGTTTAATTTTCAGAGGTTAGTCCGTGTTACTCGACTACGAGAAAATCGACCCAGACCTTCTTCCCGCCCTGGAGGCCTTCCCCGCGCTTGATATCACACGGGACAATATTGTTCGCGTCAGGGAACTCATGGCGCAGAACCCGCCGCCACCAAAACCGGAAGCTGTACAGGAAGGTAAAGAAACCATCCAGACAGCAGACGGTGATCTCGACATCAATGTTTACCGCAAGAACGATCGGCCCGGTCAGGCAGCAGTTCTGTGGATTCACGGAGGCGGTTATGTGCTCGGCAAGGCCGATGACCACCGAGCCATGGTTATCGCAGATCACTGTGACTGCACCGTGTTTTCGGTGGACTATAGACTGGCGCCAGAATATCCCTTTCCCGCCGGGCCTGAGGACTGTTACGCAGCCCTGTCCTGGTTGATGAAGGGTAACTCGGGCTACGACATTGATCTTGATCGAGTTGCCATTGGCGGCGCCAGTGCCGGTAGCGGTATGGCAGCCGGTGTTGCATTGATGAACCGGGACCGCGACAACTTTCCGCTTCGGCTGCAGCTGTTGCTCTACCCAATGATTGACAACCTTCACGCCACAGTTTCGGGTCAATACCAGAATCATCCTGTGTGGAAGCAGTCAACTTCCTTTAATGCCTGGGAGATGTATCTGGACGGGACACCGGACGAAGATGCCTCACCCTATGCAGCTGCCACCCGGGCGAAAGATCTGCGCGGCCTGCCACCCGCCTATCTCTGTGTCGGTTCCGAGGATCTGTTTCGCGATGAGGACATCGACTACGCTCGCCGACTGATCGACGCCGATGTGCCGACCGAAATGGCGGTCTTTCCCGGTGTCTATCATGCCGCAGAATCATTTGTACCGACGGCTGCTGTGGGTGTACGCCTTAACAACAGTTTTCTGGCCGCACTAAATGACGCACTAAAAACCAACAAGGAGTAAATCATGACAACAGTACAGGTTGTTGAACAAGTCGCTGCAAGCGCCAACGGTGTCTGGGGCATCCTCGGTGATTTCGGCGGCGTCAAGGTCGGCGGTCCCGTCGAAGCCGTAGAGGTCGAAGGTGAAGGTGTGGGTGCCATACGAACTATCACGATGAATGGGGCCAAGATCGTCGAGCGACTCGAAGCCCACGATGAAGCCAGCCTGGCCTTCACCTATGCCATCATCAATGAAGATCATCCCCTGCCGGTTTCCAACTACTCGGCGACGGTGAAGATCACTGCGGATGGCGAAAATGCCTGTTCCGTCGACTGGACCGGCACCTTCGAACCCAGGGGTGCCGACGAGGAAACAGCGAGCAACCTCGTTCGAGGGATTTACGCTGGTGGTATCGAAGGCGCCAGGCGGGCGTTAACAGGATAGTCTCGCGCGGCAAGGGTTTACAGTTTCCGGATGATCCTCTGAGAACTGTATATATATACAGTTTTCACGTATGCTGCCAGTATGGAAGAACGCTGGCCAAAGATCATCGCCCATGCCGATATGGATGCCTTTTACGCGGCCGTCGAGCAGCTGGACGACCCTTCGCTGCGGGGTAAACCCATCCTCATCGGGCCGCAGAGTTATCGCGGTGTTGTATTGACCGCCAGCTACGAGGCCAGACCTTTTAATGTCGGCAGCGCCATGCCCATGGGCGAAGCGAGACGACGTTGCCCTCATGCCCTCGTGGTTTCTCCCCGGTTTGCACGCTACCAGGAAATCTCTGAGCAGATCATGGACGTCTTCAGCTACTTCTCTCCCTATGTGGAAGCGTTGTCTTTGGATGAAGCGTTTCTCGACATGTCCGGGGCAGAACATTTCTTTGGTGCACCTGAAGAAATGGGGCGTCGAATCAAGGCGGCTGTAAAAGACGTGACGCACCTCAATATCTCTGTTGGTGTTTCCGGCACCAAGTATGTTGCCAAGGTCGCAAGTGCCCATGACAAACCCAATGGATTGACAGTTGTCCCCCAGCACAAGGCTGTGAACTGGCTGGCAACGCAACCCGTTAATCGGCTATGGGGCGTCGGTCCCAAGACAACCCCCAAACTGAATCAATTGGGGTTTCATACTATAGGCCAGATCGCCAAGGCAGAAAGGCGATCTCTGGTTCATCAACTGGGTGCCCGGGGGGGCCACCTGCATGACCTCGCAAATGCCCGTGATCCACGACGCGTTAGCCGCGGTCGATCGGCAAAGAGCATTGGTTCTGACCGCACCCTGAGCCAGGATGTGTCGGATCGCCGGGATATTGAGTTGTACCTGCGGCGTTCCGCTGAACGAATCGCCCGGCGTGTCCGGGACAAGAACTATGTCGCAGGGGGCATACGCATTCGGCTGAAAACAACAAAGTTTGAAATGTTGACGCGGCAACGTCAGTTCAAACGACCTGTCGATACCGCCGCTGCATTCCTTGCCACGGCAACGCAACTACTTAATGAAGTCAGGCACCCGGGACCGTTCCGCCTGGTCGGCATGGCAGCCTTCAATCTCAACTGGCGCAGTGACCCGCTGCAATTGGATATCTTCGAAGATTCATGCCCAAGAAAACTCGAAACGACGCTGGATTCGCTGAAAGAAAGATACGGCAAGGATGTCGTATTCAGGGGCTCCGATATGGGAAATCCAGGCACCGTTTCATCGAACGGTGTAAACCTGGATTTCCTCGACTATCGAGATGGTGAAAGGGTCTCTACGCCAGAGTCCTCCTAACCTTCCAGCAGCTCATCTGCGTCAAGCTGTTCTTCGACGCAGTCCCTGTGAACCCGTCGAATGTCGTGCTGGGCTTCAATGGCAGCAGTGAGTTCTTCCTCGGTGATACCACCATCAGCATCTTCATCGATCAGATTGAATTTGGCCGTAGCATGAGCTTCCTTGCTGGCAACAAACTCGTCGTAATCCACAAAGCCATCGCCATTGGTATCGATTTCACCGAATCGTGTCTCACGGTCCGGTCGTTCGGGAACGTCCCGATCCAACTCCTCTGCCACGCACGCTCTGACAGCATCATGATCGATTTCGGGTCTGTCCTCTCCACGGCCCTCTCCACGATCGTGGTGTGTCGCCAGAAATTCCTCGAGGGAAATCAGACTATCGTCATCGGTATCGACACGATCGAATTGTGTTTCTGCCTTGGCGAGTGGCTTCGCGATAAATTCATCGAGGGTAATAACCTCGTTTTCATCAGTATCCAGTGAATTGAAAATCCGACTTGCCTTAACTTCGGGATTTCCAGATCGATGTCGGTCACCCTTTCGCTCACCTCGCCGACCGCCCGAGCGATCAGCGGCATGATCTGGGGAGCGATCGAAGGCCCCGTCAGGGGGAGCGGCGAAGGCCGGTGAGAGGTTGATAGCTGCAGCAAGTGCGACTGCAGGTACAACAATTGTCTTCAGTTTTCGTGGCTTCATGGGTTAACTCCTGTCTCACCCATGGAACCATTCCGTGGGCATTAACAGGAAAACGATTCGGCTCTGGTTTCGTTGACACACTTCATCGTAAAAAAAGGGCCTCCCGTCCCGGTTGTGACTATCTTCCTGGCGGCCTTCGATCAGGCGGCCTGCGCTCAGGCGGCCTGCGTGTGTTCGCCTGCGGTCTGTCATTAGCTCGCCTGCGATTCTTGAATTTCTCAAAGGACTTACTACGATCAGCTTTTTGCTCTCGCTCGTATTTCTGCCGTAGTCGTTTCTGTTCACCCCCGGGAAGACTTTGGAAATCCTGCTGGGTCTGCCGAAGCCGACGCTGATCTTCTGCCGGTAGTTTTTTAAACTCTGAAAACCGCTGTATCAGAGCGCGCTTTCTCACGTCAGGCATGGCTTGCCAACTGGAAAAGCGCTGCTGCATCTCAGACTGACCGGTTCGATTCATTTTCGCCCACCGCGATGCTCCCGCCGCGTAGTGCTGGCGCTGCTCCTCAGTGAAACTGTTCCAGTCACCGTGGTAGGGCTTGAGTATCTCCTGCTGGCGCCGATCCAGCTCATCCCAATCAACGGCAACTGCCGGTGAACACAAGATCATTAACAAGAGGATTGAAGAATATTTAATCACGAGAGACCTCCTCCTCTTCAGCCAGTCCAGGTTGCTCAATGACGATGGAATCCGGGAAAGGTTCCGGTTCATCGTCCAGATCCAGGGGACCGATCAGTTCATCGCCCTGCTCTACCATACTGCCGAGGTACTCAAGCAATTCCAGCGAGGGATTCGTCTCCTCCGCCAAACTGAAACTGCTCCAGACCAACATCAACAGCCCCCTAAGAACGGTCGGTCGCATAGGTCTCACCCTCCTCAAGGACGAGCCAGGCCATGAAATCCAGGTCGTCCATGAGTTCCATCTCCTCAGCTACTGCCTGCTGCATAGGGTCTTCATAGATCACCGGCAGACCCGCCGGTTCCCGCACTACAAATACGGCAACAAGTGCCACACTCGCCGCGAGCGCACCGGCACCTGACCAGGTCTGCCAGCGGAAAGATCGCGATCGTGATTCCAGCGCGCGGCTTCTGGCCTGATGCAGCTTTGCGGCGGTCGGACCATCCATGTACTCAACACTTTCATCAAGGAGCCGTTTTGCCTTTTCTTCAAACGCCTGGGTTTTTCCATCCTGATCATTGTGCTCAGTCATATTCGTTCCCCTGATCAATTGCCCTCAGCAGCGATGCTGTCGCCCGGGACATATGGGTTTTAATCGAGCCTTCGCTGCATTTCAGTATGCCCGCCGTTTCGGCAACACTGAATCCCTGCCAGTTACGCAGCATGAAAACCTGCTGCTGTCTTTCCGACAGAGTCTCTAGCGCGCCCTGTAGTTTCTCAAGCGTCAGTTGTTCGGTAAGTTTCTCAAGCGGGCCTTCAATGGTCGACCCGAAATCGAATTCACCTTCCTCATCACCGGAACCGATCCAACTGAAAATACGGCCAGTCAGCGTCTTCCTGCGATGATAGTCGGTAATTCTGGAATGCAGTATTGAATAGAACAATGGACGCCACTCCTCAGGGGGCTTTCCCGAATATTTGTCCACGAGTTTGAACATCGTATCCTGAACGATATCGAGAGCATCATCCGGATTTCGAGTAGCGATTTCAGCCATACGGTATGCTGGTCTCTCAACAGACCCGAGAAACTGATCCAGCTCTTTTCGCTTATCCTGCACGCCGCCCCGATCTTGCATCCGATCAGGGAAAGTATACAGAGAGCCTGGAGACCTCTGAACAATTGGGAGCGCATTTCCCATCGATTTCCTGAATTCTGACTAGTCCATTTCAATAAACGATCCACAAGCCGTGTGGTTGACAACCAAATAACAATTCTTTGATTTATTGAGGGCCGGTTATACTGCGGGTATGTCTCGAGACTACGATGTCATCATTGTCGGATCCGGCGCAGCAGGTCTATCTGCCGCTGTTGCCGCCGCCGATACCGGCGCCAGCGTGCTGGTCATTGAAGCCGACACCCGCGTCGGTGGTTCTTCGAGATTGAGTGGTGGCCACTTCTATGCCGCCGGAACATCTCTGCAGGCCGAAGCAGGCGTGATCGGTGATTCAGCCGATGCCATGTTCGAACATTACATGACCTTGAACCAGTGGATGGTCGACCCGTCAGTCGTCAGGCAGTTCTGCGACCTAAGCGCCCCGACATTCGAATGGTTGAAGGATCTCGGCGTTGGCTTTCCCAAAGCGGGTGTCTACCCGTCCGGTGTCAGTTCTACTCCGCGAGGTCATCAGCCAGAGGGCAGCGGCGAAGAAGTCATCAACGTGCTCGATGGCCATCGCAGTCACAAGGGCGTTGATCTTGTTCTGGATTCTCGTGTCACGGACCTGATCATGGAAGACGGTCGAATTACCGGTATCAAAGTCGGCAACGACGAAGCAAGGTGCGCCGCTGTGATCATGGCGACCGGTGGATTCGGCGCAAATCCTGAGATGATCAAGAAATACTATCCTCAGGCCGCAGCGTCCGGGGACTGGAACTGGTATATCGGTACAGAAGGTGCCCAGGGTGACGGGATCACCCTCGGCACTTCGGTCGGTGCCAGCATTGATGGTTACGACCGTGGTCTGCTTCTGGTAACCCCCGGATTCAGCCATGACCTCGAGGTTCTTCTGCCAGGCTGGCTGATTCTGGTGAACAGACAAGGTCGCCGGTTTACCAGTGAATCCGCGCCCTATACGGTTCTTGGTGGCCTGATTCAGCGCGAAGGTGGTAGTGCTTTTGCGGTTTTTGACGAAGAAGCCCGCCTGGGGGCAAAACCCAGCCCCATCTCACAGGCCAACTGGGTTGCCGACGTGCTCGAGCGCAAAGCCAAAGAGGGCAGTATTTTTCGGGCGGACAGCCTGGAGGATCTGGCTCGATCCATGGACGTCAGCACAACGGGTCTTATTGGCACCATAGAACGCTACAACGCCGATGTTTCGACCGGTACTGACTCGGCCTTCTTTAAAAATACCGGTATGAAAACCATCACCGAGCCACCCTTTTATGGCGTTGAAATAAGGCCCGCCATTATCTGCTGGACGGGCACGGGGCTGCGCATCGATGCAGAAACAAGAGTCATGGGACATGACGAGAAACCCATACCAGGTCTCTTTGCAGCAGGCGAAACCATCGGCAACCTGCATGGCGACAGATACGTCGGCGGCGGTGGATCTTTCGGACCCTGCATCGTTTTTGGCAAGCTGGCCGGTGAAAATGCCAGTCGCTATACGGCCGCACTCAACGAATCATGAGAAGC
The DNA here is from genome assembly GCA_018656865.1 of Gammaproteobacteria bacterium. Lineage (GTDB taxonomy): Bacteria > Pseudomonadota > Gammaproteobacteria > Pseudomonadales > Azotimanducaceae > UBA9659. The sequence continues at coordinate 7,262 of JABHYO010000184.1, read as the reverse complement.
CCGCTATGACATTAATCACACCAAAACCCCGTGAGCAGCTGACCGAGCTGGAACCCCTGTTTCAAATGGTCGAAGCAAATATGGGCTTCGTCCCCACAAGTATGTTGACCATGGCGCACTGGCCGGAACTGCTACAGGCATTCGGTGGTCTCGGTAGCACAGTAATCAGCGGTGGTGAGGTCGACCCCGGGTTGAAACAGCTTGTTGCCTTTGTTGTCAGCAACGCTGCCGGTTGTCGATATTGCCAGGCCCACACATCACATGCCGCTGAGACCGGAGGCGTCAGTACGGAGAAAATTCAGGCTGCTTTTGAGTTCGAAACCAGCGATCTTTTCTCTGACGCAGAACGGGCGGCCCTGCGCATCGCACTGCATGCCGGGATGGTGCCAAATGCTGTGGAAGCCGACCAAATGAGCGAACTGCAGCAGCATTTTTCTGAGAGACAATGTGTCGAGATCGTAGCTACCATCGCCCTCTTCGGCTTTCTCAACCGCTGGAACGACACCATGGCCACAACATTGGAGGACAAACCAAAGGCTTTTGCCTCGGACTCCCTTGCTGAGCACGGCTGGCAGGCAGGTAAGCACGGCTGAGAAGCTAGCAGAGAGTTTTTGGTTAATACAGAATAAAGCCTTTAACGGAGCAAACCGGATGACGGAAGAAAAAACCATATTTGCAAAAATCGTCGACGGCGATCTACCGTCGGAGAAGCTCTATGAAGACGATCACTGTATCGTCATTCAGGACGTTAACCCCCAGGCACCTACCCACGTGCTGATCATTCCCAGAAGCACGGAGATCCCCCGGCTGGTGGAAGCAGACGAAAGCCACCAGTTATTGCTCGGCCATCTGCTACTGGTAGCTGGCAGGGTCTCGAAACAGCTCGGCATCGATGAGGCTTTCCGACTTATTATCAATAATGGTGCCGGCGCGGGTCAGACCGTCTTTCATCTTCACCTCCACATAATGGCTAACAAGGCTTTCGAGGAAAGCTCACTCGGCAGCGAATTCGGTTAGCCTGTACAGGCGACGCCTTCGTTCAAACCTGACGATTCAGGAATCCAACTGATTAACCGCCTTCCTCACATTGACGGGGATAGCACTCATCACGGGGATGCCGCAACGGGGGTCGATACGTCCAGCGTTGTCACTGAGCCTGCCGGTGTTGCTGCCGATATGACGTACTGAGTCATCATGCTCAGGCGCATCACCCCAGGCGTGAGCCATGGACACCGCACCCTGGCGCACATCCGGCGCCTCTTCGACTATCCCCAGGATCGTCGCACGACTTGATGTAATTTCCACCACATCACCGCTAACCAATTGCAGCTCAGTCATGTCGTCAGGGTTCATAAAGGCAGGATTGTAACTGCTGTTACCTTTGACCAGCTTGTCCAGATCATGCCCATTGGAATTATAGACATTGCGCATGCGGCGGCTGATCAGCCTATGGGAAAACACGGGATCACCCTCGTAACCACCGTGATTCGTATAGGCCTCCTGCCGAATTTCGTTCAGTTCCGCCATCATCTCATCAGCACCGACATCCAGAAGATGTGACCAGTTATCATCCCTCGGTTTGGCAACGATGGATGGGTCGTTGAAGACATGACCATGAGGGTGTTTCTTCACTTCTTCCAGGGGTATGCGGCCATGCGCCGCCAGCATCCCGACCACTTCATCACTGGTGGGTTTGTTTTGCATGTCGACCTGTCTGCCACCAACAACCAGTTGCAGCCCCATGCGTTGCGCCAGGCCGTAGAAAAACTCCCATTCCTCGATAACATCGGAGCCCGCTGGTGGTTCTACCACAGCCGGGCCAAATTGACCCCAGGGCTCAGGGTAGCCGGGCGATACTCCGTAAAAGGTGAGCGCCTCGTTCGGAAGCGTGATACTTGGTGCTTCCAGGGAAAGTCTGGGTGCAATCACAAAATCACAGAGTTTAGCCGTCGCCGATAACTTGATGTCGAGCGTTACTGACAAATCCAATTTCTGCATGGCTTCAAATGTTCTTAACTGATCCGGCCAGGCCGCCATGGGGTTGCCACCAACCACCAGCAGGGCACGAATGCGGCCCTCACCTTCAAGCAATATCTCATCGGCGGCAGCAGATGTCGGCAGTCCCGCTGCCGATTCACTGAGTCCACGAACCCGCATCTGCTCACCATATCCGTAAGCTTTTTCTGGTCTGGCTTCAGCCTGTGCCTTGTTCTCCCCTTCGGGCATGAAGACGAATGGATTCGGAATCTGTTCACCTTCTTTTACCCAGCGTCCGCAAATGCTGTTCAGAACCAGCACGAGATATTCCGTCACGGTTCCTCTTGGTGCCATATTAGGTCCGGTGCCGCAGGTCACCATTCCCTTCGGCCCGGTAGCAAACAGTCGGGCAGCCGCGATCAGGTCTTCCGCAGGTACATCGGCCCTCGCTTCAACATAGTCCGGCGTGTATCGATCAACCGCTTCCTTGAGCCTATCAAATCCTTCGATATGCTCGCTCACAAAATCTTCGTCAACAAGTCCCTCTTCAATAATGATCCTAACCAGACCGGCCAGAATCGTGGGATCCTCGCCCGGCCTGGGTTGCAGAAATATTTCAGACTTTTCTGCCACATCGGTACGCCGTGGATCGATGACAATCAGCTTCAATCCTTTCTTGCGAGCTTCATGCAGCCGCTTGGCCGGATTGAACTGTGGAATACCACCCCACATGGAAACGAGCGGATTGGCACCTACCAGCATCCAGGTGTCGGCATCCGCGAATGTCGTCGGACCCGCATTCCAGCGACCATGAAACGCAACCGACATGGGTTTGCCCGGCTGATCGATGGTCGACGGGGAAAAACGCATGTTCGCACCGATGGCATCCATGAACGCGAAGGCAAAGCTCGAACCCGTCGGATAATGATGACTGAACGTACCTGTATACATGCCAATAGCGCGCGGACCATGGCGCTCTAATATGTTGCTTAATTGTTCGGCAATCTGGTCCATGGCCTGCTCTACCGCGAGCGGTGCATGGGCGCCATCTTTATTGCGCTTGTGCGTCGCGAGGAGCCGGTCCGGGTGATAGTGCTGGGCCGGTAATTGCCGCCCCTTTTTACAGGTATAGCCGTGGTAAACGGTGTTGTTATTGTCACCGATAATGTGACTTGCTCGACCGTTCTCGACTGTAACCTTGATGGGGCAGAAGGCGTGGCAGAAGCGGCAGAAGGACAGATGTTCTGTAGTCATGGGGTCAGAGTAAAGTGCCAGAGTAAGTTCTTAGTCTACCTAATTTACTCGACAGCGGCGAAGGGGCGCTCCCGTGCTTTTCCATTTTGTGCAAGTCGCACAAAATGAAAAACTCTTCCGCGGCAGATTTTCGGCTTCGCCGAAAACTGCTAGTGCATCATGACGGTCCCGCTACTGCCATCCACCGTAATCATATGACCATCGGGAATGAGATCGCAGGCCTGTGCCATGCTTGAAACACAGGGGATGCCGTATTCCCTGGATATCATGACCGCATGGGATACCACGCCACCACCTTCAACGATAACGCCGCCAATGATTGAGAAGACGGTAGTCCATGCCGGGTCGGTTGCGACCGTAATCAGGATATCTCCCTTTTCGACCCGACCGATCTGATCCAGGCTTCGACAGACTCGCGCCCGACCAGTAACGGTGCCGCTACTGGCGGGAATCCCGCGCAGATTCTGACCATCATCTGATAACTGGTTGTCTTCGGAGGTTTCCCAACCGCGTAGATACTTCGGCGGCTCTCTGTTGGTGTACTTCGCGTAAACCCTTCGCCGTGCGCGCACTCTGATCTCAACGTCCCGGGCTGTCAGTTTGCCTGTTTCAAGCTCCATCATCTCACCCATGCCGATGAAGAAAATGTCTTCCTCATCCTGCATAAGACCTCGCTCAACAAACCGTCGACCAATGGCGCAGTACATGGGTCTGCGACGCACGCCGTTCTTATCGTTCTGATATCGTTCCCAGTCCCGGTAATAGAAGTACTCCTGGACCAGTTCAAGATACCACTTGAAGAAGGCGGACTTCAGTGCACCCAGGGGCTGCTGGCGAATCTTCTTCAGACACGCTTTCTTTGTCTCCAGCATACGCAGGTGAAGGCGCTCTTCAAATCGTGCCGGTGAATCTTCATCGTCCTGTGCCAACAGAGCTTTGATAGATGGGAACACCCTTTCAGGCTTCTGCTGCCATCTGAAGTGGTATGCGTCACGCTCTTCTGCGCCTCGGTGACCGAAATCCCTGATGAACACATCGAAGTCTTTCTTGAATTTCTTTCCGTCTGCGGAATCTCCCAATGAGTTGAGAATCTCCAACGGCTCATTCTTTTCAATTAGTTCCGTGAGAACAGGAGAAGCCTTGACCTTGCGGGACAGTTCCCAGACAGCGATGTTCTGTTCTCCCGTCGGCGTCTGAAGCCCTGAAACCAGATGACTGAATATCTGTGCATTTTCGTCGTCACACCACATTTCGCACAGCCGCTCCAGCCCCTGGGGCAGCCAATAGAGGAAAACGTTAAAGGGCATGGCCACATTCGGTTCCAGCTCGTTGCCCTCAACCGATTTTTGCATTGCTTCAAAGATTTCCCTGACCGAGGCAGTTTCCAGATCGACGTTATTCCAGACTTCATCGGAGTGACGAATCCAGTCTTCGAAATTGTCCAGCAGGTAATGTGTGCTGCCTAAAAGCCCCCGTGTGGGATGCGTCCACTCAAGCTTCACCAGCGTTTTGGCAAACTGCATCCAGTCGAACGGCATGTTCCTGATCTCTTCACGCATTTCTTCCGGGAAGGGTGAAAGCGCAATATCATCCCGCGCAAATGGGGGAATGAATCTACGGATCCATTCCTTCTCAATGCTTGTGTTGTAGTACGCGCGGGCGCCATACCAGCGGAAAACGGGCATGTCCCAAAGCTGCTCGGTCTTGTATCCGGCGAATTCATCAATGCCCATGTATTCAAGTGCCAAAAACTTGGTTCTAGCTCTGTGGGGCTGCGCCATCGAGTACATGAGTGGCGTCGAAGGGCCGGTCTGGAGTTCATCAGAGTAGGCTCGGGACCAGGTCCATTTATCACTTGTCAGCTCGGTCTTCGCTATCGGCGTCTGCCAAGCTTCAATTCCATCTCGGAAGTCGATATCTGCAGCCGTGACTTCACGGGCCTGTAGGATCGCAAATCGACCATTGGCAAAGCCCCATTCGATGTCCTGGGGAAAGCCATAGTGTTTTTCAATACGCAGCCCAATCTTGGCAAGCTCGCGCAGTTGATCGTCGGTTAAGGTTTCTGCTTTGCGAAGCTCCTCCGGCACATCCACTTCCATACTGCCCTGGCTATCACTGCGGCCAACCGTCATGACCAGCTTTTCCTGAATCGTTCGATCCTTGACCGACTGATCTTCCTTGTCGATGATGTACTGGTCCGGATTAACCTTGCCCGAGACTATTGCCTCACCGAGCCCCCAGCTGAGATTCAAAAATATTTCATCGGGATTCGATGTGACCGGATTAACGGTAAACATGACCCCGGCGACCTCGGAAGGGAACATTTCCTGAACGACCACCGCAAGCAGCACTTCCTCGTGAGCGAACCCCTGCCTTTGACGGTAAGAAATGGCGCGATCTGTCCACAATGATGCCCAGCACTGCTTCACATGACTGATGACGGCGTCACTACCTTGAATATTGAGATAAGTATCCTGCTGGCCGGCAAAAGAAGCACCGGGTAGATCTTCAAGGGTCGCTGAAGAACGAACTGAAACCTCAACATTCTCACCCAATTCCGATTCCAGCTGACTGTAGGCTTTGCGGATCGCCTCATCGATATCGGCAGGCATCTCTGCCGCCACGATCATTTCCCTTATTTTTTTCGCACGGGATTCAATTTCCAGCGGATTGTCATAGTCCAATCCTTCCAGTTCATTGAGAACAGGGGCCAACAGAGAATTAGATTCAATCTGTTGCCGATATGCTTCTGTATTGACACAGAATGCAGCCGGGACCGGCAGATTGGCTCGAACCAGTTCACCCAGATTTGCGCCCTTTCCGCCCACCTGTGCAAGGCTATTGGCGTCGATCTCGCTCAAGAGACAGGTATAGTTTTCCATTGAAGTGACACTCCGGTATAACGCGTTATACTTAACTAAACCACTTTCAGGGAACTATAGCAACGGCCTGAATGATGGGGTCTGCTCAGCTCTCCGTCCTTAGCAATTCCTTCGCTAGAGCCGCTCCTTTATCCTGCGATAGGCACTGGTCAGTTCCTCAGCTACCACATTAACGACCTCGCGTGTTTCCTCCGCGGCATCGCTCAGTTTTTCTTCAAGTTGCTCGAACTTCGGTTCGAGTTCTTCCCATTCATCTTTAACCTCTGCTTTCGCCAGATGAACCTGTACACGGATCTCGTCGCGCAGTGTTTTCAGATTTTCAATCATTTTGTCGAATTCGTCGGTCATATCCTTCCCTCCTGTTTTCTACAGGATATCAAAACCCCAACCGGTCTCAAAAGAGCCACACCGTGGAACCTATTCAACTACCAGCCATGACGTGCGACACTTGAGGGACGTGAAAGAAGCGAGTCAACATGAGTAAACCATTCCGTTTTAACGTTCAATCTTTCAATGCAGAGTCCGCAGAGGACTGGACCGGACAGGTGCAGCGGGCCGAAGAACTGGGTTATTCCGCCTTTCACCTGGCAGATCATATTCTCGGCCCGGGTCCGGCGCTTGAAAAAACAAATCACCCGGAGCAGAACCTTGCTGCCATACCGGCCATGGCTTATGCGGCCGCGGTAACAGACAAGATCAAAATCGGTTGTCGGGTTTTCTGCGTCGACTATCACCTGCCTGTTGTTCTGATCAAGTCTGCCATGACCATCGACAAGCTTTCGAACGGCCGATTGGAAATGGGGCTCGGCGCCGGCTGGATCACAGAAGAATATCAGGCTCTGGGGATTACCAAGGACGAACCGCAGGTTCGAATTGATCGCCTCGATGACGTGATACAGGGCATCAAGGCTTTTTGTGGAGAAGGTCTGGCTGATGTTTCGAACGATACGTTGAACTGGGAGGGGTTCGAAGGCATACCCAAGCCCGTGTCGAAGCCAACCATTATGGTGGGTGGCGGTTCTCCGCGTGTTCTACGGCTGGCGGGGCGTGAGGCGGACATCGTCAGCCTTAACTTCAACAATCGATCCGGCATGATTGGCCCGGACGGTGTTATCAAATCAACGGAAGCCGAAACCCAAAAGAAAATTG
>JABHYO010000178.1 GCA_018656865.1 Gammaproteobacteria bacterium | reverse complement strand
GCACTATTAACCAGGCCCCTGCATCCAATGCTATAACTTCCGCCATCAACCGCGACTTCAACGATGAAGCCATCGACATTGCGACGTACATTCTTAACCTCGGCCCGGCACGCCAGGGAACCGTCATTTGCCTCCAGATCAGCGAGAAATGAAGTCATCAGGCCATGGACATCAATGATACCGGTTGATGGTGACAGTAATGCGAGACGCGAATTGACCGCCGGCTCCAGCGCCTTGAGCTTCGCTCCCTCTATGTACTCAAGATCGACGACCTCACTACGACGAGCCTTCTCAAGAATCGCAGCGAGCTGATTATTCTCTTCATCCGAAGTGGCTACGATGAGCTTGCCGAGCCTTCGATGCGGCACATGCCTTGATTCGCAATATTCGTAAAGCTGGTTTTTGCCCCGCACACAGAGCCGTGCCTTGAGAGAATTATCTGGATAGTAGATACCAGCGTGGATGACCTCACTGTTACGACTGCTGATGCCTTCCCCAAAACGTTCAGATTTCTCCAAAACGACAACTTTGTGTCCGCGTAGCGCAAGCTCCCTGGCAACAGCCAACCCCACTACTCCTGCACCAACAACACAGATGTCCGTATATGCAATATCCGTCATGGGGTAATTATCTCATGATGGATCACCGGACAAAAAAAGGGCCCGAAAAAGGACCCTTCAAGGGGATCAGGAGGTCAAAATCCCAGTTGAAACTGTGGTTGCCGCTCCTGCTGTTCGAGGAAAGGACGTTTGATGCCGGAAATTTCGGTAACGACTTTGGCGGGTGCGCTAGCAAGCATCATTCTCAAATGATGACAGACCACCTGACCGGTCCTCTGCTTTTGACGTGTACGCCGCATCTTTCTTGCCGCTGCCATAGCCTTTTCAGAATGATATTGTGCGACCAGTGAGACCTTCATACCGCTCTCCTATATCTACTGTATAAATGCACAGTATCAATATACTGTTTATATGTACAGTACTAATTACCCCGTTTTGACAAAAGTCACCACATCGTCTGTTTTCTTCGCCAGTATCTGATCGCCCGGGAGAAATTCACCGGACAACATCGCTTCTGCCAGTGGATTCTCGACATACCTCTGGATCGCTCTCTTCAGCGGTCTCGCGCCATATACAGGGTCATAGCCCACGTCCACCAGGAGTGCCAGCGCCTCATCATCGAAGGATAGGCAAATCTGTGCCTCCTTGACCCGCTCGACCAGGGTTGCGAGTTGAATCCTCGCAATTCCGACAATTTCCTCCTTCTCAAGTGGATGGAAGACGACCGAATCATCCACACGATTGATAAATTCCGGCCGGAACGAGCTCGAAACGACTTCCATGACCGCCGATTTCATGTCTTCGTAACTCGACTCCGCCATCGATTGGATCAGATCAGAGCCCAGGTTCGACGTCATCACCAATACCGTGTTCTTGAAATCAACGGTTCTGCCGTGTCCATCTGTCAGGCGGCCGTCATCAAGGACCTGCAACAGGATATTGAAGACATCGGCGTGCGCCTTTTCAATCTCATCCAGCAGGATCACCGAATAGGGTTTACGCCTGACGCTCTCTGTCAGGTAGCCCCCCTCTTCGTAGCCAACATAACCCGGGGGGGCACCAATCAAACGCGCAACGGAGTGCTTTTCCATGAACTCAGACATGTCGATACGAATCAGCGCATCTTCAGTGTCGAAAAGGAATCTCGCCAGCGTCTTACACAGCTCTGTCTTACCGACACCTGTAGGACCGAGGAACAGGAAGGATCCATTCGGTCGACCCGGGTCTGACAGACCCGCTCGAGACCTGCGTATCGCGTTGGAGACAGCATTCACTGCCTCATCCTGACCAATGACCTGCTTATGTAGCTCTTCTTCAAGCGCCAGTAGCTTGGCACGCTCACCTTCCATCATCTTGGAGACAGGGATACCTGTCCACTTCGACACGACCTCTGCGATTTCGTCCTCCGTCACCCGATTACGCAGAAGTGTCATGTTGGAGGCATCCGTGTCGTGAGCGGCTTCCAGTTGTCGCTCGAGATCAGGAATAGTGCCGTATTGCAGCTCAGACATCCGTGTCAGGTCACCTGCCCGCCTGGCAGACTCAAGTTCCAATTTTGCGGCTTCCAGATCTTCCTTGACCTGCTGGGCACCGTGCAGCGCCAGTTTCTCGGCGCTCCAGACACTATCGAGATCGGCGAACTCTCGTTCCAGCTCTACTATTTCCTTTTCCAGGTTTTCCAGACGTTGTCTTGAACCTTCGTCCTCTTCGTTCTTTAGCGCCTCTCGTTCAATTTTTAACTGGATAAGTCGGCGCTCAAGCCTGTCCATCTCCTCAGGTTTAGAGTCCATTTCCATGCGAATCAGACTAGCGGCCTCGTCGATGAGGTCAATCGCCTTGTCCGGCAGCTGGCGGTCGGTAATGTAGCGGTAAGAAAGCTGCGCCGCCGCAATGATAGCGGGGTCAATAATGTCGACACCGTGATGTACCTCATACCGCTCCTTCAGTCCGCGCAGAATCGCAATGGCATCATCGACATTAGGTTCATCGATCTGAACCTTCTGAAAACGCCGCTCAAGGGCTGCATCCTTTTCGATATACTCTCGGTGCTCATCGAGTGTGGTGGCCCCAACACAATGGAGCTCGCCTCGGGCCAGCGCGGGTTTCAGCATGTTACCGGCATCCATGGCGCCTTCTGCCTTACCTGCACCAACCATGGTGTGGATTTCATCGATAAATAGAATAACCCGACCTTCTTCCTTGGCCAGCTCGTTCAGGACGGCCTTGAGCCGCTCTTCAAATTCACCCCGGAACTTGGCACCAGCAATTAGCGACCCCATATCGAGCGCCAGAATCTTCTTGTCTTTTAAACCTTCAGGCACCTCACCATTGATAATTCGCTGGGCAAGTCCTTCGACGATGGCCGTTTTTCCAACACCTGGCTCACCAATGAGAACAGGGTTGTTCTTGGTACGGCGCTGCAGCACTTGAATCGTGCGGCGGATTTCATCATCGCGACCGATGACAGGATCAAGCTTGCCCTGCTCGGCCCGCTCGGTCAGATTGATTGTGTACTTATCCAATGCCTGGCGCGTTTCTTCAGCATTGGGATCGGTCACCTTCTCACCGCCGCGCATTTGCTCGATGACTCTTTGTAGCTGATCTCTTTGTATTTGCAATTTCTGAAACAGATCGCCAATACCGCTCTTGTCTTCTGTCGCTGCCAATAGCGCCATTTCACTGGTAATAAATTCATCACCGCTTTGCTGTGAATATTTGTCGGCGAGGTTCAACAATCTTGCTGTTTCCGGTGACAGCTGCACGTCACCCAGGTTTTCACCGATCTTGGGCAGTTTGTCGATCAACTGATCAATTTCGACTTCAAGTGAAGCTGTATCCACACCCATCTGCGATAGGATCGTTCTAACGGACCCACCCTGTTGGCGCAGCAGAGCCTGCACTAGATGCGCCGGGGCTAGATGGTGATGATCCTTGCCAACGGCAATGGACTGCGCGTCAGACAGGGCTTCCTGCAGTTTGCTGGTGAACTTATCAATTCGCACGACAGTACTTCCTCAGAAATTTTCACTATTCTTGTAGTTGGGGGCGTCTGGCCCCTATTCAAGCCCCCGCACTGCTCAACGCTCAAGGCTGTTTTATCTAACGCTCAAGGCTGTTTTATCTGAACGCTCAAGGCTGTTCTTGCCTAAAGTTCAGGGCTGTGGCACGGTGCGCGCTTTTCAGGCCATTTGTGGACAGCCATCAGAATGACAGAACCGGTCTTCGACAAATCGCAGATTACGGGAATCCGACATCTGCTAAACGCAACCCGGTATTCACTGCAGGGCGTTAAAACAGCTTTTCAGACAGAATCAGCGTTCCGCCAGGAGCTGGCGGCTCTGTCTATCGTGCTGCCGAGCGGTATCTACCTCGCCGAAACGGCCGTTCTGGCACTGGCCCTATTCTGTGCCTGTCTCCTGGTGCTAGTGGTGGAACTACTGAATTCTGGCATAGAGGCGGCGATTGACAGGATAGGACCTGAGCAACACGAACTCTCTAAAAATGCCAAGGACTTTGGTTCTGCAGCGGTGATGTTTACTTTCTTTATTGCCGGATCGGTCTGGCTCTTTATTCTCTATGCTGCATTTAAGGCAAGCAACTGATGGCAGCCAAGGTTTACATCACTCCAGAAGGCGCCCGAAAACTGCGCGATGAACTGAACAATATCTGGCGTGTAACCCGCCCGGAAGTCACCAAGAATGTCAGTGACGCGGCCGCACTCGGCGATCGCAGTGAGAATGCCGACTACATCTACGGTAAGAAAAGGCTGCGCGAAATTGACAAGCGAATCCGATACCTGACCAAGCGACTCGACAATCTGGAAATCGTCGACCGTATACCGGAGGATCAGGACACTGTCTACTTCGGCGCCTGGGTTCGCCTGGAAAACGAAGCCGGTGAAGCTTCTCAAATCCGAATTGTCGGCTCTGATGAATTTGACCCCGCCCACCGCTGGATCAGCCTCGAATCCCCTATGGCGAAAAGCCTCATCGGCAAAAAGATCGGGACATCCATTAATCTCGACCTGCCGGCGGGGCCGACAGAGTTTTATATTCTCGACGTCAGCTACACACCCTGGTCCGAAACATGAGCTTCGAAAGAGAAAACATCCGGCGCATGTCCGGCTACGTCAGCGGTGAGCAACCCGATGATGATCGAACACTGAAACTGAACACGAATGAAAACCCATACCCCCCGAGCGAGTCTGTAACCAATATCCTCAGGGAATTCGACCCGGTGCAGTTGAGGCGCTACCCGCCCCCGACTGCAGCAAGGTTTAGAGAGCTGGCCGCCAGGTTACATGGTGTTGATACTGACAATGTCATTGCGACCCGGGGTGGTGACGAGCTATTGAGACTGGTTATTACGACTTTTGTCGACCCAGGGCAACCTATCGGCATGACCAATCCGACCTACTCTCTCTACCCGGTACTTGCCCAGATTCAGGATTGCCCGCTGGTCGAGGTAGATCTAAACGACAGTTGGCAGCCGCCCTCGACCTTCGCCCAACAGATGAACGATGCCGGCGTCAAACTGACGCTTCTCGTCAACCCCCACGCCCCCAGCGGCATACTTCTGGACACCCAGGAAATCGGAAATCTTGCGGATGAGCTCGACTCCATACTATTACTAGATGAAGCTTATGTAGACTTTGTGGGTCAGGACTATGACAGCGCAGAACTAATTGATAAACACGATAACCTCATCATCCTTCGCACACTAAGCAAGGGGTACTCACTGGCAGGTCTCAGATTTGGATATGGTCTTGGCGCTTCTTCGCTGATCGAACCGATGCTGACCAAAACCCGGGCCAGTTACAACCTGGATCTGATAAGCCAGCAAATCGCTGAAGCCGCTCTAGCTGACCAGACTACTGCTGGTAATAACTGGCATCGAGTTATCGAAGAGCGCGAACGGTTACGCGATCTGTTGGCAGCCATCGGACTTCCGAGCCCAGCCAGCCACACTAATTTTCTGCTGGTCAGTGCGCCTGAAGGCATCGGCGCAGAGGAGATCTACAAGAAACTAAAAGAAAGATATATTCTTGTACGCTACTTCGCGAGCCCGCGTCTTTCTGACAAGCTTAGAATCACGATAGGTACTCGTAGCGAAAACGAGCAACTCCTTGCGGCGTTAACGGAGATTCTGGGAAACACTGACCCTACTACTGCTTAGATGGGTCGATAACTCTAATTAGCCCTTCCTGTGCGACGGAGCCGATCAACTCCCCCGACTCGGTGAACATATTGCCGCGTATAAACCCACGTGAACCTGATGCCGCCGGGCTTTCCATTGCGATCAATATCCAGTCATCGAAGCTGAAAGGTCGATGAAACCACATGGCATGATCAAGGCTCGCTGTCATCAGACCGGTCATGAACGTCATGCCGTGCGGTAAACTGGCTGTACTGAGCAAGCCCATATCTGAAGCGTATGCAAGTAGACACTGGTGCCGTGCGTGTTCATCGCCCAGCTTTTTCTTTGATCGATACCATATGTGCTGAACCGGGGGGTGCTTCTCGGGATTGGCAAAACTGATGTTTTCGACTCTTCGCATCTCAATTGGCCGTTCACGCTTAACTTGAGCGAGGATTTCCTTTGGATAATCGCTCTTGCGCTGCTCGAACCTTTCTTCCTCAGTAGGTAGATCATCAGGATGGGGGACATCCGGCATCTCAGCCAGGTGTACGAGTCCTTCCTCGAACTTCTGGAACGAAGCGGACATACTGAAGATCGCCTCTCCCTTCTGGATAGCCACGACCCTTCGAGTCGTGAAGCTCTTGCCGTCCCTAATGCGATCAACCTCGTAGATAATCGGTATCTGCGGATCACCGCCCCTCAAAAAGTAGCCATGTAGGGAATGGCACGGTCTGTCTTCGACCGTCCGCAGCGCTGCTATCAAGGCCTGACCGATTACCTGCCCACCAAAAACACGCGGTGGACCGAGTGGATCAGAAATCCCGCGAAACAGATTGGTTTCAATCTGCTCCAGCTCCAAATGCTCTAGCACTGAGTCAATTAATGTCAAAACACCATCCCCAAAAAGCCCCGCAGATTAACAGAATCCCCATTACAGGACATCCATTATCCCAATTCATCCAGGCTTCCTGTTCAAATCTCAATTGTCACCTGTTCTCCTCCACAATGCTCCCTGTGATCGTCTTGCTGAACGGCTACGGTACCCAGTTCGATTGAACTCAAACTCCACGCCGCCTTCATCCGCGGTATTCAAAACCCGAATAGCACGATTATTGTACCGTTCCAGGACACGGGAGCTTGGATGACCGAACCTATTCTGATATCCCGCAGAGATTACGATTACTTCTGGCAAAAGATTGTTGAGCAGAGCAGGTGTAGATGAAGTTTCACTGCCATGATGCGGAGATGACATTAGCGTTAGCGGCCCTAGATTTAGCTCCAGAATGGCGTATTCTGCTGGCTCCTCTATATCACCAGTCAATAATATCCGGTGTCGCCCGAAACGAACGTACATGAGACAAGAGCCGTTGTTCGCTATGCCGCCGTCTGGATAAGCTGTAAAAACAACAAACTGAACACCATCGACTGTCCACTCATCAGCGCAGTGCTGATGATCCACTAAGCGTCGTACGCCGATGCCCGACAATAAATCGTCTAGCCCACCGGCATGATCGTTGTCCGAATGGCTGAGGATTAGCCGGTCGACCTGAGCGCGACCCTTGATCCGTAACGTCGGTAATACAATTTGCTTGGCCGCGCTGAAGCGGTCACCAAAGGCAGGGCCGGTATCATAGAGAACTGTCGAAGATGGCGTCTCAATCAAGACACTGAGCCCCTGCCCAACGTCGAGAAAAGTCAGCCTCATGGAGTCCTGGTTCAGTCGAGTAGCTGGCTTCAAGAGCAGAACGATGCACAGCAGGGCCGGCCAGCGTGGCACAAGCCCCCTCGGTGCAATCAGAACAAGAACACCCGCCACCGCCCACAGTGTCACCAGCAAGTCAGGTTCAGAAGTCGGCTGAGTCAGCGCCATTCCAGCGCCTCTGTCCAGAAACTGCCACAGTAGAAATACCTGCCAACTCACAATCTGCAGTATGAATGCACCAATCGACGGCAGCACATAGAGCAGCACCAGTCCCAGGAACAGCACCGGCACCAGCAGCAATCCTACCCATGGGAT
>JABHYO010000100.1 GCA_018656865.1 Gammaproteobacteria bacterium | reverse complement strand
TTTCTCGGAGCGACGATAATGCGAAATAGAGGGTTTACGCTAATTGAAGTCATGATTGCGCTCGCTGTCTTTGCGGTTGTCTCCGTTGCTCTGGTCAATAACTCCACATCAAGCCTGCGTCAGGCCGGTATGATTCAGGACCGAACGATTGCTTCGTGGCTTGCCGAAAACGAGATGACCCGTCTGAGGGTGCAACCCAGGGATGACGAGAACTTTCCAGCTGCTGGTATCGTTCGCAAATCAGCCGAGGTCGCTAACATCGAGTGGGAGCTGGAAACCCATATCGAATCGACTGAAAACGACTACGTACGGAGAATAACCGTTCGGGTCTATAGGGATACCGCCAATGAGCCGGTATCAGAACTGATCGGTTTTCTGGGCAGATATTGATGAAAGCGAAGGGCTTCACTCTGCTGGAACTGCTGGTCGCCATCTCCATATTTTCACTGATCGGGCTTGGTTCATATCAGATGCTGCACACCGTCAGCGAAAGTCATGATCGCGTGCGTAGTAGTGTAGACAGTTACACCAAAGTCAATTTTGCCCTGTCAATCATCCAGCGGGATTTCAATCAGTTCATAGCCCGCCCTGTGCGCGATGAGTATGGTGAACCTCTTTCTCCAATCATGTTCGAGCATGAGGACTACCTGGTTGAATTTACCCGTATGGGCTGGGCCAATCCTGCTGGTCGGGCAAGGAGCAACCTGCAGCGGGTTGCCTACAGTCTCGATTATGAGGAAAAAGAGCTGGTCCGCCATTTCTGGCGGGTGCTTGACCGGGCGGAAGACTCTGAGCCAGTCAGCCAGGTACTGCTTGTAGGCGTTACTGATTTCCGGGTGAGTGGATTTGCCGGGGATAGCTCTGAAGATGAGTTTTCCCTTGAAGACAGTGGTGACGCAGCACCGCTCGCTGTAGAGGTTGCAATCGAAACAGAGTCTCTGGGAGAGGTGGAGCGAATGTTCCAGTTGGTCGATCCTTATCTGCCCCAGCAGTCTTCAGCCGAAAGCAACGCTGACGATCCTAACCAGAGTCCGATATCGACGCCGGAAGCGGAGAACCAGGAATGAAACAGCAGGCTGGAATCGCGCTTGTCTCAGTCCTTCTGGTGGTTGCTATCGCGACGGTTATGACCGTGACCATGATTCAGGAACAAAAAGCATCGATTCAGGTGACTCGTGGTTTCCTATCAAGATCGCAGGCATTTCAGTACGCGCTTGGAGGGGAGGAACTGGCGAGGCAGATTCTCTACGAGGATTTTTCGCTTGGTACGAATATCGATCATCTCACTGAAACCTGGGCCGACCCGGAACTTCACTTCGAATTTGAGGAAGGTGAAGTCAATCTGCAGATCACTGATCTACAAGGATTGATTAATCTCAACAGCCTGGGTGCCGGGAGTACGCGAGCAACCATGGTGAGACAAAGGCTGGGGAATATCATTGAATCCCAGGGCGGTGACAGGGCAGTGGTTGATCGGCTGCAGGACTGGATGGACACCGATAGCAGTACCAGGCCGGCGGGTGCGGAGGACTTTGATTATCTGGCATTGGATCCGCCTTACCGGGCTGGAAACAACAGCATGCTGGATGCCTCTGAGATCGTTCTGGTCGGCGTTACACCGCAGCAGTATCTTGTGCTGAAATCAGCAATCTCGGTTCTACCGGATGTGGACGCGGGCATGAACATCAATACCGCACCACCTATTGTGCTGCAGTCCCTTTCGCCTTCGTTGACCATTGAGGTAGCCGAAGCGATCGCTCAGAAACGAGACGAACAGGAAGGATTCGAGGAGGTTGAAGGCTTTTTGCAACTACCTGAGCTGGCAGGACTTGGCGTGGCTGCTGACGGACTTGGTGTACAATCTTCATTTTTCAAAGTGCGTGTGATCGCCAGGTTTCAGGACCGTTTCAGTTACCTGAACAGCATAATCCACCGCAATTTGGTGAGCGGCGAAATGCACGTTATCGCCAGAGACTTTAGTAGAAAGATGCTGCCTGCAGCCAATATTCAGAGTGATGATGACTGACACACTTTTTTTCCGCCTGAGAGGGGAGCTGATTGAATGGATCTGTTTCAACGGTCAGGGTCAGTCCATGTTTCTGGGGCAAGGCTCTGAACAGGATCTGTATCAGGCGATAGAAGGCGGGCACTTCTCAGGGCAGGCCATTCATGTTGTGCCGGGTGAGGATGTGCTTTTGACGTCTGCCAATATTCCTAGCAAGCAGTATCGTCAGGTCGTTCAGGCAGCGCCATTTGCGGTTGAAGAAAATCTCGCCATGGACGTGGAAGACTGCTTTTTTGCCCTGGGAGAAAGAAATGCGACCGGTGAAATACCTGTTGCGGTTGTTTCTACCGACTTGATGGAGTCCTGGTTTGAGCGTATTGCGAATTTTAATCTCGATGTTCAGTCGATAATCTCCGAATCCAGCCTGGCTCGAACGGATGCATCGGTTACGGTCGTTGTTGATGATGGCAGGGTTCATGTAGCTCCTATTGATGGGAGTGGCGTGACACTACTCTGCTCACAACTACCAGTGGCTATTGCCGCGATTGGCGATGTTGAAAAGATTGACGTTTGGGTGGCAGAGGGAGCTGAAGACTCGATCGACATCCAGATCAAAGAGCTCGAGACTGGAGACGCCGAGGTAGGTGTTATTTCTTCTGATGAAACTCCTTTTGAGCGTCTTTGTCGTGGTTACAAGGCCTCTGAAATCAATCTACTTCAGGGAGCCTATAGAGTTGACGAATCTCGTTCCGCGGGTAGCTCCGTCTGGCGTTCTGTTGCCCTGCTAGCTGTCTGCGCAGTTTTGCTCCACGTGACAATAAAGCTGGGACAGGGTTGGTATCTCGCAATCAAAGCCGAGCAGTTTGAGGCGGAGACCACGACGTTGTACAAGGAAGTCTTTCCGCAGGACAAGAATGTCAGAGACTTCCGGCGCCGATGGAACGCGCACCTCGGTCGAAAGGGGTCATCTGAAACTACCTTCATTAAACTTTTCTCGCAATCAGCTGGCGGGCTCACCAAAGCCGGGTTAGTACTGAGCAATATCAACTTCAATGAAAATCGCGGTGATCTTATTTTGCAGGTGATGGGCAAGCGAAGTGAAGAGTTGGTTCAATATGCACAGAGACTGAGCGCGAATGGAATCGAAGCGGAAATCGGCACCATTACGCAAGAGGAAGACGGTGTTCGAGGCAGTATCAAAATTCGCTCGGGAGGTGCTTCATGAATGCCTTCTTCGTTGACATAAAAACCAGATTTGCCGAACTCGAAAAGCGGGAGCGCACTGCTCTCTTCTCACTAGCTGGGTTCCTCATAGTTGTGATTTTCTATATCGCTGTCTGGTCGCCTATTCAATCATTCGTCATTGATAGTCAATTAGATTACAACCGTCATTTAAAGCTTCTAGGGTACTTTAAGTCGACTGAATCTGAAGCAAAGGCTGCGTCGGGGGATTCCTCTGAAAAGACAGCAGATGGTCGTTCTCTACTGACTACAGTTTCAAGAATGGCGCAGAGTGTGGGTGTCAGTCCCAGTAGAATGCAGCCCGAAGGTGGTGATGCGGTCAGCGTCTGGTTCGACTCGGTAACATTCAGTCAGCTGATGCTGTTGCTGGAGCGGTTGGAGTCAGGAAAGGGAATTGTTGTACGCCAGATCAGTATTGACCGTCGGGATCAGCCGGGCCTGGTTTCTGCACGAGTCGTTCTACGCAATTAATAACCAGAGGAGTGCGCCTGCGACAATTCCCACTTTAGTTGGCGTTGTCCCCGCCCCATTGCGTCTCTGTTCTATTATTACCTGGGGATCATCCCCATAAAGGACGCGATTGATCACAGGCACCTCGAAGACGGATACGCTGACGGCGATCGCAAAGGTGGTTGCCAGCAAAAGTGCCTGACTCCAGGTTTCCAGGGGCAGGAGGAAGCAGAGCAAAATGACCAACGACCAGTTAGCGATGGGGCCTCCCAGACTCATCGATAGAAACTGCTCCCTTGAGTTCTGTTCGTACTTAAAGGAGAACATAAAAAAGGAAGCTGGCTCTTTCATCACCGGAGAGACAGAGCCCGACAGGCGAGCACCAGCGAAGTGACCCCATTCGTGAACCAGGTAGGCTATTGCCGTACCGGCAAAAACCGCATTGAACCATGAGACTACCTCAGCAAGCACCAGGCCCGATCCAGTTGCCCAGTAGTCGGATGCTCCCCAGAGTGTCAGCGCCGCAAGCAGGGCTGTACCGTGACGCAGGGCGACTTTCTTCAGCCGGACCCTATCTCGATCTCGTCTTGCCTCCTGTGTGTCTTCGCGTGGAATGACGTCCGTCTCGCTCATGGTTCCCGCTCTCCGAGAGTAAAATTCGATCATACTCAAAATCGGGTGAATCTGTCACAATCATGGGAATATAAGTGGTGACAGAGACGGTGGAATACTTTTCCTACGAGGATAGCCCGTACCCGGTCAGGGCAGATATCGCTGAAGCGCATCGCGAGTACTGGCGCCGTCTGGCGCAGCCTGGTAGCTGGTGGACCGGCGCCGACCGGATCGCGATTGCCGCGGAATTGCGTGCCTCCAGAACATGCAATTTCTGCAAAAAGCGCAAGCAGGCATTGTCACCCTACACCGACGAACTGGATCACGAAGTCACGACAGATTTGCCGGCAATCGTTGTCGACGCTATTCATAGAATAATGACCGATCAGAATCGGATCACCAGATCCTGGGTGGAAAGCAACGTTGATAGTGGACTAGGTGAGGAGGCTTATGTCGAGCTCACTGGAATCGTCGTTGCGGTAATCAGCATTGATGAGTTCAATAGGGGGCTGGGCCTGGACTTTGAACCTTTGCCGGAACCGGAGCCCGGTGAGCCTGATGGTTACCGTCCACCCAATCTCGTTCGCGATACCGGTTTTGTGCCGATGCTTGGCAAAGGTTCTGCGAAGGGACAGGAGGCCGATCTATGGCCGGGGGCTTTCACCGCAAACGTATTGAGGGCACTGACCCTGGTTCCTGATGCCCTGAGAGACTGGAAGATGCTTGCTGGTGCTCAGTATCTGTCGATGGAAGACATGGGGAATTTTGTTGGGAAGGATGATCGTGCTATCGACCGCGCACAGATGGAAATCGTTGCCGGTCGCGTATCCAGTTACAACGAATGTTTTTACTGAACCAGCGCCCATGCAACCATGCTCCGGGTGAGCATGAATGAAACTGGCAGGGAAGTAGATATGCAGGTCATCAATGGTCGCGCAGACACTGACTCGGAGGTTGAGTTCGCGACAGAACTGGCTGCATTTGCGGAAGCGGTTGCCAGCCAGGATGAAGCAAAATTGGACTCAGCCCGCCAGGTTTTGCGCGATACGGCAGGCTCAGCGGTTCTGGTTGATGCTGCAGGTGTCGCCGGAAATTTCCAGCGGATGGTCAGAATAGCTGACTCGATGGGCATACCGGTTGATTCCATGGATAATGAGATCAGCAACCACGTACGAGAAGAACTGGATCTCTACCGATTCAGAAGTGCAGAAAACTCAATGAGGTCAGTATGAGAATCCTGGAAGCAACGTCGATAGAAGGCCAATCGGGGAAGTCCTATCCCATCAAAATCTATCCAGCAGATATGCGGTTTAATGACTTTATTGCCGGGATTTACATTCTCTATGCCGGTAACAAAGCCCTTTTTGCGGGGCACAGCGAGAACGTCGACTTTGTGCTGCAAAAAAGTGAGGCGGCAACAAAGCTGGCCGATAAAGGTCTTTCATCCATCGGTCTGATCCGTATGGGCAGTCCTGTTAAGCGACAGTCCATTCTGGACGACCTCCAGGCAGAGCTCTCTGCTGAGCTTACAGAGATCTAAAAAGATACAAACAGCTACAAACAGTCTGAGGAATCAAATGACTTATCAAAATATCGTGCTCGAACATACGGGCAAAGTTGCCGTCGTCAAGCTGAATGCGCCAGAAGTGCTCAATGCACTGTCTCAGGACATGGTTGCCGAGCTTCATGATGCAATTGTTTCGGTAATTGCCAGTGATGCTCGATGCCTTCTGTTAACTGGCGAGGGCAGGGCTTTTTCAGCCGGGGCTAATCTCCAGGCAAGAGGCAGTGGAGACGGTCCGAACATTCCCGGCATGGTGCTGGAGTCCCACTACCACCCGCTCATGACCAAGATCCGTCATATGAGCATTCCAATGGTGACTGCCATTAACGGTCCGGCGGTTGGTGTCGGGATGAGCTTTGCAGTGATGTCTGACTATGCCGTTGCCGCAAAAAGTGCCTACTTTCTACAGGCCTTTGCCAATATTGGTCTGGTACCGGACGGCGGTGCCACCTGGATTCTGCCGCGCCTGATAGGCTGGCGCAGGGCAGTGGAGCTGTCTCTGCTGGCTGAAAGGCTGCCCGCAGAAAAAGCGTTGGAGTGGGGCCTGATCAACAATGTCGTTGACGACGAGAATCTCATGGAAGAGGCGATGAAGGTGGCCGAGAAACTGGCGAACGGTCCCATGTCTCTGGGGCTGATCAGGAAAGCCTACTGGGAGACACACAGCAACAGCTACTCAGAACAGTTTCAGTTAGAGGCGAACCTCCAGATCGAAGCAGGTGCCTCTAAGGACAATGCCGAAGGTGTTGCTGCATTTCTTGAAAAACGTGCGGCAAAGTTTACGGGGACCTAGCGCTCAACAGCGAAACTGTTGGCTACCGCGGCAGTGTTTTTGCGACAGCAACACTAGTCGCCTTCAAGGACAAACCACTCCCTGACAACCCGTCGGAGCAGTTTTCCGGTCTCGTTGTAAGGGAGTTCAGAAGTAAAATGAATCACCTCAGGTACGCGTGAAGAACGAAGATGCTCGCGAATGTGCTGCCGTAATTCATCGTCGGTGATTTCGTGCCCCTGGGCAGTCACCACGGCGAGGGCAACCACTTCACCCCATTCTTCGGATGGCATGCCAACGGCTGCCGCATCAGAAATGGCGGGATGGCGATGTAATAGATCCTCTATTTCACCCGGCGACATATTTTCACCGCCTCTGACGATGACGTCATCGGCACGCCCGGAAAGGTAGAGATATCCGTTGTCGTCAAGATAACCGGCATCTCTTGTGGGAAACCAGCCATCGTCGTCGAGAACACTTTTCTCATCATATTCACCCGATACCTGCGGACCTTTGACATAAATCTCTCCGGCCTCCCAGGAACCCAGTGACTTGCCTTCATCGTCGCGTATCTGGAGTTCGATGCTGGGTAATGGTTTTCCTACTGATCCAAGCCGGGCATGAACAGCGGCATCGTCATGGTCGATCGCTGCCCTGTGATCATCCGGATCCAGAAGCGTAATTGTTGAACTGGTTTCAGTCAGACCGTAGGCATTGGTGAAGTTGGTATCCGGAAACAATCGCAGTGCCCGCTCGATGACCGGTATTGGCATCTTGCCGCCGCCGTAGGCAATGGCCCTGAGAGACTGGAGCTTCGATAGATCCAGATCCGTGTCGTCCAGTTCTTCAATTATGCGGGTCAGCATTGTGGGGACCACAAAGGCGCTGGTTACTTTTTCTGCTTCACATAGCCTTAACCACTCGTCTGGCTCGAAGTTGGATAACTGAACAACTTGTCTGCAGGCATAAATGTTGCTCATGGCGGCAGAAATGCCGGCAATGTGATAAGGCGGTACTGAAACCAGTGCTGCTTCATCCTCACCCGCACCCATGAATTCCACCGATCCCAGAATATAGGAGACCAGATGCTCATGTCTTAGTATTGCCGCCTTCGGTGTGCCGGTCGTACCGCTGGTGAACAGCTGTACAGCAATGGCAGATGGATCCTCATTCCAGGTAACCTCCACATCTTCACCATTCAGTACGTCATCGAGGAAGTCATCAGAACTCTGGACCACCCAGCCGTCGAAATCATAGATTTCGTCGCGTGGACCGGAAATAAGGTAGGCCGGGCTGATTCGGTCGAGTAGCGGGGTGAGCTGTTCTTCGCTTAACCGATAGTTGATAGGCACATAGGGGACTCCCGCTATGGCAGCGCCCATCAGAGCGATAGGTGTTGCGGCGCTCGAGACGTCGAGCAGCGAGACGAACCTGCAGTTAGCGGTTGAGAAGTGATACGCGGCTCTCTTGGCGGCCGCGTAAAGATCTCCAAAGGTGTAGTGATTACCGTCATGGGTGAGTGCACAACGATCCGGGCAGGCCTCGGCTGCCATCTGGAGTAGCAGAGCGATATTCATAGTCAGTTCCTGTCCGAGAATTCGATATTGCGGTGCTAGTTTCCTTACAACCTGTTGATTTCTAAACCAACGATTTTGGAATGTCGCACCAATTTGCGCTGAAAACGGCCATTTACGGACGGAAACCAGT
>JABHYO010000176.1 GCA_018656865.1 Gammaproteobacteria bacterium | reverse complement strand
TGGTTCGGCATGGTCCGCAGTTGGATACGGTGGAAGCAAGCACATTGTTTCCAACATCGTGCCATCACTGCGAGGACCCACTATGTCTGACCGGGTGCAATTTCAATAGCATGGAGCGATCTCCTGCAGGCGAAATCAGCATTGTCGAGGAAACTTGTACAGGATGCAACCTATGTGCAAAGCTTTGTCCCTATGACACCATTGTAATGGTTCCGCGCCAATCGGAGACGCAGGTGGGCTGGTTGGGTAGGCTCTTCGGCAGCAAGCCTGAACCGGTTTTTGTACCCACATCTCCGACGGGAAAAAAGTACAAACGACTGGCCATGCAGTGTGATCTTTGTACGGGACGCCAGCACATGAACTGTGTCTATAACTGCCCTACAGGAGCCATCTTTCAGGTCAAGCCCAATGAGTACTTCTCCGGTGCCGAAAGCAACTGACAACTGGTCCCCCTGCGGCACAGTTGATGCACGTGAGCGTCAACTGTGCCGCAGGGGTAAAGCTACAACGGGGTGGTCTTCATAATGTACATTGTAAACAGGCGCTGGTTGTATGTTACCATCCTGTTCTGTGCCGCGCTGATTGGGTTTTACGCATATTACGCAGCCGTCTCCGTTCCGCGTGGTGGTGGTTTCATTGGTTATACTCTAGGAATCATTGGAACATTACTGGTCATTATTCTGATGCTGCTCCCCATCAGGAAGCGACAATACCAGAGACCGGTAGGATCCCTTGACGTTTGGATGCGATCACATGTAAGCCTGGGAATATTGACCGGACTGATCGTTGGTATGCACGCTGGCTTCCAGATGATCGGTACGATCTCCATCGTACTATCCGTAGTGTTCATTCTGACGATGATCAGTGGATTTGCTGGCACAATCCTCTACGAAGTGCTCCCGTATTCTATCGCCAGAATGGGCAACAATACATTTCGTGAGGAATCGCTTCTGCAAAGTCTGGCAGAAATGCGGCAAGAGATCTTCGATATCCAGAATGAGGCGTCATCCTCCTTTGCTGCCGCAGTGCAGATGACATTTTCGGGTCGAACATACCCGGTTTCGCTTAACCCGTTCCACATCATCGGATGGTGGATTCGACGGCGCCGGGCTCTGAACTTGGCGGTGGATACCGATCAACTAGACGCTGTGGAACAGGCATCTTTCCTAGCAGCCGACGTTCTGATGACACGATACCAACAGCTTGACAGGCAGATGTTCTGCCAACGCATAATCCGTCAATGGCTCTGGTCGCATATACCGCTTTCAGCCGCGCTTATGACATTGCTTCTTGTTCATATTGTTACGGAACTATATTATTGAAGGGGTAATTGCTCATCAGATATGTGGTCATTGCCAGCGTCATCGCATCTTTCGGATTTATGATCGGGGCCTATCTAATCGAGGGTGAAGCCGCATTTCAAAGTGGGCCGTTGTTACAAGGGCACGCCAGTGCAGACGGCGACTGCCAGAAATGCCATGAGCCCTGGGGCGCCGTGTCTAATGATAAATGTAAGGCTTGTCACGAGTTCCAGTTCCAGATCGAACCTGACCATGGAAAAGAAAAACTGCTGTGTGCCGACTGTCACCTGGACCACCGTGGCAGGGATTTTGATATGAAGGCAGCGGCTCTTAAACTTAAGTCCTTTTAGAAATATCTCGTTGTAAACAGGTGGTAAGAAGATAACGGACGTAATTCGACAGAGTGGGAGGTATTGAATGATTTACTTGCATCGTTGCATGCTCCTGGGGATCGGAGCCCTGGTTATGATGTCTTCAACGGGGTGTTTTCTCTTCGGTGGCGGTAGCAGCGAGGATACCATGGAGAGTGCCATTGCAGCCTCGACTGAACTGAGAGAGGGGCAAATGGCCGTGGAAGAGGCCCTATTTCGTGCCGATATGGCCATAGAAGAAGAACGATTGGATACGGCTGTTATCGAATTCAACCGCGCTATCAGGGCGGATTCATCACAGGTTGGCATCTACTTCGAACTCGCCCAACTCCACAAGCAGCTATCGGAGCAGTACCGTGAGGACGGGAACATTGAGGCCGCCCTTCAGGAAAATGCGAGGGGTTTGCGGGTACTCGAAAACCTGATGGCCTATCGGAGTCGAAACCCAGAGCCCGCGGACGCCGAGATGGCAAACAGTTCTGCAGACGAAATGCCCATGGATGATACGTCGTCCGAGACGACATCGCCAGACAGCATGTCCGAACCTGCGCCAGACAATAGCGAAATCGATGCGACGGATCCGCCCGCGGCAGCCGCAGACGAAGAACCGACTGATTAGCTGACTTCAGGGATTCCACGGATCCGCCTAACACGGTTTAAAATTAGGGAATGTGATGGAAGGTCGGTTACTGATTGTAGAAGATGATCCTCGTGTTCTGGGATTGCTCAAGGATCTCCTGGAACACGATGGATACACCGTAACCACTGCTACGGACGGTGAGGAGGGGCTTCGTACGTTCAAGCCGGGGGAATTCGACGTCATCGTTACAGATGTTAAAATGCCGAATATGGACGGCGTTTCGATGATGAAGGCCATACGGGCATTGGATGCTACCGTCGAAGTCGTGGTGTTGACGGGGTTCGGCACTCTGGAAATGACCATCGACGTACTGCGAGCAGGAGGTTATGATTTCCTCAAGAAGCCGGAGGAAATCCCCCAACGAATCCGTCCGACTGTACAACGAGCACTCGAAAAGCGCCAGCTCGGGCTCCAGAACCAACAGCTGATGAAACAGCTGGAAGAGACCAATGTCGGTCTCGAAACAAGGGTCGGCGAACAAACAGCGGAACTGACCGACGCGAATCAGCAATTAGAGGACACCCTCTTGATGCTGGCCGAGATCAATCAGACGCTGCGAGAGTCGAGCTTTATCGACGAAGACACCGGGTTATTCAATCGTCA
>JABHYO010000079.1 GCA_018656865.1 Gammaproteobacteria bacterium | reverse complement strand
CCTGCTGCTTGGCTCGAGAAAGGGCAAATATGGTAAGGACGGTCAGGTTTACGCATTGCCTGGCGCAAACCTGCCACTGGCAACACTGGGCACCTTTATTCTTTGGATGGGATGGTTCGGATTCAATGGTGGTTCGGTACTGAAGCTGGGTGATATCGGCAATGCCAATGCGGTTGCCATGGTGTTCTTGAATACCAATGCAGCCGCAGCGGGTGGAGCAATTGCAGCACTTATCACTGCGCGGCTCCTATTCGGGCGAGCCGATCTGACCATGCTGCTCAACGGAGCGCTTGCAGGACTAGTTGCCATCACAGCCGAACCATCGACACCAACGGCACTGCAGGCGACCCTGTTTGGTGGGTTAGGTGGCATTCTGGTTGTGTTCTCAATTATTTTTCTCGACAAGCTCAGGATTGATGACCCTGTTGGTGCGATCTCGGTTCACGGTACTTGCGGATTGCTGGGCCTGCTGCTGGTGCCAATAACTAACGGTGATGTCAGCTTTTTCGGCCAGATCGTTGGAGCGTTAACGATATTTACCTGGGTGTTTGTTGCCAGTCTTGTAGTCTGGTTCGCGCTGAAACTCATTGTCGGTATCAGGGTAAGCGAAGAGGAAGAGTTCCTCGGTGTGGATGTTACTGAGTGTGGTGTCGAGGCCTACCCCGAGTTCGTTAAAGCTTAGCCCCTCCCCAAGAAAACCAGGGTCCGCTTAACCACCGGACCCTGGATCATTCAAGCTACGTTCGCTCCCGCTGCTATTCACGGCTTCGCCGTGAACTGTTACACGAAGCTTTTGATCGCGCTGAGTAGCTGTCGGCAGGTAACCTGACCGATCAG
Organism: Gammaproteobacteria bacterium; assembly: GCA_018656865.1. Lineage (GTDB taxonomy): Bacteria > Pseudomonadota > Gammaproteobacteria > Pseudomonadales > Azotimanducaceae > UBA9659. The sequence goes on along the minus strand of JABHYO010000079.1, from coordinate 10,138 downwards.
TCGATCACCATCCACAATGGGGCGGCGCCGATGTTTGTGATCGAGCATGGATGCGGCAACAGAGACGATGTCTTCATCTGCTCTGTTGGTTTCGACATTTGCCGTCATGACCTCATGCACATAACCGGCATCTGGTTCACCCTTCTGGTAGATTTTTTCGACAATCGCTCTCAGACAATCGAGTTCCGACAGTACACCGACTAACTTGTCATTGTCGTCAACGACGCAGACACCTGATACCTGTTGTTCGATGATGACAGCTACTGCGTCGAGAATGGTCGCATTTTGTTCAACCTTGACAGGTCGCCTGACCATATATGCATCGAGAGATACTGACTTTGACATACCACTTTTTTCCATCTTGCCCTTGAATTGAAAAGTACCACAGCCAAGGAAATGTCACCACTGCCAGATTGAGCCCATTGTGCTGCAAAAGAGGACTCTATAAAGTGTCGCGCGTTATGAGTGATATAGAAAAACTGATTGAATTGCTGCAGCCGGGATCGGTCGTCTACGTGGGTGGTAGTTGTGCAGAACCCCACAGTCTGCTTGATGCCATTGGTGAGCAGGGAGGGTCTCTAGCTGGAATTCACTACATTCAGCAGCCGCTTGGTGCCGTTAATAGCCGCGATCTTTCTCTGCTTACACCGGAATCGACCCAGCGCGTCTTCTTTATGACTGCTGATCTGCAGGAAGGATTGAAAGCAGGGAGAGTAGAGTTTGTGCCCATGCATATGAGGGCAATCTTCGACTACCTCAGTCGTATCAGAATTGATGTGGCTTTATTGCAGGGTGCGAGGGACAGAGAAGGTCGGTTGCGATTCGGTCCCAATGTCGATTATGTCGATGCGGTGCTGTCCAGTTGCAAGACGCTGGTTATTGAAGAGAACGGCAGCTACACGGCGCCAATGGGCGCGCCGGCGATTGATGAGGCGCGTATTGATCTGGTTATTCAGTCAAATTCGGTTAAGCCGACCTATCCGGTCGCCAAACTGGATGAGACTTCTGAAAAAATCGGGTCCCTCATCGCTGATCTCATTCGCGACGGTGACTGTATTCAGACAGGGATTGGTGCCGTTCCCGCAGCGATACTGAATAATCTCAAAGATCGAAGTGATCTTGGGTTTCATGGCGGCCTGATGGATGACGGTGTTATGGAACTGATTGCCAACGGCAATATTACGGGTGCCAATAAACAGATCGATCGGAATCAGCATGTTCTTGGCATGGCACTTGGTTCAGATGAGCTACTCGATTGGCTTGCCCGCGATCCAAAGGCAGAACAGGTCGTGTTTAGAAGTGCAAACTATACGCATGAATCCACTGTAATTAGGCAACTCGACAACTTCGTATCGATCAATTCTGCCATCGAGATAGATCTGATGGGGCAGGTCAATGCCGAGGTCGCCGGAGGGAGACAGATTTCCGGCACCGGTGGTTCAGTTGATTTCATGCGTGCTGCAAAGATGTCCCGTGGCGGGCGCTCTATTGTCGCGATGACCTCGACTGCGCGACGTGGAAGCGTATCCCGTATCGTACCGACGGTCAGTGTTGTCACAGCACTACGAACGGATGTCGATATTGTGGTGACCGAATATGGATTCGCGGAGTTGAAGGACGAGTCACTGAAGTCCAGGGCAGAGAGACTAATTGCGATAGCTCATCCGGATTTTCGGGATGAGCTGAGGACTTCTGTCAGTTAGGGTTTGTCAGCTCCGGGCCAGGGTTGTAACCGCTTTGCCGGGATCATGTCTTCCAAATCTTCTTCCTTGAATACACGAAATCCGCGAGCGAGATAATTCGGTAGAGCTGCGGGATGATCCAATGTGCAGGTGTGTAACCAGATACGCCTTACTGCCAAATCCCATGCCCGGGTAATGGCGTCTTCCAGAAGCAAACGACCGAGTCCCTTGCCAACGAATTCAGGCAAAAGGCCGAAGTAGGCGATTTCAGCCTGCCCGCTATCCTGTTTCTGCAACTCGAAGTAGCCCACTGGAGTCGCTCCCTGATAGGCGATCCAGGTTTCGACACCGGGTGTGTTGAGATAGTCCATCCATTCCTGCCAGCTCCAGTTGAGCCGCATGTACCACACCCAGGGAGCGCCGACGGATGCGTACAAGAAACGGTTCAGCTCCGGCAGCGCAGTATCTGCCTTCTTCAGGTCATAGTGATCGTGCCTGGCAGGAGGGGACTCCGGTTTGTCTGTCATCTCCAGATGCCAGACATGAATCTCTGCTTTGCTGAGTTCAGTCATATCTGATTTCAGCCCTCGAGTCAGTGGGTCGTGGCGTGCTGTTCCAGTAATTGGAACGGGATAATTTCCAGAGCCTTGATATGTGTGTTTTCCAGAAACACGCGTGGTGCCATTCCCTTGTCGTAGGCCTCCATCCATCGGCTGGCGCACAGGCACCAGCAGTCGCCTTCTTTCAAACCAGGAAATTCGAACTCCGGATGTGGCGTCGACAGATCGTTACCGACAAATCTGGAGTACTGCAGAAATTCCTGGCTGACCTCGATACAGACTGTGTGCGACCCATGATCTTCTTTACAGGTATTGCATGAGCCATCACGAAAGAAACCTGTCACCGGATCCATGCCGCAGGGCTTCAGCGGTCCTCCGAGAACATTGATGGATTCGTCTTTTTTCAATTGGATTTGGACCTTACAACTAAACGCGCCAATGATAGTGGGTTTGAGTCGCCAATGCATGACAGATGAACAGGGAGCATCTGGATAAATATGCGTATCGAAATTAAGGCGGCGTGCCTCCTCGACCCTGGGTTTCTCTATCAGTCAGCGACGTGCATACTTGTACAGAGTCTTCCTGCGCTGTGGTTTATGGATACACCAATCGATGACATAGAACATATCCTGAAAACAGCTCGGTCTGTGCGCCGTAAGCTGGATTTTGATCGGCCTATCAGCCGGGAGGATATTGAAGCCTGCATTAATGTCGCGGTACAGGCTCCGACCGGAATTGCTGGTGAGAACTGGCGCTTCCTTGTAGTAACCGAAGACGAACCGAAAAGGAAAATCGCTGACATCTACTGTGAGATGCTGATGCAGATCTCTGAGAGTCGGGGGGTACAGCTGAAATCGACGCATTACGCTCTGATGAAGAGGCTGCACGAGATTCCATGCATGGTTTTGGTCTTTGCGATCGGTGAACCGGAACAGGACGTTTCGAGTCAGGTCGGCTTTTTTGGATCGATTTTGCCCGCAGCCTGGTCGTTGATGCTGGCCATGCGCGCAAGGGGTATTGGGACTACCTGGACATCACTTCTGTCGGCCCGGTCTGGAGATGTCGCTGAGATTCTTGGTGTGCCTGAGGGGGTTACTCAGACCGTCATGCTGCCCGCAGCCTATACCAGGGGTGCTAATCTCAAACCCGCCGAAAGGCTACCAGCGAGAGAGGTGACTTTTTGGAACCGTTGGGGGAATTCCGACTAGGTTTCGTAAAAGCCACCATGTTATCTCGAAGTCCGCGTATACCGTTTTAGAGTGTTCTCGAATCTGCTTTTGGACCATACAAGAGCATCCTGGGGGGCGGCGCCTGCGATAACACTGGAAGCCTGAAAGGGTGTCGTGAGGACTGTGTTGCCATCGTCATTTTGCACGTTAATTTCTTCAGTGCCGAGAGAGACAACGTGAATGCCGCGACTGTCTGAATCGTAACCAATCCAAAACTTCCCTGAGGAAGTTTCGATCGCTGTGACGGTTGTTGCTATCTCGAAGTGGTTTACCCTGTTTGAGATGTCATCCACCTGCATGGAGCCCTTAGATAGGCTGAGCGCGTGTTCTCTTTCGTGGATATTGATGAGCAACAACTGTGAGCGTGTACCAAGATTCAGGGTTGGACCGGAATCAAGCTGAATGTGTAGCAGTGACTGCTCATCCGTCGTGATGATGTCGCCGGTATAGATAATCGAGCGTTCTGCGAGGATATAGGGACGTGAATTTCGCAATACCGAGGGAAACCCGATTGATTGGATCACCCTGCCAAGTGGTATTGATGAGATTGTATGGGGGGCTGAATTGCTGCATCCGCCAATCAGGATCAGGGCGACGGAGATCGCAGCAGCCAATCTCATCGTCTTCTTCTTTTCCTTGGTGGAGGTCTATGGGATCTGGGTGCAGGTGGCAGTTGAGGAATGGGTGCGAGCAGCTCCTCTTCCGGGTGCTCACAGTCCAGCTTGGCACCCAGCAGAGCTTCGATATTAGGCAGCATAAAGGCATCACTTTCACAGGCCAGAGTGATGGAAACGCCTTCCGAGCCCGCACGACCGGTACGGCCGATCCTGTGAACATAGTCCTCTGGGTCTTCCGGCAGGTTGTAGTTGATGACATGGCTTATGTCATCGATGTGTAGACCACGACCAGCGACATCGGTTGCGACCAGGACGGCAATCTTGCCGGAGCGAAAATCCTCGAGGGTTCTGATACGTTTTTTCTGTGGAACATCGCCAGCCAGGAGGCCTGTCTTGAAACCGTGGCGATTCAGCTGTGACTCGAGATCGCGGCATTGATCGCGCCGATTCGCAAATACCAGTACGCGATCAAGTTCATAGACTTGAATCAGGTTGTAGAGCACGGCGTATTTTTCGTCCTCCGAGGTCAGGAAAACCCGTTGATCGACTGTATCGACTGCGATCTGTTCCGGCTCAATTTCGATTCTGACCGGATCCAGTGTCCAGGATGCCGCCAGTCGCTTGATATCCTCGCTGTAGGTGGCGCTGAACAACTGTGTCTGTCGTTGTTGCTTTTTCGGCGTTCTTGAAACGATGGATTTGACATCGGGTATGAAGCCCATGCTGAGCATGCGATCTGCTTCATCGATGATCATGATTTCCACCTGGGATAGATCGATCACACCTGATCTGGCGAAGTCGAGTAACCGGCCCGGTGTCGCCACGACAATGTCGATGGATTTACCTAACTGGTTTCGCTGTTTGTCATAGTCCATTCCTCCAACCAATGAGGCAATGCTGATATCCGTGTACTGCACCAGTTGTTCTGCATCTGCGGTGATCTGCAGGACCAGTTCGCGGGTGGGGGCGATGATCAGCGCAAAGGGTGTCCCTTGCGGACGCTCATCCAGTTTGGGGTTCTCAAGGTCATAGCTGATGATTGAGACTAGAAAGGCAGCGGTTTTGCCGGTGCCGGTCTGTGCCTGGGCAATAATATCTCGACCGTTCAGGGAATGAGGCAACACCTCGTTCTGCACCGGCGTACATGACTCGAATCCAAGATCCTTGATGGCTCTGGCGAGAGGGTCGGGAAGATCAAGCCTGGCAAAATCTTCCGGTAGTTCTATCTGACTTTTCATGATGGGAATCTTAGTGGTTTTTAGACGGTGCCAAGTGTCGCCAATTCGACACAGGTCACAAAAACGTCCATGGCTTGATCCAGTTCTTCGATGGACGGGTAAGTCGGCGCTATTCTGATATTGGTGTTGTCTGGATCCTTGCCATAGGGGTAGGTGGCACCTGCCGGTGTCAGTTTAACACCTGCTGCCCCCGCCATGGCGACAACTTCGCTGGCAAGACCGGGTTTTGTGTCGAGGGAAATAAAGTAGCCACCTGCGGGTGTTGTCCAGGTGGCCAGATCCTTGCCACCGAGATGGTCTTGGAGTTTTTTCAGTACGAGATCAAATTTGGGCTTTATGATGTCTCGGTGTTTTACCATATGCGCCTTGATGCCATCCATATCTTCAAGGAAATGAACGTGGCGTAGCTGATTGACCTTGTCAAAGCCGATGGTCTGGGCAGAGAGGTACTTTTCGAACGCTTTCAGTTGGGCAGGTGTGGCTGCCAGAAACGAGATACCAGCCCCGGCTAAAGTAATCTTGGACGTTGAAGCCAGGATGGCTACCTGATCTGCGGTACCCTTCTCAGCAGCGAGGGCAAGAAGATCCGGCAAATCTTCAGTGGTGCCTTCCAGATCGTGTACTGAGTAGGCGTTGTCCCACATGATCTGGAAGCCGTCGGCGGCGGCCAGCGGCAGGGCGGCGATGCGTTCCACGACACCGCGTGAATAGGTTTGCCCGGTTGGGTTGGCATATTTTGGGACGCACCAGATTCCCTTGATGGCGGCGTCTTCACTGACCAGTTTCTCTATCATGTCCATATCAGGACCGTCAGCGAGCAGCGGAACATTGATCATTTCAATGTCGAAATCTTCACAGATGGTGAAATGCCGGTCGTAACCCGGAACCGGGCAGAGAAATTTGAATTCGCTTGCGCCAGCAGCACGCCACTGACGGACCTTGTGGGCGACATAGTGATACATCAGCGTTAGAGAGCTATTACCACCAACCATAACGCTGTCAGTGCTGACGCCGAGCAGATCTGCACCCAGCTTCCGTGCTTCTGGAATCCCCAGAATACCGCCGTAGTTGCGAACGTCAGTGCCGTCCTGAAGTATGTAGAATCCTTTCAGGATACCGTCCAGTTCGTTGGATAAATCGAGTTGCTCTGCTGATGGCTTGCCTCTGGTCAGATCGAGCTTCAGGCCAGCCTCCACAAATTGATCGTACTGAATCTGTAGTTCAGCCAGGCGTGCTTCAGTCTTGCTCATAATGCGAGTCCTTCAAGTTCGGGAACCTGCAACATCAGGTTCAGATTCTGAATAGCTGCACCTGCGGCTCCTTTGCCGAGGTTGTCCAGTCTGGCAATTAGTACAATCTGTTCTTCGTGTCCGTAGACGAAAAGATCAATGCGGTTGGTTCCGTTTGCCAGCTGTGGGTCGAGAAATCCGTCATCGAGCTCAGCTTCAGTATTGAGAGGTAATACATTGATGCAGGGTTCTGACTCATAGTGTCTCGTCAACAGAGCATGAATGTCCTGCGGTGACTGATTCTGAGTCATCTGTGCCTGGAACACAGGAACCGACACGAGCATGCCCTGGTGAAAATTGCCGACTATTGGCAGGAATATTGGTGCTTGTTCGAGTGCTGCGAAGTGCCTCATTTCCGGAATATGTTTGTGCTTCAGTTTTAATGCATAAGGTCTTGCATGCCAGTTCGAATCCGGATTCATCGCTGTGTGGGCTTCATATCTTTCAATCAGTTGTCTGCCGCCACCGCTGTACCCGGATATTGCGCTGATGGTAATCAGGGCGTCACTCCTAAGGAGGCCGACATCGATTAACGGTTTGATGGCAGCTAGAAACCCTGTTGGATAACAACCGGGGTTTGATACCAGGCGGGCAGAGGCAATTTTCGCACGCTGATCAGTAGCCATTTCCGGGAAGCCGTAGACCCAGTTGGTATTTGTACGGTGGGCAGTGCTGGCATCGATAAATCGCACTTTCTCGCTGGTGTCCATGGCGACGGTTTCGACGGCTGCATCATCGGGTAGGCACAGGAGAACCACATCAGCGGCATCGATGATGGCCTTTTTCGCGTGGGGATCTTTCCTTTCTGCCGGGTCGATCTTCAGAAGTTCGATATCGGTTCGAGCATTCAGGCGTTCATGGATCTGAAGCCCGGTGGTCCCCACCTGTCCGTCAATAAAGACTCTGTGCATAGAACTCTGTGCTTGGACGCTCCATTAAGGGCCGGGATTCTACACTATCGGGGCTTTGGCGTCTGACGTATTTACTGAGTCGTCACCGGTGGATTATGGCCTTCAGACTCGTCCTGATAGCCGATAGCGAGGACTCGCCTTGCCATTCAATATCGATGAGTTGAGAATCCGTCAGTTGTGATACCGGCACGGTGCCGCAGTGGTTGTCTCTGAAGTGGTGAATAAACTGGCGGGTTTTCAGACCGTCAAACCAGTCCATCAGGAATTTCATCATGACCTGCGGCGAGGGTTTTTCACGACGTTTGTCTAGATAGAGCTTGTCGAGACCTGATTTTTCGATGTAAACCTGCGTGCCTCTATTGCCTGGCTGCAGAGCTGTCGGCTGTTTTTCGGCAAGTTGCTCGAGAAACAGTAGGAATTCACCCAGTCGCTCGAAACAATGCGGGTGGTCATACTGGTATTCCGAAATAGGGTCCCTGAGAGCCGAGATTTTGGCTACAGCCTGACCTGTTCCTATCGGCACTCGCGTTGAGAGCCGACCGTCGAGTTCAACCTCTGGGTCAGAAAGAGATCTGATGTTGCCGAGCTTTCGAATCTTGTTCAGTAGGTAGAAATCTTCGCCGGTATTGCGTTTCGGGTAGCCTCGTACCGCGGCATAGGCCTCGCTGCGACAGGCGATGGTTGAGCCGATTGTTGTATAGCCATAGGGTGAGCCGGCCTCGTGGAGGCCCGCTGCATAATAGAGCAGGTATATTTCGTAGAGCTGGACGGCGAGATCAAGACTTTCACTGGCGGTGTGCTTGAAGGGAAATGTGCAGGCTACGTCTTCGGCATTGGCCCCGGTATTGAAGTAGTCGGCATTGAAGTAGTCGACTGGCAGGATGGCATCGGCATCTGTGGTAAAGAGCCAGTCGGATAAAACCTGACCAGATTCATATAATTTCAGGGCGATATCACAGCCGATTTTTCTCGCCAGTCCCACACCCTGTTTCCCCGGGATGGTCCGACCGGCGCTGTACCTGTCTACAAGCAGTAGGTCGGGTCCGGAAGGTGATTTCAGCAGCGAGAGCCCGTTCCCTGTCTCCATCTCGGTGTGACTTCGGCCCAGTTCCTCTACCAGGCGGAGGGCCGGATCGTCGGGTGCCGAACGAGCATTGATGACGAGAATGACGAGAAACGAGGTCGCTTCGGGTATCGATTTCCAGACGCGGCAGATCCGATCCGCATCTTCCTGAAAAGCGGGTATTACCAGTGAAAAGTCGTATTGCCTGTTAGAGAGGTGGAGATCATCCGTCTCGGGTTCAGCGTAGCGCGACAGATACTTCGCGAGAGCGGCTGATGCCATGTTTAGTGACACGGTTCAGTGTAGACGGTTCAGTGTACACGGTTCAGTGCACACGGTTCAGTGCACACGGCTTTTAAGGGGCAACTGCTGGAAAATGACGTCTTCGATGTCAACCCATTCTGCCAGTCGCTTCGAGACCAATTCCTTATCGAAGTATCGCTCTGAAAGATCGACAAAAAGTTCATGGTGGCCCTGTTCCGAATTGGCAAGTATCGTATAGAAAGATTTCAACTTTTTATCTTCCAGGCGATCAGCCAATCGACGAAATCGTTCTTCACCTCTGGCCTCAATCAATGCAGCAGAAAGCAAGCGGTCCAGAAAGTATTCATCTGAACCTTTTTTCACGTGGGATCGCATCTGGTTGACGTAGGGGTCCTTCTCATCCGGTGTCATGGTGAGGTCTCGTTCCTGCATCAGTCGAATCACCTGTCGAAAATGATTCATCTCTTCCAGGGCCAGATCAATCAGGCGGGTTACCAGCGTCTGTTTGTCTGGATAGTGTGCGACGAGTGACATGGCCATGGCAGATGCTTTTCGTTCATTGGCGGCGTGATCGATCAGGAACTGATCAAAGTCCTCCAGAACGCAGTCGACCCAGGCATCCGAGCTGGAATTCTTGAGTATAACTTCTGTCATTTGGGTAGTACTTCTTGAAAGAAACCAGCAATTTCTTCGATTTCTTCCAGGCAGACATTGTGCCCCATGGGATAGTCGGACCACCTGACGTCATAGCCCAGCCGAATGAGATTCTCCCTGGAAGTTGCCGCCTGCATGATCGGAATCATTGGGTCCTGCGTGCCATGGACCATCATGATCGGTATGGCGAGATTAGCATCGTTCATTTCGACCTGTGTGTCGGCGAAGTCGTGGAGATAGGTGGACAGGGCGAGAATACCCGCCAGTCGATGATCAAATCGTGTTCCGGTGTGTAGCGCGATTACGCCGCCCTGGGAGAATCCAGCGAGCAGGATTCTCTCGGATGGGATGCCGCGCTCCATTTCTCTTTCGATGAACTGTCTAAGTTGCAGTGAAGATTGCTCGATATCGTCCGTACCGGCGGTTTCGGAATGAGGAATAAAGTCATACCAGGCCCGCATCTCGGCGCCGTCGTTAATGGTGATGGGGCGAATCGGCGCATGGGGGAAAATAAAGCGAATACTGGAGTCTGGCTCGAGATTCAGTTCGGGTACGATTGGTTCAAAGTCATGACCGTCGGCGCCAAGACCGTGGAGCCAGATTACAACCGATCTGGCCTCCACTGAGGGTT
>JABHYO010000190.1 GCA_018656865.1 Gammaproteobacteria bacterium | reverse complement strand
TGATGAAAAGCCTGGCGGATCTCTCCTGCTGGCGAGCCAGGTGAATCGACGCTGCTAATAACACCCAACACAGCCTCTTCGAGCATGGCATCTGTAATTTCCGCACCCAGCAACCAGTCTATCGAGGCGTCAAAATCGGCGAATGTTTCGTTGATTCGTGGATCCCGATAGGAATAAAACCTGAAGACGCCATTGGTATCGTGACCGGCACCACCACCATAGGCACCACCCTTCTCCCGAATGGCTGGATGCAGGTAATTGTTTCGCAGAACACCCGCAAGAATCGCTAGTACCGCAGAATCGGATTGATTTTCTGCTACCGTCGGGTACGCCGCAGCACAGTAGTTAACCTGAGTCGTGACCACAAACGCTCGATGACCTGCCTCTGCGGGCGAAGGCAGATTCAGATTTTCCTGACTTCCATGCGTGTTTGTACCGGACCAAATGTCGACAATCTCGTCGGTGAATGCTCCGACATAACCAGGGTCACTGATCAGTAGCAACAGCGGGTCTACACTCCGGAGGCGTTGGTGCAACTCCGAAAAGCGAACTGCAAGGGACTGCCTGGCTCCCTCATCGTCAAGACTACGTGCCAGACCGTTTAACCGCATCACTGCAGGAACACCCGTAAGAAAATCATTCAGAGCTGTGACCGGGCTCAGGCTCGAAGCTGCCGCCAACATTGCATACTGATGCCCACTTGAGGCGATACCGTTCATTCGCCTGTGACTAAGCTGCTGAATCAGGTCAGTCAGTCGTTCTACTTCATCGAAGCGAGGCTCCAGGAAGGTCTCCCGCAACAGCCTCGCCATTTGCGGCGCTTCCCGATTCAATGTTCTGCTCGAGAGTGTGGTGTAGGCCTGATACTTTTCCGCGTCTTCAAGCGCAGATCTGATCGACGAAAACGAAGAGATACCCCCGGAAACGCTATGTTGCAGGTGCTGAGTCTCCATATAGTCACGACCCGCCGAGCCCACCTCCGTTACAACCTGTGAGTAAACAGGCAACAGCTCAAGCTGAGCCATTTGCAGCGCAGGCAGCGGCGTAACGATCTGATGATATGACAGCCCATTGGTTCCGGCTGTACTGACGGCAAGTTGCAGGTTTCCATGTTTCGAAAGTGGCACTGACGGAAAGTGTTTCTGCAGCGGCACATCTGCGGTGGTTACTTTCGGCAGAAGATCGAGGTCTTCCTCGGCACTCTGCCTCGCTTCAAGGGCGGCGGCCTGCTTAATAACCAGATCGCAGTCAGTTTCGTTCATCCCCTGGCGAATAGAGGCAAGTCTGTCTGCCTCTTCCTGAATTAGAAGAGCACCCAGCTCCCGGCTGGGTTTCATGATCACCCGAACCCGGTGCGGATTGTCCAACAACATTTCCCTGACCAGGTTTTTAATGAAAGCAGGATCCAAAATTTCCTGCCTCAATTTTGCCAGGGCACTGTCCATGTCGAGTAAACCAATGGGGTTGCCACGATGGATGGCTGCTGACATACACGAAAAAATCAGCTGCAACCCGTATGGCATGCCATCACCACCTACTTCCCGCTGGGACAGCTCAAGCTGATGCAATACTGCTTCGAGCCTGTCCTGGGGCACACCTTCTTCTGCCACCTTCTCAAGTGTCTCCAGCACCAGCGTTTCTATCGCTTCAGCATGTTCCGGTTCACTGCCTTCAACCCCACACATGAAGTTCATTTCCATGTGGTCTTCTTCGAAACCACACATGGGTGAGACGGCGGTAGCCAGGTCCGATTTCTCAAGCGCTTGCCGTAGGGGTGAAGCGCTGGTGTCCAGCAATACGTCTGAAAGCAGATGCCCCTTGAGCAGCACTTCAATGTCTGTATTTTTTTCCAGCAGCCAGGCCAGCACTATGTGTGTCTTGGAAGAAAGATCGTCATCATCAACGGGGTAGGACAATTCACGGTTGATGGGAGTGTCGTATCTCGTTTCCGGCCTGACACTGACTTCCTCAATAGCGCCTGCACTCAAACGATTCAAAGCCAGAGAATTGATCTTCTCCTGCTGCTCAGCAACGGAAATGTCACCGAAAGTCATGAAGACGGCATTGGCCGGATGATAGTGGGTCCGGTAGAACGTCATCAGGTCGTCATAGCTAAGCAGCGGTATCACCGCAGGATCGCCGCCACTATTGAAGTGGTAGGTTGAAGTGGGATACAGGGTTTCCTGGACGGCATGGTACAACCTGGAAATCGGGGAACTCGAGTCACCCTTCATCTCGTTGTAGACGACACCCTTATGTGTCAACGGCGATGATGCATCTCCGGATGTCTCAAACTCAATGCGGTGGCCTTCCTGGGCAAAATCCAACGGGTCCAGACGTGAGAAGAAGACAGCATCGAGATAAACCTCCATCAGATTGAAGTAGTCTTTTCGATTCTGGCTGGCAAAGGGATAGGCCGTATAGTCGCTGGTCGTAAACGCATTCATGAAAGTGTTGAGCGAGCGGCGAATCATCGAGAAAAAGGGATCGCGTACCGGAAATTTCTCGCTGCCGCAAAGCGCAGTGTGCTCTAGCACATGGGCAACGCCGGTGGAATCCTCCGGTACCGTTCTGAAGGCCACCATGAACACGTTCTCCGCGTAGTCGTTGGCCAGATGGAAGTGTTTTGCACCGCTGATGTGATTGTATTCCTCAACGGTAAGGTTCAAAGCCTGAACTGTCTGGCTTCGTACAAATTCGAATCCTGTTTCCACTAATACCCCTCGGGATGTTCCCGATTAAACTTATCCCAGTAGTCGTCAATAGTCGTACGCATCTCTTTCGCCAATAGAAGGATGGCGAAGAGGTTCGGCAATGTCATCAACGCAATCGTTATCGCCGAGACCAGCCAGATGAGAGAAGTGTCGGCGATGGCTGCAAGGAAGAAACCAATCACATAAAGAATCCGGTATGGCATAACAGCAGAGACGCCAAAGAGATAAGTCATAGCCCTGTCACCGTAGTAGGACCAGGCGACCGAGGTGGTAAAGGCAAACAGAATCAAACCGATGGAAACAATATAGCGCCCGTAATCACCGAAGACGCCTCGGGTGAACGCCTCAGAGGTCAGATCGACAGAATGGATCAAAGATCTGCCTCTAACGGTAACTTCCTCTACGAGCGCACCATCGTCGACTTGAAGACTTCCCGTGTATGCTTCACCGTCAATAAGGAAAACGACATCTTCTGCGATAGAGCGGTTGTGCAAGACCGTATAGCCCGCTGCTGCAGCCACACCATCTACAACTTCAATCTGACCCGTGAAAGTTCGCACCGTTGACTCACCGAAATTCAGGTGACCATACAGCGCCTCTCGGTCTGTTTCGTTGCCTTCATCGTACTGACCCGCAATGAACTGCATGTCAAAACGCTGAAATTCGTTTTCAATCTTTTCAGTCCACACACCTGAAGACAGGATAACGAGTCCGGTCAATGTGCAGATGATGATGGTATCGATGAAGGGCTCGAGTATCGATACCATACCTTCCGATACCGGCTC
>JABHYO010000172.1 GCA_018656865.1 Gammaproteobacteria bacterium | reverse complement strand
CGGCGTGATTGTTCGCACTGGCGCACAGCGCCTGCGGCCGGTTTTCCTGACCACCATCACTACCATCTTCGGACTGATGCCGCTTGCACTCAATTTCAGTATCGACATGATCAACCGCAATATCATTTACGGTGGATCGCTCTCAAACATGTGGGTGCCATTGTCACAGGCTGTTGTTTCCGGCATGGCATTTGCCGCTGTCCTGACGTTGGTCGCTACCCCGGCAATGCTGGCGCTGCCATATAAGACCAGTGAAATGCTTCAGAACATCGACGACCGGTTTCGCCTCAGACAGCGGCTTGAACAGTTGGGATTGGGTTCTGTGCCTGGTTCGAACGGCTAAAACTGCACGTCATTTAGATACCCGACAATTAGATCTAGTGGGGTTACGCTTCACTGTCGTCTTGGCGTTGTGGTTGGCATTACCCCGTCTGATTAACCAATTAGTCAGATTCTTCATTGGGATCCAGAAACGACCACGCCTGAATACCCAGGTGGCCGTCCCGGTTGTTAATATGAACTACGCCCTGGAGTCCCCGGCTGCCATCGCTGTCGGAAACGGTGATTTCGACGGCGGCATTTATGGAGTGCTGCCCTGTCTGGAGCGCCTGCAGGGAATCCAGTCTCATGCTGAAGTCACCGACAGTGAAATCCTCAGGGACTTCAGCCATGGCTAGATCACCGGCCCCAATGACGAAGTGGGGATAGTTCAACATCTCCGCACAGACATCGTCTTTGCCCGCATTGTGTTGATTGGCGAAGTCCTGGATCAGATTCAGACCACGTGTCATGAGCTCCGTTGTATCCGTATCCTCGTCGACATAATCGGCACCAAAACGGGATTGAATACCCCAGAAACCATCATCACAGGTACAGATGTAGACGACCGGCGTTGTCAGGATTCGTTCTCCCGCAGTGTTATACCGTCCCCACTGGCCGACGACATGGATCTTTGAGGGAGATACATGTAGCACTTGTTTGTAGTCCCATTCGCTGTGATCCCAGCCGGTGTCGATAACCTTTTGGAAGTCGACGTCAGCAATATAGTCCGCCGCCGTTGACGCCAGATTGACCTCCCCCAGGGGCGATGGGCGGACGTGGGGAAAATTTAGGGAACCAGCCCAGCGTTTCGGGTCACGGCTGTTCCAGGTTTCCAGAAATCGATCAACGGCATCGATGCCAATCTGTTCAAGGTCCTCGTTCATGGCAATCTCGTACAGAAAAAAAGACAGACTATCGTGATCAGGCAGAGAGGTCGACACCAACCGGGCAGTGATCGGAGCCAGTGACCTTCGGCCAGATAAAAGCATCACTCACACGCTTTGCTCCAGATGGTGACGCAAGTACGTAGTCTATTCGCCAGCCGACATTATCTTCTCTGGCATTCCCCCATTGTCGCCACCAACTATAGTGGTCCGGTTCATTCGGATGTCGATCTCTGAATACATCCACCCAGCCATCTTCCATCCACTTTGTCAGAACGTCTCTTTCTTCCGGCAGAAAACCGCTCGACTTCCGATTGGTTTTTGGCCGGGCGAGATCAATGGATTCATGGGCCGTGTTGTAGTCTCCTGTGACGTAGACAGGTCCTAATTTTCTTGCCAGTTCGATTTTTTCTTTAACAGCTGCATAGAAGTCGAGCTTGTATGGCACTCGGCTGTTGTCCCGATCCTTCCCGCTTCCTTTTGGAAAGTAGACTGACGCAACGGAAAGTCTGCCGAAACGTACCATAAGGAATCTGCCTTCTATATCGAAGCTCGAGTCACCCAGGCTCGTCGCAACATGAGTCGGCTGAGCACGGCTGTAGATGGCGACACCACTGTAGCCCGGGCGCTCCGCCGGGAAGAAATGTGTATGCCAGCCTCGTGGCGACCGGATATTGTCGTCGAGCTGTTCGGGGAAGGCTCTCACTTCCTGCAGACAGAGAACATCCGCCTTGCAGGTTTTGAGGAACTTGCCGAAGCCTTTTCTTGTGCAGGCCCGAAGACCATTGACGTTCCAGCTGACGATTCTCATGCTCACAACCTAACGACTTCGGTTGTTGATGTAAATCATGGGCAAAAATCAGCAAACTTCTTCATAATGCGGTTTTTCCTGATGAGAGCCTCCATGTCGCTGGCTGATTTTGATCCGGCGCTGATTAAGCGTTATGACGTACCCGGTCCGAGGTATACGAGCTACCCTACTGCTCTCCAGTTCGGTGAGTTTGAGGTCGCCGATTTCGATAAGGCTATTGCCGACTCTCCCTACCGGGATCGCGATCTGTCTGTGTACGTTCACATTCCGTTCTGCGCAACACTCTGCTACTACTGTGCCTGCAACAAGATTGTCGGTAAGAAGAGAGAACCTGCAGCTGAATACATGACACTGCTGGAGCGGGAGATTGAAATGCTTGCGCCGCGCTTTGAGGGCAGACAGGTTTCGCAACTACATTGGGGTGGTGGCACACCAACGTTTCTCGATGATGAACAGGTAACAGCGCTAAATGGGTGGCTGCGGCAGGCTTTTAGTTTTAGTGACGATGAGGCCGGTGAGTTCAGTATTGAAATCGACCCCAGGACGGTGAATGCAGATCGAATACGTCACCTGAGGCACGAAGGGTTTAACCGTCTCTCTTTCGGTGTTCAGGATTTTGAATCTGCGGTACAAAAAGCAGTCAATCGCGTTCAGTCGCTCGATGAAACACGCGATGTCATCGATGCCGCAAGGCAGGCAGGTTTCGGTTCTATCTCTGTCGATCTGATCTATGGTCTGCCGCACCAGACCTATGAGACATTCTCAAATACACTAAAGTTGATTTCTGATTTACGCCCCGATCGAATTTCCATCTATAACTACGCCCATCTGCCGGATCGGTTTTCGCCACAAAAGCGGATACTGGCGACGGACCTGCCGAATCCGGATGAGAAACTGCGAATTCTGGAACTCTGTATCGATTTCCTAACGGACGCTGGTTATGTCTATATCGGGATGGATCACTTTGCCCTGCCGGAAGACGAGCTCGCTGTTGCCTTGAAGGAAGGGACTTTGCAGAGAAACTTTCAGGGGTACTCAACCTACTCCGATTGCGATCTGCTGGCGATGGGTGTGACCGGTATCAGTCATATCGGCAACAGTTATTCGCAGAATGAAAAGGATCTGGCATCCTATGGTGCTCGCATCCAACAGGGTGAGCTACCGCTCCTGCAGGGTGTCGTTATCGATGATGACGATCTTCTTCGGAAAGCCATCATCAAGTCGCTCATGTGCCACTTCAATCTGGACGGCGCCGCGCTGGAAAAGCAGTTCGGTATCGATTTCAGGAAGTATTTCACCGAAGAGCTGGATCGGCTAGCAGCATTTGAAGCCGATGGCCTCCTCAAAATTGATGGCACCAACATTGATGTCACCCCGCAAGGCAGGTTCCTCGTTAGAAATATCTGTATGGTGTTCGACAGATATCTTCGAAAACCCGAATCGAAGGACAGGTTTTCCCGGGCTATATAATCACGCTCAGGACGACGTCCTCACGTAGCCTTTTCAGCCTCTACCTGCGCAATACTAGGTCGCTCCGCAAGTCTGGCCATAACCTCCGCAATCTGCGGGTAGCCATCCAGAAGGTCCTTCCCAAACACTGTCTGGATAATGCCGGACGACAGACTAAAGGTATAAAAGGTATAGAGATCGGCCAGCGTAAAGTCGCTGCCGGCGGCATAAGGGTCGCCTTTAAACAGCCGGGCTACGGCTTTCATGCCTTTCTCCAGATCAGCTTCCGTCGACTGTTTTACCTCATCGCTTACTGGTTGGCTGAAGAAAGCTTCAGGCAGGCACCGGCGGGCAACCAGTTCGACATCAAGCTTGATATGACAGGACAGCTCCAGCACCTTGGCGGCTTCCATGGGATCAGCTGGCAGCAGGGGTGGTTCAGGTTGTACACGGTTTGCCCACAAGGCTATGGCCATGCTCTCGGACAGGAAGGTGCCATCCACTTCAATCGCAGGCATCTTTCCCATGGGGCTCTTGATCAGATAGTCCTCCTCCTGGGAGGGCATCTGCGGTACTTCTTCAAACTCCAGTCCTTTCTCCAGCAGAATAGCTTTAACCAGGCCGTAATAGTTGCTTGGTTTAACGCCATATAGTTTGATCATGTTGATTGCTCTCTGATTACCGAACGTCAGACCCTAGCGTGAATTGATGATAACGTCGAGTTGCGCGGTTAGAATTAACCTGGAAACAAGCGGAAACCAAAAAATGGCAGACTGTTGCGGATCTGACCTTGAGACCCAGAACCTGAATCAGGCACAAAGGCGGGTATTGACCATTGTCATGCTGATCAATCTGGTCACCTTCGTCGGGATGGTCGCAGCCTCCTGGTTGAGTCATTCATCGGCACTTTTGTCAGGTACTCTGGACAATCTTGGGGATGCAATGACTTATGCGCTCAGTCTTGCGGTCGTAGGCGCCAGCGTGGCTGCCAAAGCAAAAGTTGCTCTGTTCAAGGGCATATTGATATCACTGGCAGCAATCGCGGTGGCAGTTCAGATCGGCTGGCGGCTGCTGCACCCTGAAGTTCCCATCGTCACGACCATGGGCATCGCTGCTGTTCTAAACCTGCTGGCCAACGGTGTTTGCCTGTATCTCCTGAGCGCCCATCGTGAGGATGATGTGAACATGAGTTCTGTTTGGGAATGCTCAAGAAATGATGTGGCCGAAGGTCTGGCTGTGCTGGTGACTGTAGCTGCAGTCTGGGTGTTTGACTCTGCCTGGCCCGATCTGATCGTCGCTCTGGCTTTGTTAGTGTTGTTTTCCCGCTCTGCCGTCAAGGTCCTCACGTCCGCAGTGTCTGAATTGCGTGGTGCGCAAACCGCTGGAGCCTAGATTGTTCCGGCCTCGCGCAGTGAGACAATTTTATCGTCGTCGTAACCGATGGATCTTAGAATCTCCTCGCTGTGTTCACCGAGAAGCGGTGGTCCGCTGGTTGTCTCTGGTCCTGCCTCATTCATAACAAAGCCGGACTGAGCGAGTCTGATCGATTCACCCTTGTTGATGGGTGAGGGCAGTGTGACGAAAGCAGCCCTGCCTTCGAATTGCGGGTCTTCTGAGACATCAGGAAGTTCTCTGACTTCGGCCACCGGGATGCCAGCAGTAGCCAGTTGTTGAATCCATTCCGCCGTTGTTTTTTTGCACAACGCAACGGAAACAGCCTCGCTAACCGGTTGAGGGTTTTGGATTCTCGCCTCAGTTGTCGCATATTCGGGCTGATCCAATCTGCCAGATATTTCGAGTTCCCGGAATAGGATTTCCACCTGCGGCTGGCTAAGGGCCGTGACCTGGATATAGCCATCGCTGGTTGGGAAAACATCGGCTGTTGGTTGCCTTGTTGGTGAGGAGTTGCCTCCAAGTCCAACCAGGCTGCCCTGATTCAGCCAATTGGCAAACTGGACTGCCTGCATGACAACGGCGGTATCCATCATGGCGAGGTCAATATACTGACCTTTGCCGGTGCGTTCTTTTCGGTAAAGCGCTGAAGATATGGCGAAAGCTGTGTTGAGTGCAGTCGACATGTCGACTGGCATGTATCCGGTTCGTGTCGGTCCGGTTTGCGGGTGGCCGGTTTGGGACATCATGCCGCTTGATGCTTGAATGGCGCCGTCATAGGCGGCTTCTTTCGCCTTGGCCCCGGTTTGGCCATAACCGGTAATCGAACAGTAGATTAGGTCCGGTTTGAGGACTTTGACGGCATCATAGTCCAGACCGAGTCTCGCCATCGTCCCGGACCTGAAATTCTCAACGAGTACATCGGTCTCGGGAAGCAGCTTCCTGACGATCGTGGCAGCCTCGTCGTGTTTCAGATTTAGGGTAAGACTCTTTTTGTTTAGATTCATGCCCATGAAGGAGGGCGACATGGACTCATGTCCGCCTTCGTTCATAAGGCTCCGGGTCTGATCGCCGGTGTTAGGCTGCTCTACCTTGATCACTTCTGCTCCCAAAAGCGCCAGCTGCATAACAGCGAAAGGACCTGCGAGAACCTGGGAGAAGTCCAGAATCCTGACACCGGTAAAAGCGCGATCAGAAGGTGGCATAACCACCATCGATCAGGAAAGTGTCAGCGGTGTGCCAGTTTGTTGCGGTGCTCATGATATAGCAGGCGATAGCCGCGAAATCTTCCGGCTGTCCCCAGCGTCGCATGGGAATCCTCGGCATGACGTTCTCGACGAACCTGTCCCAGGCAAAGCTCTGTTCAGTCATACCAGTTTCAACCCAGCCCGGCAGCAGCGTATGTGCAGTGACGCCATAGCGGGCATATTCAATGGCCAGTGCCTTGATCATAGGAACGAGCGCACCCTTGGTTGCCGCATAATGTTCGCCCTTGGCCTGACCGGAGATAACCGCGAGGCTCGCTGTTGCTACCAATCTGCCGAAGGGGTCACCATTGTCCGCACGCTCTCTCATATGGGCGGTCGCGCATTTGAAGGTATAGAAAACACCATTCAGATTAACGTCGATGATCCTGTGCCACTCGTCTTCATCCATCTTGTCAAAGTCCTCGCCTCGCGCGCTGATTCCGGCATTGGCAAAACATCCATCCACGCGGCCATGAGTTGCCAGTGTTTCGGCAAAACAACGATTCACTTCAGCTTGATCAGCGACGTTGCACTTGTAGGCGGAGACTTTTGGTCCGTAAGCCTCGAGTGTTTCGACGGCCGCGGCATTCTTGTCCTCGTTAGTTCCCCAGATTGAAACCTCGCATCCCTGCGAAGCGAGACCTTCAGCCATGCCGAGGCCAATCCCGCCATTACCGCCTGTAATCAAAGCGACTCTGCCGCTGAGGTCAAACATATCTTTTATCATTGCCAGTACTTGTCCTTGAGTAGTCGTTTATAGAGTTTACCTGTTGGGTGGCGCGGTAACTCTTCCTGAAAGTCGATTGTTTTCGGACACTTTATGTGAGAAATCTTCTCTCGTGCATAGGCGATCAGCTCTGCCTCGAGTGCGGTGCCGATTTGCGACATATCGGCGGGTTGTACTACGGCTTTCACCTCTTCTCCGAACTCTGGATTGGGGATACCGAAAACGGCGACATCGACAACTGCGGGGTGTGTGATAAGTGCGTTCTCCGCCTCCTGGGGATAGATGTTGACACCGCCCGATATGATCATGAATGACTTTCGGTCGGTGAGGTACAGGTAATCCTCCTCATCTAGGTAGCCGATATCCCCCAGAGTAGACCATCCCTGAGCGCTTCGGCTGGCAGAGGTCTTCTCGTCGTCTCCGAGGTACTCAAAAACTCCTCCACCTTCGAAGTAGACCCCCCCGGATTCACCCGTAGGCAATTCGTTGAAGTCGTCATCGAGAATGTGGACTTTGCACTCTCCGGCAGCCTGGCCTACAGATCCCTTGTGTTGCAGCCATTCCTCTGAACTGATGGTCGTAGCGCCGTTGCCTTCGGTACCGGCGTAATACTCATGAATTATCGGACCCCACCACTCGATCATCTGTTCTTTAACAGCGATCGGACAAGGGGCGGCCGCGTGAACGGCGACACGATGACTGGAAAGATCGTGTTTATGATGGATATCTTCCGGCAACTTCAACATGCGCACGAACATGGTGGGTACCCACTGGCTGTGAGTGATCCGATACTTTTCGATCAAGGACAGTGCCTGTTCAGAGTCATAATGTTCCATGACGATACAGGAGCCGCCATACCTCAGAACGTTCATAGTGAAACCCAGAGGTGCGGCGTGGTACAGGGGGGCAGGTGACAGGTAGATGGTGGCGTCATCGAAACCATACCTTTCCTGTCTTGCACTGAAAGCAGGTTCCGCTTCGCCCCATGGTATTTCAGGTAGAGGCTTCTTCACTCCCTTGGGGCGACCTGTCGTACCCGACGAATAGAGCAGGCTCTGCCCGCAGGACTGATCACTTATTGGTTCAGTAGATTTGACACGATATGCCTCTTCGAAAGAGGAGGCACCGGGTGCTACACCGTCAAGCATGTAGCAGATAGGCTCGTTGATCAGTTTGTCTCGAAATCCGGCGAAAGTATCGACCAGGTGTGTCGAAGTGATCAGGACACCTGCGCCGCAGTCGTTGACGATGTACTCGACTTCCTCGGGCTGCAAGCGATAACTGATCGCCGTGAAATAAAGGCCCGCACGATAGGCTGCCCAGCATATCTTGAAGAAAGTCTTGTGGTTTTCCAGACACAGCGCGATGCAGTCGCCACGTTTCAGGCCGTGCTCGCGGAATAGATGCGCAATCTGGTTTGACTCTGCTTCGAGTTCGCCAAAGGTTATGGTCTCTTCAGTACCTGCCATCACATAGGCAGTTTGTTCTGGATGGTAGTTCCCCGGGTGCATCGCTTTCGCTGGTTAGTGGACAAGTGCGCAAGGATAGCGAAAAGCTTATCCATTGATAAGCAGAATTGATGCCTGGGCAAGGGTACATCAATTAGACTTATCGCATGACTGAGATGAACCGATACTATCGTGATCGTGCGCCGGTCTACGATGATGTTTACTCTTATCCAGAGAGGCAACAGGATCTGCGTTTTCTGGAATCTCATCTTTCGGGTGCACTACGCGACCGCCATGTTCTCGAGGTGGCTGCGGGTACAGGTTACTGGACCAGGCACATATCTGGTTCCGCGCGATCGATACTGGCTACTGATCTGGAACCGGCGCAATTGGAACAGATACATCAGCGAGAACTCGGGTGCTCTACTGAAACACGGGTTGTGGATGCCTACCGGCTGTCTGGCACCATTGATGACAAATTTGATGGCGCATTTGCCGGGCTCTGGTTATCCCATGTACCGAAGCAGCGGATGGCAGAGTTTTTTAGTTCGCTGCATCAATGCCTTAAACCCGGCGCCAGGGTCATACTGATCGATAACTCTGTAGCGCAGTGCCAGCGATTACCGATCACGTTTACGGACGAATGGGGCAATACCTTTCAGGATCGCCAACTGGATAACGGTGAGACCTATAGAGTGTTGAAAAATTTCCCCACCGTTGAAGAGCTTGAGCACTGGGTTTCAGCATTCGGAGATCCTGAAGACTACGTTGAGTTAGAGCAATTCTGGCTATATCAGTACTCACGTCGTATCTGAAAACCACAATGTTCAGGGTCTGTCCGCAAACCCGCGCCAGCGAGATCCTGGGGTCAGCACCAGGGCCGTAGATTTTCGTCAACTCTGCGCTGCGTTTTCTGCAGCAAGTCTGTCTTCTTCGGATTGATACTGGGGGTCTGTCGTTCTGGCGCTTCGACTGTCTTGCTGGCCGTTCTCGCGCTCTGTGAGCATGGCCCAGCCTTCAGGCCATTCAAAAGGCAGTAGATCAATGCCGGGCTCCGTCATTTCATCGAAACCTCGCAGAGCTTCACTGAGGATCTCCAGCTGGTCAGACTTGTCGCGAAAACGCCCGGCCTCAAAACCGAGGGGGTAATTTACGAATTGGGCACGAGGAGGTCGTCCAGCCGTCAGGATGTCCAGCGCACTGCCAAGGATCAGCGTCGGCAAACCGACGCTTTCGAAGTGGCGAGCAATCAGACTCACGGTCTGGTGGCAGACAGGTCATAACGGGATGAGCAACAGCAGATCGAGTTCTTCCTTGCCAATGGCTTCTTCCAGATTGGGTATGAGTTCATTGACAACGCGCCGGGTAGAGTAAATTCCACCCATGCAGGAAAAGTAGTTGCGGGCAAGGTCACCGATCTTACCTGCCTCCTTGAGCGTGTTGAGCGCCTCGATAGGAAATACCGTACAGGGGTCCTGGCGTGCTTCCACCAGGTAGTTTTCCGTAATGTGAGAAAAACGCAGGTCTGATATCGGTGTGTTGCTGGGTATGGCACGGACACTGGTGTCATCTTTGTAGTAGTAAGCGACCTGACCGTGAACATAGGTGCCTGCGGTAGAGATAAGGCCCAGCCTGGCATCAGAAAGTGATTTTACAGGAGTCGTAAATGCCGGTGAAGAATCCGCTTCAAACCAGTGATAGGGCTCGAAACCTAATTTCTCGTAGTTTTCCCGTGTCTGCCGGATGTACTCGGTAGGCTTTGGGTTCATCAGTCGGCGCTGAGCATTACCGTCTTGTCATCTTCTACGGTTCCGGAGTAGTCGGGGTTTAGCACGTAGACAACTTCACCTTCCTTCCGCTCAAGAACGAGGAAGTTCATGAGCACTATCTGCTCCAGACGGTAGTAGAGTTCTCGATCAGGTATTGCTGAGAACTTCTCATGAAGACCAGTGATAGAGACCTCTTTCTTTGCTTCCATATACTGAAGGATCTGCAGTTGTGTGCCTGTCAGGCCCTGTCTGACGTTCCACCAGTCCGGCAGGGCTTTTGCTGCAGGCTTTTGGTCTGCTTTCTTGTTCGCTATTTGAGTGGCGATGGCATAACCGATGCCAATGCCGATAATTAGAGCGATGCCCATTCCCACCATATCCATGTGTCCCCCCCGGGGTGCAGAAATAAATGATGTTGACCGCGGGAAATGATAGCACAGAGAGTAGCGTTGACTGCCAGAGCCCAAACGTCAAATGACAGGCTCCGTCTGAGTTTTTCAACGGTCCGTCAGGATTTCAGCAGTAATACAGCGCAGGGAGCGAGAAGCGCGATTTGGTAGCTGAGGCTGACTGTATTTCTTTCGGGAGTTTCCGGTGTGATGAGATGCGAATTTAGCAAAATGAGGTCGACATGCTGATCGATGGCGTAGGAGACGACCTCGACATTTCTTTTGCCAACGCGATTTTCACAGATGACGGTGGTGTCAAGATCATCGAATGTCGACGCTCGCTCCCGAAGATGTTCCTCGGCCTCGTTGCTTAGTCGTTGGGTAAACGTTTGTGTCTCCGCATCGTCGCCATCGTCAATCGGCTCGATCACGTGGATCAGGCTGACGCGAGCCTGGGTTTCTTTGACGATATCTCTCGCAGCCTGGAGAACCGTATCATTGCGCTCGGTAAAATCGAGCGGTATCAGAATGTGTTGAAACTTTGAGAACAAATCATGCAATCCGTTTAGCATTCAGTAACTATATATTAGGCCTTTTTGCTGAGGTTCAAGAGGCAAATCGATTGATGCAGGTCAAACAGCCTTTCGATAGAAGACGATGAGCAGACTCGGTAGCAGGGTCATGTTGGCGACTAAGGCAAGGGCCATGGCCAGGGCAGTTAGAAGACCGAAGTAGACGGTCGGAATAAAGTTGGAAAATGCCAGGATGGAAAAGCCGCCCATGACCGTCATGGTTGTGAAGTACATGGCATGACCGATAGTCCTGTGGCTGTGAACCACAGCGCTCTCCACAGCATTCTCCATAGAGTTCAGGTTGGAATCCCCATCGGGATTTCCGTTGACGAGTTCCTGTCTGAAGCGATGAAGGTAGTGAATGGCGTCGTCGACGCCAATGCCGATACAGATGGCGGCAATAGTGATTGTCATCATATCCATAGCAATACCGGCGAAGCCCATCAGCGAGATGATCAGCCCTGCGGCGATTACGTTCGGGATAAGAGCGATAAGAGCCAGGCTGAGTGAGCGCAGCAGCAGAGAAAACATAATAAAGGTTGCCGTAAGAACATAGCTGAGGGTGCGGGCCTGGGATTCCGCCAACTGTTTCAGCATGTCGTTGAAGAGAACAACCATGCCGGTGACGATAATATCGTTGTCATCGTATCCAAATTTTGATCCGTAGGCGCGAATATCTTTGATCAGTTCGTCCTTGGAAAACTTGGTGACGCTCTCCCGGATGCGAGCATTGAGGCGCATCCAGCCTTCGGCTGGTCTGGCGTAGGGATCAATAATCAGGGCGCGTACCTCCTCGGGAAGCTCACCCAGGACATAGGCGATTTCGATTCCTTCGAGAGCCTCGCCATCGTTGAATTGTTGGGCCATTTGTTCCAGGGACGCCAGCGAAATGACTTTGCCGATCTCAGGACGCGCTTCCAGTGCCCGTTGCAGAGCGTGCATCACCTCTATCTTCTCCGGTGTGAACCAGTAGCGTTCCGGATATGGCTCTTCAAACTCATCGAAGAAGTCATCGTCACCAGTTTCGAATTGTTCGAATCGAACGTAAACATCCAGGGGCAGTGTTCCGCCCAGATGCCTGTCAATTTGGGACATCCCCCGATAAATATCGGTATCGTCGCTGAAGTAGTCGATAAACCGATTGTCGAATGTGATCATGCTGAGCCCCCAGAGGGCTGGCAGCATGATTAGCAGCGTAACCACAATGACGGATCGGGCCTGCTTTGTTGACAGGTATTCGAACCAGTCTGTGAGGACGATTCGCTTTCTTAGTGTCTTGCTTGGAGATGTTGGACCCAGCAGCAACAGCAAGGCAGGGAAGAGACTGTAGGTGATGAGCAGAGCGATGACGATTCCAAGGCACATCATCCAACCGAAGTCGATGATCGGTACGATTCTGCTACCTAGCATGGCGCCGAATGCCAGCAAGGTGGTCAGTGCCGTATAGAGGCAAGGCGTAAATTTGCTGTGCATGGTTTCTCTAACCATATCGGCGTGAGAGAGCTCAGTTGTTGCCATCAGTTCCCAATAACGCACGATCAGGTGTATGGAAAAAGAAATGCTGATAATCGAGAGCAGTGAGATGAAATTGGATGAAACCACGGTCACGGGTGTCCCGAGCACCCCAAGAATCCCCATGGTTGAAACAACACTGGCAATACAGACTGAAAGAGGAATGACTACCCAGCGCGGTTTGCGAAAAAAGAAAGTCAGCAGTGCAACGATCAGCAGAAAGATAAGAGCGCCAAAAATCATGAGGTCTGAGCGAACATAGCTCAGCATGTCAGCGGCGATGACGGGAACGCCGGAAATAAAGAGATGAGCTTTACCGCCGTAGCTGTCCCTTATCTGCCGTAGTTCATTGATCAGAGCTTCTCTGCGGGTAACGAAGTCGGCGCGACCTGCGTCGTGGGCCGCCTCAACGGATTCGAGTTTCTCGCTATCGATTCGGCGCAATTCATCACGATGATCTCGCAGGGATTCAAGAGCACTGTCCCGAACAAGGGTTGCGCTGATGGCTGTGGTCCTGCTGTCCCGGGAAATGAGGTAGTCATTCATGATCGGGCTATGGGTCAGCTCCCGTTGCGCGAGATGGAGGTCTATTGTTGGATCCCTGAGGGTTCGGTAGTTCTCAGCCAGTAATTCAAGCGGGATGGGTGGGCTCTCTATCAGCGGGGCATCGAGAATTGAAAAAGTCGATTCAACACCATCGAGCTTATCAAGTTGTTGTTGAAGTGCGTCAATCTCCAAAAGAGCAGAACGAGTGAAGACGTCATCGCTGGTATAGGTCAGAACGACGAAATCATCGCCACCGAAGAGCGCAGACATTTTGTTGTACTTGAGGAGTTCAGGGTCACCCTCAACCACGAGTGTGTCAGCAGAGGCATCGAATGAAAATTTTGGCAGTTGGCTTGCGGCAGCGAGAAGTACAAGCAGGCAGACTGCAAGCATGTAGCCTGGATGCCTGAGGCAGTTATCGTACCAATTCACCGTTAAAGAGCCTCCGTTCGAACTTGCCCTTTGTATTGGTTTGAGGTTAACCGATTGTTGTAACTATCTTCATGATGCAGATCACGCTTGTCTAGCAGTTTTCGGCGATGCCGACCGCGGCCCGGCCGAAAATCACGGGAGCGAGACTTCGGCTTACTTGAAAGCCGATCGGTAGTCCCTTAGCCAGGTGTGCAAGCCGAAAAATACGATGACGATGTAGGCGACGAAGAGTAGCGATGTGAAATATAGCTCTCGGTCGAGGTAGAGGTATATGGAAGCGGAATCAATAACTAGCCAGTAGATCCAGTTCTCAAGGATTTTTCTCGTTACCATAAAAGTGGTGACGACAGCTCCCCAGGTGGTAAAGGAATCGAGGTAGGCCAGCCTCTGATCGGTGTCGGCGAGCAGCTGACCACTGATGAAGGTTGCCGTAATGATAAAACAGATGGCCAGTGCATGCGTGCCCGGTCGCCAGGTGGTAATGGATAGTTTCGTAGACTCGCCGCCGCTGTTTTTCCAGGACCACCAGCCGTAAATCGCCATTGCCAGGTAGTACACCTGCAAGGCAGATTCCATGTAGAGATTTACTTGCCAGAAGACATAGAGAAATATGGCCGTTGAAACAAATGCTGCATACCAGCAGCTAAGCTTCTGCCTCACCGCCAGCAATAGGTAGGCGATGGCGAGGATGACCGCGGTCAGTTCCAGTAGTGTGTTTTGGCGGAACTCATCCAGAAAGACGGTGAGTAAGTCTGTCATTGATCCCCGATAGTCACCTCAATGGTGAGGCCAACAATTTTTGGTTCACCGAATTGGAAGTAGGGTTCAGTCACATAGAACTTGCGTGGATCGTTGCCGAAACTGCCGAAAGCACGAACGAAGTAGTCTTTGTCCGTGAGGTTTCGACCCCATGCGCTTACACGCCAGTTGGCTGCCGTATAGCTGATTGAGGCGTTAACCAGGGTATAGCTCTCGCTCTTAACCGCGTGCCGGTCAGAGAAATAGAATTCATCCTTACTATCTGCAGAAATGGTGACTGCCCACGGACCCCGGTGCCAGTTACTTCTGAGACTATACATGTAGCCGGGGGCATGCGCCTGATCTCGACCGGAGAGATCTTCGCCAAACTCATTGATGAAGTTGTCGAATTCTGCGTCGAGCCAACCGGCATTGGCGGCAAGCTCCAGAGAATCGGTGACTGACCACTGCAAGTCCACCTCAAGACCTCGATTGGTACCTTCTGCTGCATTACCGAGATAGTCGATAAACTCGGTGCTTTCGTCATCCCTGACTCGAACCACTGAGCTTTTGACCTGCTGATCCCGTCGGTCGTCATAGAAGATTGCCATCTGCAGCGCGACCTGGTCGTCGACCAGCATGGTTTTCAGTCCTAGCTCGTACTCGATGAGATACTCTTCATCGAATTCCCTGAGATCGGCATCGAGAGAGCCATCGGTATTGAAACCACCTGCCTTATAACCCCTTGATACGGAGGCATAAAATAATGCTCGATCACTGGCAACAAATTCCAGAGCGATTTTTCCGCCCCAGAGTGAATCTGTTGGTGAGAACTCAACAGCCTCGGAATCGTTGTAACTCGTGTCTCTCTGTTCAAGCCTGAGGCCCGTGCTCAGTGTCCATGCATCGCTGAGCCTTGTGTCGATCTGACCAAAGACGGCCAGGGTGTCGAAATCATAGTCGCTGCCAAAGTCCGCCGGAAGATAGGTGTACTGGCGCGTCAGGCTCTCATCCGAAGTGAGTGAATAAACTCCTAACACCCAGTCGGTTGAATCGAAGAAAATTCGGCTGTTTAGGTTGGAGACTAAACGCAGTTCTACACTGGTCGTGTCACGGTCTCTGAGATAGTGATCGGTGGATGTATATCCCCAGGGGTGAATGCCGGTAAAACTCCAATCTTCGTCGTAACCGTAGGCGAGATCGGATTCGGAGCTATTAACCAGAACTTCCACGTCCATCGACTCCAACTGCCAGAGACTCTTGATGGCGAAGTAAGTGGAGTCCTGTTTGTCGAATCCCGGTTCGTCGGACAGCGAGTGGCGGTTATTGTCGAGAGAAAAAGCATCATAGCCATTGTCGATATCGATTTTGGCGAGAGTAAGGTCTATGTGCCAGTCTTCTGAGACTTGCCAGGCGAGTCTGCCGCGCAACGTCATCTCGTCACGACCATTGGTATCGTTCCTGTCGATGAAGTCATTCTCGATATAGCCGTCACTTTTATGGGATTCGACAACCAGTCTTGCATTGACGGAGTTTCCAAGGGGTGAGTTGGCGATGAGGCCATAGGTTTTTGTCTCGTAGTCACCGGATGTGGCTTTGAAGCTGAGAGAAGCCGTGTCGGTTGGAGCATTGGTCGTGATATTGATCAGACCACCCAAGGCGTTGGCACCGTATCGAGTACCCTGTGGGCCGCGCAGTACCTCCACCTGTTTTACATCCATCATGGTTGCGACGGTCCCGGCGCCACTAAAATCGACA
The DNA here is from genome assembly GCA_018656865.1 of Gammaproteobacteria bacterium. Lineage (GTDB taxonomy): Bacteria > Pseudomonadota > Gammaproteobacteria > Pseudomonadales > Azotimanducaceae > UBA9659. The sequence continues at coordinate 1,750 of JABHYO010000172.1, read as the reverse complement.
TCGTCGATTAGCACACCAACTGAAGGGTTGACCGGATTAATGAACTGGCTCCTTTCACCAATACCGCGAATCTGAAAGAACCTGGCGCGGTTGCTGCCGGAGGCGTAGTTCACATTGGGAATCGAGTGGATGATATCTTCGAAATGCTGAGCAGCGCGGGAACGGATCACCTCTTCCGTCACCACAGTCAGACTGCTGGCCACGTGCATGGTTGTTTCCTGGCGCAAATCGGCGGTGACGACAATTTCTTCAATGGTGTTTGCCAAGGCATTTGTCACCGACAGCCCCAGCATAATTGATATGAATCGTTTCATGAGCCTCTCCTTAAAAAATAAGAGACCCGGTAGTAGACGTATTAGGGAGAGGGTGGTTGCATCCTTTTCCTACGCCGGTGTTAACCGGATCAGGTTCTTGGAGTCCCTGGCCGGGACTCAGTGGGGTGTAATCTCAGGCGAAAACGCCACCCCCAAGGAACGGCGCAATTATAGCTAAATTACAGGTCAGACGGTACTGGATTCTGGCTCTTTAAAGCCTGCGGTCGTCCTGACGAAGAGTACAAGACTCATCAGGGTCAGCAGCGCAGCAAGGACAAAGGGTGCGCCGGGAAAGTAATAGGCTGCATCGGCACCGGAAAACATGCCGAATGTCAGGGTCATCATGGGAGGGCTGATGATGGAGGCGAGACTCATCATACTGGCGAGCGCACCCTGCAGTTCTCCTTGCTGGTCAGGACCGACCTGGCTGGAGGCAATGCTGTTTATAGAAGGCGCAGCTAGAGCGCCAAGCGCACCGGGCACCAGAAAGGCGATGGCTACCCAGCTACTGGTTGCCATGGCATAACCGGAAAAAGCGATGAAGTTGAAGACCAGCCCGATAATGCCTGCCATGCGCACACCCACTGCCGGAATCGCGACTCGGATTAGGTAACCCTGAACGAAGACCATGAGCAGACCGATAAAACTGAGCGAGTAACCGACCTCTCTGGGTGTCCAGCCGAACTTTTCCATACCGTAAAAGTTCCAGATTGAGGGTAGGACGTGATGGCCGAGATTGTAGAGGAACATGACACCGAGAATGCCGAAGACAATCTTGAACCGACGCATCTGCATGAGTGCTGAAAAGGGATTGGCGCGGGCAATCTCGAATGTGCGGCGATTCTCCTTTTCGAGTGATTCCGGCAGGAAAACAAATCCCATAATCAGATTGGCGAAAATAAGGCCGGCCGTCGCGAAGAAGGGCACGCGGTTCCCATATTCCCCCAGAAAGCCGCCGACCGCCGGACCAATCACAAAACCAAGGCCGAAGGCCGCACCCATCATGCCGAAGTACTGGGCTCTCTCGTCCGGCGGGGTGGTATCGGCAATGTAGGCATTACAGGTACTGAATGTAGCAGAACCAATTCCTGAAATGATTCGACCGATAAAAAGGAGTGTCAGGGTCTGAGCGAAACCCATGATCAGATAGTTGAAACAGAGCATCACCAGTGACGCCATGAGTACCGGTTTCCGGCCGTAGGCATCAGAAAGATTGCCGAGTACCGGGGCAAAGAAGAACTGCATGATGGCAAAGGCAAACATCAGCCAACCACCATAGACGGCGGAAGCAGCGAGGCCTTCTCCCGTGATTTCCATGAATAGATTCGGCGTCACCGGCAGAATAATGCCGAAGCCGATCGAGTCGATCAGCGCCGTTAGAAAGATAAAAGTCAGCGCCATACGTCGATGGGTCATGCTGCTCCTGTGCTTTTCTT
>JABHYO010000047.1 GCA_018656865.1 Gammaproteobacteria bacterium | reverse complement strand
ATAGAAATGACTTCCCAGTCGACACTCTCCGGTCCCATTCCGCGAATGGCAGCCTCAACGACAGCTTTGCCTTCTATTTTTTCCATAGGGATGTTGTGCCAGACCGTATCGTCACTCAGCAGGTCCGCCGCGCTATCCCAGTTCATCGTGTTCCAGGCATCGATAAAGGCGAGGACAATTTCTGTATTGGTCATTGTTCATTACTCCTTAGTAGGGCGTGTCATTTGAGCTTGGTCAGATACGTCATTCTGAACTCATCCAAATACGTCATTCTGAACGTAGTGAAGAATCTCGTCGAGCCAAAATCAATTGGTCTTCTCAATTCCAGAAAGCATTTATGATAAACAGGTCATGTGATAATGAAAGATCTGACGCAAAAGGAGTGGGAGTATGAGCGAGAACTATTGGGCACTTGCCGCTGGCTGTGTGCCGGAAGTTCTGCCCTGGGAGATTCCACGGATTGCCCACGCGGCCGGATTCAGCTCATCGGGTATGTGGGTTGACCCTGGCACGACCTGGGACAACAGTGCGCTCGAAAAAACCAGGAATTCCCTCGACGATACTGGTGTTGGTCTTATCGATGTCGAAGCCCTATGGCTGCAGGGTGATGACCGGGCCTCAGATGAGCAAAAACTGCTTGTTGATGTAGGAATCAGTCTCGGCGCAAGAAATGTGCTGGCGGTTTCGCGTCACGATGACTATGAAGCATCACTATCTCAATTTAGAGAGCTGTGCGAGATGGCAGGCCAGGACATCCGAATAAACCTTGAGTTTGGTGAGTTCAGCAGTATCAGGTCGCTTGCCTCCGCGCTTGATTTCATCGCAGCAGTCGATCATCCAGCGGCAGGGGTTCTTGTCGATCTGATGCACATCAATCGTTCGGGTGAGGCCCTGCCTGACTTTAACTCCGCGGTGTATTCCTACGTGCAGGTCTGTGATTTTCTTCAGTCATCGAAGACTCTGACTGGAATGGACTACATCGAGGCAGCGGTGGATCATCGCTGCTCGCTGGGGGAAGGTGAGGCAGCGGACACGGATATCGAATCAGCTTGTCGAGCAGATATGGATGTCAGTCTGGAGATTCGATCCAGGGCATTGCGTGAAAACTTCCCCGACCCCTACGAAAGGGCTGCTCAGATTTTCAAACGTTGCCAGCGAGATCAATGGTGTTCTATGCAGGCGGATGACGATACTACCTAAAGCGAGTAGTATGAATTCACGGTATCTAGCGCGGCCACTTAATGGAAACCAGACTGACAGTACGTCCGCTGGTTATGTTTACGGACGTGCGGGTAGTGGCTGAGACACAGCCAGCACAAAAGAAATAGGAGAGTAGTATGGTTGAAGATGAACTAGCGATCCGGCATTTGGTCGCAGCTTATGCGGATGGTGTAAACCGACGTGATCAGGAACTCTGGGCCAGCACCTGGTCTGAATCGAGTAGCTGGACTTTGCCCGGTACGACGGTTGAGGGTAAAGAGGCAGTCGTCGGTCTTTGGGTTGCCGCCATGGGTGGCCTGGAATTTGTCGTTCAACTGGTCCATCAGGGCACACTGGAAATTAACGGTGACAAGGCGACCGGTCGCTGGTACCTGACGGAACATCTGCGCGCTCAGGGGGCGAGTGACACCAGAACCTCTGTAGGCACCTATAAAGATGAATATGTCCGGGAAAACGGCAGTTGGCTATTCGCCAATCGTGTCTATGAGGTTCTCTATAGCGACGAAGGTTAGGGGGCAGTGGAACGCCGCTTAGCTGACTGGTCCCAGATTAAAAAGGAACGGGTGGCCGAAGCCACCCGTTTGAGCGTGATAGTTGGGGACTAGCACGTCAAGAAGTTTTGTGAATTGCCACTAGACCCTCGTTGCCGACAGAGTCGACTGCGCGTGTCAGAGTCTCATCGAAACAGCTCCTGTTGTTCTGCGCACGCTTGACGGAGCCTGCTTTATGTACTGACGTTGCACCGCATACCTGTTTCGCCGCGTTCCGCAGACGGCTGTACAAAACCTCCTGACCCTCTTCAGATGTAAGATTTAGCCCTCTGGCATCGACCTTCACGGTTTCGCCTTCGGTTTTGATCATGGCGCCACTTGCGCCTACAGATAAGGTGAGTGCCAATACGGCAATCGGGGTAATAAGCTTTTTCATTTTTTCTCTCCATTCGCGTGGTGTGGTTGACTTGTATTATTAGACACGATGTTGCGCGAATTGGTTTACTCTCCTGCGACAAGTTGAGTGACTTATCAGGTGGCGTAGACGGGCCGACTTGGAATTGCGTTAAGTGGTGTGCTCTCTGACTCTAGAGAAGACAACATACGGTGAAATCTCGTGGTTCAGGGGCTCCAAAAGTGGAGAAAATGGGAACTCCTGATTCAACCAGAATAGGGGGCGCCAATCATATGAAATTCAGCTTGAAAAGGGTATCTGGAAAAACGGTTGAAACAGGCTTATGGTAGAGAAAAAGCACAGGCGGAAAGGTGCCATTTATGAGTACGGTTAAAGAATTGTTGGATCAGAAAGGCAGGAACCTATGGTCTATTGAAGCATCAGCAAGCGTGTATGAAGCGATTGAAATGATGTCGGAGAAAAATATTGGAGCACTGACTGTCTACAACGACGCTTCTAAACTCACCGGAATCCTGTCCGAGCGGGATTACGCCCGTAAAGTCGCTCTTGTAGGTCGAACTTCAAGAGATACTCTGGTTTCTGACATCATGACCTCGAGTGTTGTTGTGGCTCATGAAAAAACGCTGCTGGACAGTTGTATGGCGCTGATGATTCAACACAAGATAAGGCATTTGCCGATCGTCGAACACAATACGCCGATTGGTATCATTACCCTTGGTGATATGACGAAAACAATCATTCGTGAACAGTCGGAAACAATTGAAGAGCTGTCGAGCTATGTTTTCGGCGAACAGGGTGGAGAGGGCTAACCACCTGCTCAGGCCAGGGTGACTAAAACTACTACCGGACACTGGGCTGGAACCAAAAATGACTGATGCTGTGCCGGTGCCTGACAATGAGGCGGAAAGGGTCAATGTTGTCAAATCTCTGGGGCTTTTGAATACGCCACCGGAAGAACGATTTGATCGCTACACCCGGTTTGCCCGCCAGTTGATGGGCGCTCCGATCGCTTACGTCAGTATCGTTGGCGCAGATACCCAGTGGTTTAAATCAGCCCAGGGTATCGATGCCCATACGTCGGATCGTACCCTGTCGTTTTGTACCCACACAATCATCGAAGACCGTTTGATGGTGGTTGAGGATGCATTGGAGGATGCACGCTTTGCATCCAACCCTTTTGTTGTTGGCGATCCGTACATCCGATTTTACCTGGGTGTGAAGCTGAACGTTCACAACGATGTCTGCATCGGCACGCTTTGTGTTTGCGATACCAAACCGCGGTACCCTTCCGATGGCGAATTATCGCACCTGGTGGAGTTGTCCAAGCTGTTGGAAGACGAGTTCCAGGCGCATGCGCAATCTACAACCGATCCATTGACAGGTCTGTCGAATAGGCGTGGATTTGAGACAATCGGCAGCCACATACTTGCGCTTTGTCAGCGAACGGAGCGTGCTGCAACGCTAATGTACGTTCACCTCGATGATTTCAAGGCAATGAATGTTGAATTCGGCAGAGAGGCCGGAGATCAGGTGCTCATCGATATTGGTCAGCTTTTGCTGGCCGAGTTCCGTAACTCAGACGTAGTTGCCCGGGTCGGTGCAAGCGATTTCTTTATCTTGCTGACGGGCACCAGTGCGGTCGATCTATCGAAACCGGTACAGAATCTAGCAGGTGCCATCAAAGAGGAAAATATGAATCTGGCATTTGAGTTGAGCTACAAAGTAGGCGCTGTTGAATATGACCCGGAGCGTCATGCGGATGCCGAAGCGCTCATGGCAGAGGCAAGTGAAGCAATGGCGGCGGATACGTAAACAACGGTTGACCCTAAAGCCGCTACAAGCTTGACAATAAACTGATGGCTGTACTGAAACCCGTGACAACCTTGTTCCTGACTCTGGTTATGACAGTGACCGGGATAAGTTGTGCCTGTGCGTTGCCCATCGCGGCAACTGTGCCTGTGATGCCTTCTGCGCATGAACATGAACATGAACATGAACAAGGACATATGCAAGGCCATGAGCCTGGGCAGATGTCCCGGATGGACTGTGAGCAGCAGGTTTGCTTGAACGATTGCATCGATGAGGTTGCGTTGATTGCCGAACGCGAACCTATGCCGCCGGTAGGTTACTTCCAGGTCGATGACGATGACGCCCATGATGGCCTGATTTTTTCCGTCGCAGCATTACCCGATCGTCTGTCCACTGGTCCGCCACCGGGATCGATTCGACGCACCCGACTGAGTCCTGTCACCAGATTCGATCGCCTGATCGAATAGCCTCTTTCCTGTTTTTGCGCTTCAACGCGCTAACGATTCTGTGCATCCGCGCAGTATGTCTCGTGAAACGAGAGGAGAGAAGCAATGAAGAGATACCTAACCACCTGTCTTATCCTGCTGCTGGTTCAGACTGAATCCGCGAGGGCGGATGTGCTGACTTTGTCCAGAGCCGTAGATATTGCGCTAGCCAATGACCCGGTACTGATGGCCATGGACTCAAAGATCGCAGCGCTGAAAACGATGCCGGATCAGGTATCAGCTTTGCCGGACCCGGTGCTGTCGGTTAACGCGATGAACCTGCCGACTGACACATTCGATTTCGATCAGGAACCGATGACGCAGCTGCAAATGACGTTGACTCAGGCCTTCCCTTATCCAGGGAAAAGAGGGTTGAAGAGAGAGATGGCCGACCTTGCCGCGACGACTTCAGAAATCCAACAGGCAGATTATCGTGATGCACTCGTGGGACAGGTGCGTGCCACCTGGTGGGACATTCTTGTCTCAGACAAGGCGCTGGAGATTATCGGTCAGAATCAGAAGCTACTCGAAGATTTTATAGAAATTGCCAGAGCGAAATATGCTGTGGGCAAGGGCCTGCAACAGGATGTACTGCTGGCCCAACTGGAGTTGAATCGACTGCAGGACCGGGAAGTCAGGGTGCGTGGACTGAGAAACAGCCATGAAGCAGTTCTTAACGGCTTGCTGAACCAGTTCCCTGATGAGTCAATTGTCGTCAGTGAAGATTCGCTGAATACTGGCCTGCCGGAATTACAATCGACAGGGCAGCTCTTTGAGAGAGCGCTTACCCGGAAGAAGCTGCTGAAGGTACATCGGCAGCTCGTCAAAAAAGCTGATCTTCAACTTAACCTGGCGGAACAAGAAAAAAAACCGGACTTTAGGTTAGGGCTAGGTTATGGCGTCCGTCAGGATGGCAATACACCCGGCCAGGACCGCCCCGACTTTGTCAGCGTAATGTTCTCGATGAACCTGCCTGTCTATTCGAAGCGCAAGCAGGGTATGCAGGTATCACAACGAGTTGCGGAAAGAGCTACGGCTGAGCGCCTTTTGGATGATGCCCTAAGAGATATCAGGTCAGGGATTGGCAGGCGGGCGGCAGAATATGAGGCGGGCAAGGATCAGTCCGAGATCATGAGAACCAGAATAATTCCCCAGGCTGAACAAACAGTACAGTCCATGCTGGCAGGTTACCAGGTTAATCAGGTCGACTTTCTTAATGTGATTAATGGCCAGCTGATGCTTTACGACGCGCGCATCAGCTACTGGCAGGCACTGGGTAAGGCCAAACGCGCGCTTGCGAAACTGGCGGCTACGGTCGGAGAGGAGACGCTTTATGAATAGGTTACTGATTGTGATTGCCCTCGTTATGGCTGCTGCGCTTGGTTACTACCTGGGCGATTCGGGTCAAGAATCGGGTGTTCAGGTTGCAGCGAACGGGGAGAAGAAGTCCGAGCCGCTTTATTATCGACACCCGATGAATCCCTCTGTGACGTCACCCGTTCCTGCCAAAGGCGAAATGGGTATGGACTATATCCCGGTTTACGCTGATGAGGGAGACGGTCCGGCTGGAACGGTTCGCATCGATCCGGTCACGACGCAGGCGATTGGTGTGCGCACAGCCATCGCGACGCATCAAGCGATAGCCCGGGAGATCCACACCGTTGGTCGTGTCGCGTTCAATGAGGAGGGAATCGTCAGGCTGCACCCGAAAACCGAAGGTTGGGTCGAGGAACTGAGAATTCAGAAGACCGGTCAGACCATCGCCTTTGATGAAATATTGCTCGGCCTGTATTCACCCCAGCTGATGGCGACCCAGCAGGAATATCTGCTGGCCCTGAAAAACCTGGAATCTCTGTCGCCGGGCACCAGCGCCGACATCAGGCGGAGTACGCAGAATCTGGTCACGACTTCAATGGAGCGACTTGAGTTGCTGGACGTGCCCAGGCATCAGCTTGAGGAAATGAAGAACGAGCGCACGGTAAAAAAACTACTGCACATCCACTCGCCTGCGGCCGGAACCGTGATCAACGTCGGTGTGCGTAAAGGCCAGTATGTGACACCAAGGGATGAGCTTTATTTTATAGCTGATTTGTCACGGGTCTGGGTCTACGTTGACATATTTGAAGATGAACTGCCCTGGGTGCAGGTTGGTAATGAGGTCGTTATGACGGTGAATGCTTTGCCTGGTGAAACCCTGCAGGGAAAGCTGAGCTATATCTATCCCTATGCAGAGCCGAAGACTCGCACGATCAAAGCCAGACTGGAGTTCGACAATAGTGATGGCCGCCTAAAGCCTGACATGCTGACCAACATTACCATTATGGCGCAGCCGCAAGAGCATGTGCTGGTTGTGCCGTCCGAAGCGATTGTTCGATCGGGGATTCGCAAAAAGGTCTTCGTCGTTACTGCGCCTGGTAAGTTCGAACCACGGGAGATTACTGCGGGCGTATCCGGCAGCGGGATGACACGAATTCTGAGCGGCGTCAGGCTGGGTGAAGAAGTTGTCGTTTCTGCGCAGTTTTTGATTGATTCAGAATCGAAACTGCGTGAAGCGGCTGCAAAGATGATGGCGATAGGTGTTGATCATGATTGAGCGGACAATTGATGCAGCCCTCGCAAACAGGTTCCTGGTTGTTGTTGCCATGGTATTTTTGGTCTTTGCCGGGATCTGGTCGCTCCGAACAACACCGCTCGATGCCATTCCGGATCTTTCCGATGTTCAGGTCATCGTCTTTACCGAGTATCCGGGGCAGGCGCCGCAGGTGGTCGAAGATCAGGTGACCTATCCGCTGACTACAGCCATGCTGGCCGTGCCGAAGGCAACCGATGTCAGGGGTTTCTCATTCTTTGGTCTCTCATTTGTCTATATAATTTTTGAGGACGGCACCGATCTTTACTGGGCACGGTCACGGGTTCTGGAATATCTCAACTACGTCAGCGGCCGATTACCTGAGGTTGTGACACCTTCACTTGGCCCTGATGCCACCGGTGTCGGCTGGGTATTCGAATATGTCCTGATCGATAAATCGGGCAAGCATGATCTGGCGGAGCTTCGATCGATACAGGACTGGTACCTGCGCTATCCCCTGCAGACGGTCGATGGCGTTGCAGAAGTGGCCTCGGTCGGCGGCTATGTTAAGCAGTACCAGGTCGAAGTGGATGCTAATGCCATGGTGGCCTATGGCATCCCTATATCCATGATCAGGCACGCCATTTTGCGGTCAAACCGTGACGTTGGTGGCCGACTCATCGAGATGTCGGAAACCGAATACATGGTTCGAGGGCGGGGTTATATCCAGTCAATCGAGGATATTGAACAGATCACGGTTCGGACTGATGAGAACGGCACACCGATTCGTGTAAAAGATGTGGCTAACGTCATCCTTGGACCGGAATTGCGTCGAGGTGTGGCTGAATACAATGGTGAGGGCGAGGTTGCCGGTGGTGTTGTCATCATGCGTTACAGCGAGAATGCACAGACAACGATTGAGGGAGTCCGGCGCAAGCTGGATACCCTGAGCAAAGGTTTGCCGGAAGGGGTGGAAATCGTCCCGGTCTATGATCGCAGTGATCTGATCGGTCGTGCCATCAATAATCTGAGAAATACGCTGGTCATTGAATTTGTGCTGGTATCCCTCATCTGTGCGGCTTTTCTATTACACCTGCGTTCTGCCCTGGTCGTGGCTATCGCTCTTCCTATTGGCATCCTGCTGGCCTTTATCGCCATGCGCCTTCAGGGGATCGCCGCCAACATCATGTCGTTGGGCGGTATTGCCATCGCGATCGGCGCCATGGTTGATGGACCGATTGTCCTGATCGAAAATGCTCACAAGCATCTGGCTAAAGCGCGGACAAGAACCGGCGGCGAATTGTCTTCTGCCGAACGGTGGCAGGCGATTGGCGATGCAGCCCGTGAAGTAGGCCCGGCGCTTTTCTTCTCCCTTTTAGTGATTGTCGTTTCCTACTTTGCGATCTTCACACTGGAGGCGCAGGAGGGCCGGCTCTTCAAACCCCTCGCATTTACCAGCAGCTATGCCATGGGTGCAGCAGCTCTGCTGGCAGTTTTGCTGGTACCACTGCTGACAGGATTCTTCATCAGAGGACAGGTATTACCGGAAGAACGAAACCCGCTTTCACGGATGCTGCACGCAATCCATACACCGGTACTGACTTTTCTTTTGAAGCGCAGGCTTATGACCCTGATTGGCCTGGTGTTGTTGCTTGGTGCTACAGCCTACCCGATGTCTCGTTTTGGCAGTGAGTTCATGCCACCTCTCGATGAAGGTGACATTCTATACATGCCGATAACCTTTCCAGGCGTCTCTATTACAAAGGCAAGGGAACTGCTACAGCAGACGGACAAGATCATCAGAACCTTTCCTGAAGTGGAATCAGTATTTGGCAAAGCGGGCAGGGCAGAAACGGCAACGGATCCAGCGCCACTCTCCATGATCGAGACGATTGCGCGCCTGAAACCGAGGGAGGACTGGCCGGATCCTTCAAAAACGACAAAAGATCTGATGCAGGAAATGGACGCCGCCATCAAATTTCCGGGACTGGCCAATGCCTGGACCATGCCCATCAAGACACGTATCGATATGCTTTCCACCGGTATCAAGACGCCCGTTGGTGTCAAGGTGAGCGGGCCGGATCTGAACGAACTTCAGCGCATTGCGGAAGAGGTCGAACAGGTCATGAAGACAATGCCGGAAACGCTGTCGGCCTTTGCCGATCGTGCAGCCGGTGGTTACTTTCTGGATTTTGATATCAAGCGTGAGGCGGTGGCCCGACATGGGTTGACGGTTGGCGATGTCCAGGACGTGATCATGACCGCGATTGGCGGTATGAAGATTACGGAAACGATAGAAGGCCTCGAACGTTATCCTGTCAATCTGAGGTATCCGAGGGAGCTTCGGGACGACCCGGATCGGCTCGCCCGCGTCCTGGTGCCGACACCATCAGGTGCACAGGTACCGCTAGGGCAACTGGCAGAGATTGTCCTGCGTCGTGGAGCGTCAGTCATCAAGAGTGAAGGTGCGAGACCCAACGCCTGGGTCTATATTGACCTTAAGACATCAGATGTCGGCGGTTTTGTTACGAAGGCAAGGGATCTGGTGGCTGAATCGGTTGAGTTGCCAACCGGCTATACATTGATCTGGTCCGGTCAGTACGAGTACATGGAGCGAGCAGCTTTGCGACTCTCTTATGTCATACCCGCGACATTACTGCTGATCTTTGTGCTGCTCTATTTCAATTTTCGGAACCCCGTTGCACCAGCCGTCGTCATGCTGACCGTGCCTTTCGCATTGGTGGGCGGCTTCTGGCTGGTTTACTGGTACAACTACAACCTGTCGGTTGCAGTTGCTGTCGGTTTCATTGCTCTTGCTGGTGTCGCCGTAGAAACGGGTGTGCTGGTGTTGACCTTCATCCAGGAAGCGCTGCATGAAAGGCGAAGCGAGAAGGGCGGCGGAACCTTGTCGTCAGGTGAAATTGTTGACGCCGTAAAAACAGGAACCTCTCGCCGAGTCCGGCCTGTGGTCATGACTGCAACGTCAACCATTGTCGGATTGCTGCCCATCATGTTTATCGATGGTACCGGTGCGGATGTCATGCAGCGAATTGCGGCACCCATGATAGGTGGCATGATCACAACACTGCTGCTGTCGTTGCTGGTTCTGCCAGTGATCTACTCACTGGCAGCCGAGATGATGGAAAGGGTGGGTGTGACTGACTAAAAGTCGTAGGTGACGCCGGTCAGCTCTGTTGAAACCTCCCAGAGCTTTGCGGCGTCCTTTTCGTCTCTTGAATTGGGAATAGTCTCAACCTTCGTCGCAGAGTGCCGAAATTCACCCATGCCCTTCGGTCCGAAGTAGTCGCCGCCCGAAACATCGCCACTGGTCGTTGCCATCAGCGTGGGCAGTGCGCCCTCGGCTGATGAGTTCATGATCAGCGACAGCGGCAGAAACAGGACAGCCAGAAAGGGATTGATATAGCGACCCAGTTCCGTCGAAGATCCACCGGGGTGGCAGGCGACACTGAGCGTTTTGGAACCTGCGGCCTCCAGTTTACGCTGCAGTTCATAGGTAAAGAGGATGTTGGCAAACTTGCTCATCTGGTAGCGTTCCATGGCGCTATATTCTTTCTCCGCATGCAGGTCGTCGTAAATGATGCGGCCGTTGCGATGGGCGAGGCTGCTGACGTTGACGACACGTGCTCCATCCTGATCTTTCAGTAGAGGCAGCAGGTGCCCCGTTAGAGCGAAGTGCCCCAGGTGATTGACACCAAACTGAAGTTCGAAACCGTCAGAAGTCACCATTTTGGGTGGCACCATGACCCCGGCGTTGTTGATCAGACCGTCGAGCCTATCTTCTTTGAGAACCTCATCAGCAGCAGCTCGAACAGAATCCAGGCTGGTCAGGTCCAGTTCAATCCAGGCCAGGCTGGCTTCCGGTGCCGTCTGCCTGATCTTTTCCATGGCGGCCTTGGCTTTCTCACCAGACCGGCATCCGAGCAGTACTCGGGCACCGCGCTCGGCAAGCACACGTGCCGTATCCCAGCCGATGCCGGTGTTCGCGCCGGTAACCAGGAAGGTGCGGCCTGTTTGTTGGGGTACATCAGATTCAACGTAATCTGTCATCGGTTTGCTCTCTCTTTGACTAATTTTGTATTGCAGATGCTGCGTTTCTACCCGCGATTCTACCGTAGTAGGACCCAGGGCCAAGACTAAGTCCGCTGGCGTATCCTTTACCGTCTTGTGGGACCGTGGGGACGCAGGCACCGGCCGCATAGAGGCCGGATATAGGGGTGCCATGCTGGTTGATCACCTGGGCTTCGCAATCAGCTTTGACGCCGCCAAGGGTTAGAAACATATAACTCAGTTTGTCATAGGAGATATCGAAGGCAGCGTAGGGTGGCTTATCCAGTGGCTGAACCCACTTATTGTTCTTGTGAAACAGCGGATCTTCTCCGTCTGAAGCAAACCGGTTGTACTCGTTCAAGGTATCAACCAGTGAACCGGCCGGCAGTTTAAGGGCTGCTTCCATGTCCTCGATGGTCTCCCACCCATCGATCAGATTGTTATTCAGTTCAGGGTTTTCAGAGTATTCAAAGGTTTCCGCATCCAGAATGAGAAAGGCGCTTGCATCAGCCTGACCCATAAGAAAATCCGCAGTTCGCCCATGGTAGGCATCTTCATTGACGAAGCGTCGCCCACTGCGATTGACAACAATACCTTTGATCAATTTGCCGGGGGGATAAAATGAAGCGGTGGCAATCACGCCGTTCATCGCAGACAGTGCCGCGCCGGCAGAAATCCCGAGACCGATGGCATCGCCATCGTTATTTGGTATCCCTAGCGCCACTGCGGAGCTGGGAAGCTGCGGCGCATAGTTCGCCACCATGTCAGGGTTGAAGCTGAAGCCGCCCGCACTGATGATCACACCGCCTCTGGCCCGGATATACATTTGCTCTCCAAACGAAACAGCCGACACCCCAACGATATTGTCAGCAGAATCCTTGACCAAACTAATTACCCGGTGGTCGAATCTTGTGCGCACGTTCAGTTGTTCACACCTCTCGATTAGATGTTTCATGGCGACGCTGCCTGCCTCCAGATCGCCTCCGGCGACCTTGTGACCGCGAGGTACCGGTGTCGCAACTTCCCGGTAGGGCCAGCCGTGCTCGTTGCCAGTAGAGCACAAGCAATAGTTACCGGGGGGAATGACCGTTTTGTCTTCGTAGTAAGACCGCTCGAAAGGTACGCCCTGGGCTTCCAGCCAGTGGAAGTGCGCCAGAGAGTCATCGCAAAATCGTTTCACTATCTGGGGGTCGGGCGCGAGCGTGCTGGTCATCAGGAAGCGATACATGTTCTCAGCGCTGTCTTCAAAACCAGCGGCCTGTTGAACCGGGGTGCCCCCACCCAGATAGAAAATGCCCGCCGAGGTAGCGCTGGCACCGCCGCCACCTGAGGCGCGTTCTATAATGACGACGTCTGCGCCAAGGTCGCCAGCCTCGATGGCAGCGCAGGCGCCTGCTACGCCGCAGCCGATGACGACAACGTCAGCGGTGTCATGCCATTCTGTAACACTACTTGCTTCAATCAGATCGAACTTCAGTTCAGTCATTGCTTCCTCGATCGCTTTGGACATCATCCCATGAGCTAGATATTGTAGCGTACAACACTTTTCTACAAGGTGAAGGCATGAGCAGCGACCAGGCATCAGAATTCAGTCTTGTCGACCCGGCGATCAGCAGTGAACCCTGGGGCTTCTATAAACTGCTGCAGGAGGAAGACTCGGTCTACCAGATGCCCGAAACGGGTGCGTTTGTCATTACCCGTTACGACGATTTGCGTCAGGTTCTTCGTGATCCGGAAACATTTTCATCAGATGTCAGAGCTGCGACGATTGGTCAATTTGCCGACCTTCAGCAATCCATACTGAAAGAGGGTGGCGGCTGGGAACATGTCCAGACTCTGCAACGAACAGATCCGCCTGTACACAGTCGTTATCGTAAATTGCTTGATCGTGTGTTCACGATAAAACGTGTACGTGCGCTGTTGCCGCATATCGAGGATGTGGTAAATGAACTGATAGATGACTTCATCGATCAGGGAGAATGCGAATTCAACAATGACTTTGCCATGCAGATGCCGGGCATCATTGTTGCCGAGCAGCTCGGCCTTGACCGGGATAACGTTGCCACCTTCAAGAAGTGGGGCGATGCAATGCTGGGCTCCGGACGTTCGCCAATTGCGACGGAAGAAGAAGTTCGCGCCAATGCTGAAATTGAACTGGAGGCTCAGCTGTTCCTGGCCGAAGTCTTTGAAGAGCGCCGGGCACATCCAACAGACGATTTGATGTCAGCCATGGTTCATGCCCATGGTGATGATGAAGAACCCCTGTCTATGCATGAGTTACAGAACCTGATGCATCAGCTGATCACCGGCGGTTTTGAGACGACCCAGAGCGCTATTAACCATGGCCTCTGGGCATTGATCAGGTTCCCTGAACTGCAGGAAAGACTGCGAAGCGACGAAAAGTTGATGAAACCCTTCGTCGATGAGGTTCTGCGTTGGGAAAGCCCGGTACAATTTTTGGCGAGGCGAGCCACTCATGATGTTGAGCTCGGCGGGACGACTATTCCGAAAGACAGCATGGTGCTGGTTGGGTATGGCCCAGCCAATCGCGATGAATCGAAATTCGAGTGCCCGCATCAGTTCAATGTTGAGCGTGGCAATGCTGGCGCACACCTTGCCTTTGGCAGTGGTGCTCACTTTTGTGTTGGCGCACTATTGGCGAAGCAGGAACTGACAAGTTCTTTCAATGCCATAGTCCAGAGAATGGACGATATCGAATTGGCACAGCCGCTACCTGACCCTGTACATAGTTTCACACTGTTTTTCCTGCCCATGCATGATTTTCATGTGAAGTTTAAGAAGAGGTAGCTTGTCAGCTTGATGTCCACACGGCTTAGTAAGGGGCGCTTGTTCGCCTACAGTGCGGCAGAGACGCCGATGATGATGGCAGCCATGCCGGTCAGTTTGTTTCTGCCCGCGTTCTATACCCAGGACCTGGGGCTTGGTATGGCGAGCGTTGGGTTCATTCTCATGCTGTCGCGCATCTGGGACGTGGTCACTGATCCTATCATTGGTTATTTCAGTGACAGAACGCGGACACGGATTGGGCGTCGAAAACCGTGGCTGATCGTTTCCGTGCCGCTCATTATGATATCTGTCTACCATCTGTTTTTGCCGCCTGAGGGCGTGGATCAGCTCTACCTCCTGGGATGGATCATGCTTATCTGGCTGGGCTGGACACTTTTTAACATCCCGTACTTTGCCTGGGGCGCGGAACTTTCAACAGACTACACAGAACGTACGCGAATCACCGGCTGGCGAACCGTCGCTGGACTTATAGGTACTTTGCTTGCCGTTGGCATCCCCGCAGCAAGTCAGGTGCTCTTTGACTGGGGCGGGCGTACTAACGAGATCATGCTCATTATCGGCATCACGGTGCTGGTGCTGATGCCTCTATTGGTATTCCCTGCGATTGCTGTTGTGCCAGAGCAGAAAAATCTGATTCCCGCGCAGATGCACATTTTCAAAGGCCTGAAGATCATGTGGAGCAATCGGCCGTTTCGCCGGCTGCTTTTTGCTTTTGCCTTCAGCACCCTCGCCATGGGCCTGACGACACCACTCTTTGTCATCTACGTGTCACACATTACCCTGGACCCGACCGGCGCCACCAAGGTGGTGCTGGGATACTACCTGGGCAACCTTGTTGCTGTCCCTTTCTGGGTATGGCTTGCCGGTAAAACAGACAAGCATGTGACCTGGTTGTGCTCGATAACGCTGATGGGTTTGGTTTTCCCTCAGTTTATGTGGGTCGGGCCGGGCGATCTCTGGCTGGCGGCACTGCTGCTATTTATTATCGGTATTGGCGGTGGCAACAACCAGGTTGTCCCGGCATCCATGAAAGCCGATGTCATTGATCTTGATAGTCTGGAGAGCGGTGAAGACAGGGCAGGGCTTTTCTT
>JABHYO010000150.1 GCA_018656865.1 Gammaproteobacteria bacterium | reverse complement strand
GTTACTTGTCGAGGTGGGTGTGGGACCTGTCAATGGATTGTGGGATATCGTTGCTTGGCAGACGTCCATAGGAGAGCCGTCGGCGTTACTTGTCGAGGTGGGTGTGGGACCTGTCAATGGATTGTGGGATATCGTTGCTTGGTAGACGTCCATAGGAGAGAATGCGCTTTTTTTTCGACCGGGATTTCCATGAGCACAGAAAAGAGAATAGCCAATGCCATTCGTGCACTAACAATGGATGCGATACAGCAGGCGAAAAGTGGCCATCCTGGCGCGCCCATGGGCATGGCAGATATTGCCGAGGCTCTGTGGACAGATATTCTTAAACACAATCCGGCCAATCCTGGCTGGATCAACCGGGACAGGTTTGTACTCTCGAACGGCCATGGTTCCATGCTGCTGTATTCGCTATTGCATTTGACCGGCTATGACCTGCCTATGGATGAGATTCGTCGTTTTCGTCAGCTCGGTTCCAAAACGGCAGGTCATCCTGAATACAAGGAGACACCAGGCGTCGAGACGACGACAGGGCCCCTGGGCCAGGGTTTCGCCAATGCCGTCGGTATGGCTGTTGCTGAGCAGATTCTCGCAGCCAGATTTAACCGGCCGGACCACAATGTCGTTGACCATTTCACCTATGTCTTTGCAGGTGATGGATGCCTGATGGAAGGCGTATCCCATGAAGCCGCGTCTCTTGCTGGTACCTTACAGCTGTCGAAGCTTATTTGTGTCTATGACGACAATGGCATATCTATCGATGGTAGTACCGATGGCTGGTTTACAGAAGATACTGCTTCACGGTTTTCAGCTTATCACTGGCACGTTATCGATCAGGTCGACGGGCATGATCGTGAGGCGGTAAAGGAAGCGATTCTGGCCGCTAAGCAGGATGACAGGCCAAGTATTATCTGCTGTCAGACCAAGATTGGTTTCGGTTCGCCGAACAAAGAAGGTACCGCCAGCAGCCATGGTTCACCGCTCGGAGAGGACGAAATCGTACTGACCAGGGAGGCATTGGGCTGGACCGATGCGCCGTTCGAGATTCCCGAGGACGTATATTCGGCTTGGGATTGCAGACAGAAAGGGGCTGACAGCGAAAATACCTGGCAACAGCAATTCGCTGAATACAAGGCATTCTATCCTGAGCTCGCAGCTGAACTGGAACGGACATCTTCCCGTGAGCTGCCAGTAAACTGGGAGGAAGAAATGGCAGCCCTGGCACGAGCGTTTCAGAATGAGGGTAAGTCCGTTGCCTCTCGAAGTGCGTCTGGAGAAGTCATTGCAAAGATTGCCTCATTGTTGCCGGAACTGACGGGTGGTTCTGCTGATCTCTCCGGTTCGAATTGTACTATCTGGCCCGAGGCCAGCCCCATGGCAGCCGACAGTGCCGATGCCAACTATATCTCCTATGGCGTCCGTGAATTCGGTATGACCGCTATCGGGAATGGAATTGCCCTGCATGGTGGGCTTCGTCCTTTCGCCGGCACCTTTCTAATATTCATGGAGTATGCCCGCAATGCCGCGCGCATGGCCGCGCTGATGGGTGTACCTAACATCCTGGTCTATACCCATGATTCGATTGGGCAGGGTGAAGATGGCCCTACCCACCAACCCGTGGAGCAGCTTGCCAATCTGAGAGGTACGCCAAACATGAGCGTCTGGCGACCCTGTGATGCAGTAGAAACGGTTTGTGCCTGGAAGTGTGCCATTGAAAACAATGGAGGCCCGACAGCACTCGTGTTCAGCCGTCAGGGGTTGCCGACCCTGGATCGGACCGATAAACAGATGGCGGACATTGCCCGGGGTGCCTATGTCGTTTTTGAAACTGATGACAAACCCGAACATTTAATAATCGCTACAGGTTCGGAAGTTTCCCTGGCTATTGAAGGTGCAAGGCAGCTTGCCGACGAAGGCATTTCTGTCAGGGTAGTGTCGATGCCGTCTGCAGATGTATTCGAAGCCCAGGACGCGTCCTACAGAGAAAGCGTTATTCCGTCAGATGTGAGGAAAAGGCTCGCCATCGAAGCAGGCCATGTCGACTATTGGCGCAAATGGGTTGGCCTTGATGGCGATGTGATCGGTATGACCTCGTTTGGTGCCAGTGCGCCGGGTGCTGACCTTTTTAGCCATTTTGGTTTCACGGCAGATCGGGTTGTTGAGGCAGTCAAGGGTCTTGATTGAGATGGCGATTGTGTCACTGACAGATCTCGATATCGCCGATCGAAAGGTTCTTATTCGAGAGGATCTAAATGTACCGGTTGAAGCCGGTGTGGTTGTTAGCGATGCACGCATCAGGGCTGCCCTGCCGACCTTACAATATGCGGTAGATCAGGGTGCGAAAGTCATGGTGATGTCTCACCTTGGTCGCCCGCAAGAAGGCGTGCCGATTGCCGATCAGTCGCAGTTCAGCCTGGCGCCGGTGGCGGCGAAAATTGCAGAGATATCCGGTCTGAATGTACAGCTGGTTGACAGTTACCTTGATGGCTACGAGCCGGGTGAAGAGGATATCGCGCTCTTTGAGAATATACGCATCAACACTGGTGAAAAGAAAAATAGCGAAGATCTTGCTCGCAGGCTGGCGGCGCTGGCTGACATCTACGTGATGGATGCTTTCGGCACAGCACACCGTGCCCAGGCTAGTACCGAAGGTGTCGCGAGGTTTGCACCTGTCGCCTGTGCCGGGCCGTTGCTGGCGGCAGAGCTTGATGCTCTCAGCCGTGCGCTAGCTGACCCGGCCCGCCCCATGGTCGCCATCGTTGGTGGCAGCAAGGTCTCGACAAAGCTGGAGGTGCTGGATGCCCTGGTCGATAAAGTGGATTCGCTGATTGTCGGCGGCGGGATTGCCAATACATTTCTGGCAGCTTCCGGGTTGGAGATTGGCGCTTCACTATGCGAGGCCGACTTGATGGATACGGCGCGAGCCCTGTTGAATAAGGTGCAGATCCCGCTACCGACCGATGTGGTTGTTGCCGAGAGCCTGAGTGCAGATGCAGAGGCGATCACCAAACCAGTGTCGGAGGTTGGTCACGAAGAGATGATTCTGGATATCGGCCCTGAATCCGCCAAGGCGATCTCATTGATACTGAGCGAGGCAGGAACCATACTCTGGAACGGTCCTGTCGGCGTTGCCGAGATCCCGCAGTTTGCCGGAGGGACCAGAACACTGGCGATGAGTATTGCCGAGAGCGAAGCCTTTTCACTGGCGGGCGGGGGGGATACTCTGGCTGCCATAGATCTTTTTGGCGTTAGAGACAGCATTTCATATATTTCAACAGGCGGTGGTGCCTTCCTCGAGTTTGTAGAAGGTAAAACGCTGCCAGCCGTTGCCGCGCTTGAAGCGAGAGGTACCGGTAATTAGAGCGAGAGGAGACAAAAATGGCCTTAGTTAGCATGCGGCAGTTGCTGGATCATGCAGCTGATCACGACTACGGAGTTCCGGCATTCAACGTTAACAATCTGGAACAGATGCGCGCCATAATGGAAGGGGCGGAAGCGACCGACAGTCCTGTTATCGTGCAGGCGTCAGCCGGGGCGCGGAAATACGCGGGTGCCAATTTTCTCCGCCATTTGATCCTGGCGGCTATTGAAGAGTTCCCGGATATTCCTGTTGTGATGCACCAGGATCATGGTGCATCCCCTGATGTCTGTCAGCGCAGCATCCAGTTTGGATTTTCGTCAGTAATGATGGATGGGTCATTGCTTGAAGATCAGAAGACGCCAGCCAGCTATGAATACAATATTGATGTCACACGACGGACCGTGGACATGGCTCATGCATGTGGAGTGACAGTTGAAGGTGAGCTGGGTTGCCTGGGATCGCTGGAAACAGGTGAAGCCGGTGAAGAGGACGGTGTCGGTGCTGAGGGTGCACTCAGCATGGATCAGTTGCTTACGGATCCGCAGCAGGCTATCGACTTTGTTGCTCAGACCAACTGCGATGCACTGGCAATCGCAATTGGCACCAGTCACGGTGCCTACAAATTCTCAAGGCCGCCCACCGGTGATATTCTGGCCATCGATCGAATCAGGGAAATTCATGAAGCGCTGCCGAATACCCATCTCGTCATGCACGGCTCTTCCAGTGTGCCCCAGGACTGGCTCCAGGTGATCAATGAAAACGGTGGTGAAATTCCGGAAACCTATGGGGTGCCGGTCGAGGAAATCCAGCAAGGGATCAAGCATGGCGTACGCAAAGTCAACATTGATACTGATCTGCGTCTGGCGTCGACGGGTTCGATTCGCCGGTTCTTAAACAATAACCGATCCAATTTTGACCCACGCAAGTACCTTGCGGAATCGCAGAAAGCCATGCGTGAAATCGTCGTTTCCCGTTACGAGGCGTTCGGTACGGCCGGTCATGCATCGAAGATCAAACCGATTTCCCTGGAAGCGATGTCCGACCGTTATCTTGCCGGCGAGCTCGACCGGAACTAGAAATAGGGTCATAGAAATAGGTCCAGAGTAAAGAGCCAGAACCAGAGCCTTCAGCCTGCAAAAGGCAATTCAGTCTGACGCTTTACTCTGACCCCAGAGCTCGTCAATGACACCCGATGCTCTTGCCATCAGCATGAAATCAGCAGGGCGTCTCGCAAACAATCCCTGTGTGACGACACCGGGAATGCCGTTGATCTCGTCTTCGAGTTTGCAGGGATCTGTGATCGAAAGCCGGTGAACATCGAGAATGACGTTGCCATTGTCTGTGACGAACCCCTGCCGATAGACCGGTTGGCCTCCCAGCGCCACCAGCTTTCTTGCCACGGAGGAACGGGCCATGGGGATAACCTCGACCGGCAGCGGAAACTGCCCCAGTGTTTCTACCAGTTTTGTTTCATCAATAATGCAGATGAATTTCCGTGCCACTGAAGCGACAATTTTTTCTCGCGTCAATGCACCACCACCACCCTTGATCAACTCGAGGTTCGAATTGGCTTCATCAGCACCATCGACATAGAACTGCATCTCGTTGACATCATTTAGGTCGTAGACGGGTATCCCGTGACCCTGAAGGCGTTCAGCTGTCACCTCTGAGCTCGCAACGGCACCGTCAAACATGTGTTTTGACTTCGCCAATGCATCGATAAAGCAGTTCGCGGTAGAGCCGGTGCCGACGCCGACGATGGTTTCTCGGGTCAGGTGGGGCTCGATATGCTCTGCCGCTCGATTACCAACAGCTGCCTTTAATTCATCCTGATTCATTTCTGATCTCGCTTACAGCCCATGAGGTTAAGAAAGTTGATGGTCGTGAAGGCGATTCAACCAGATCAATTGATGGCCCCTGTCTTCATTCTGAAAGATTACCAGACTATGATCATAGCTATGGATAAGTACGTAAAAAAGATATTGGAAGCGAATGTTTATGAGGTGGCGATACAGACACCGCTCGAGCAGGCGGCTGGACTGAGTCAACGGCTTGGTGCAGAGGTCCTGTTGAAGCGTGAGGATATGCAACCCGTGTTCAGCTTCAAGATCCGCGGTGCCTACAACCGGATCCGCAGTCTTGACGAGAAACAAAGGGCAAAGGGTGTGATTACGGCATCAGCGGGCAACCACGCCCAAGGTGTTGCATTGGCTGCCAGTCGCCTGGGGTGCGACGCACACATTGTCATGGGAGAAAACACGCCAACTATCAAGATAAATGCCGTTAGAGCCTTTGGCGGTCACGTCATTCTCCATGGTGACAGTTACGATGACGCGGCACTTCACGCGAAAGACCTGGCTGAGAAAAAAGGCTATACCTATGTTCATCCTTTCGACGATGAGGAGGTGATTGCCGGTCAGGGTACGATTGGCATGGAGATCCTGCGTCAACACGATGGTTCTCTTGATGCGATATACGTGCCTGTGGGTGGTGGAGGTCTGATTGGCGGGATTGGTGCCTATGTGAAATATCTCCGGCCCGAAACTAAGATCATTGGTGTGGAATGCGAAGGTTCGGCCGGGATGACTGCCGCTCTTGCGGCCGGTCGTCGGGTCATCTTGAAGTCCGAGGATCTCGATCAGTTTGCCGACGGCACCGCGGTAAGGCAGGTCGGTAAGGAAACTTTTCGACTGGCAAAAAGAGTGGTTGATGAGGTCATTACCGTCAGCATCGATGAGATCTGCGCGGCTATCAAGGATATCTTCGAAGACACCAGGACCATTGCTGAGCCTTCCGGTGCCCTGGCGGTGGCTGGCTTGAAAAATCATCTGTCGAAGGGTCAGTCGGCGGTAGCTATTGTCACGGGTGCCAACGTAAATTTTGACAGACTTCGCCATATTTCCGAGCGGACTGAAGTGGGGGAACAGAGAGAAATCCTGCTGGGCGTCTCGATTCCGGAACGACCGGGCAGCTTTCGTCGTTTCTGTTCAACTATCGGCAAACGCAGCATTACAGAATTTAACTACCGATATGTTCGAGAAGACAGTGCGCACGTCCTGGTCGGTATTCAAACCAGGCCGGGAGAGGACAGAACCCGGGTGATCGAAAAGTTGAGTCAGCAATATGAGGTTGTTGATCTGTCAGGTAATGAGGTCGCGGTGCTTCACGTTCGGCACATGGTCGGTGGCGTGGCTCATATCGATGACGAGAAACTGTTTCGATTCGAATTCCCCGAAAAACCCGGAGCGCTACTCAGGTTTCTGACAGTCCTGGGTAATCGATTCAATATTTCGATGTTTCACTATCGTAACCACGGGTCTGCCTTTGGACGCGTGCTGGTGGGTATTCAGGTACCTGACAGGGAAATGAAAGCCTTTCTCAAGCAGCTTGCCAATATTAACTATCGTTTTTGGAATGAAACGGATAATCCCGCCTACAGGCAGTTTCTGTTGGGGTAATGGGGTCAGAGCCAAGTGCCAGAGCAATTTACTCTGGCACTTGGCTCTGCCCCCGCTGATCGTGAAACTGGATGTATTCCTCTTCGAAGGCGAAGCGCGACTTGTCCTCGATTCGATCGACGTAAAGAATACCGTCCAGGTGGTCGAATTCATGTTGGAATACCGTGGCAAGAAAGCCGTGTGCCTCCTTGCTTGAGGTCTTGCTATGTCGATCGGTGTAATCAATCCGGATATGTTGCGGACGTTCCACGTACCCCATCATTCCGGGCACGGAGAGGCATCCTTCCCAGTAGCCGGCGGTTTCATCTGAAATTGGAGTGATCCGGGGATTGATATAAACATCGAAGGGTGTGTGCTCGATTTCGCCATAGCGCGTTTGAGTTTCTTCGATTTCAATGACCGCGATGCGGTATCCGACATCGATCTGGGGAGCCGCGAGCCCTATTCCACCATAAGCATGGAGGGTCTCTCGCATATCCTCGATAAGCGTGGCGAAATCATTAGATTCGATCTGATCTGGCGGGTAGGGTTGGGCTGGAACTCGCAGGTTGGGATGGCCCATGCGAATGACGGGTCTGACTGTCATATATGAAACCGTGTCCGGGTGGACACTAAAACAATACCTGACCCGCTGCGCTGACTACAACGCCTACTCCAAAAAGGAGAAAGAGGATAAGCATCAGATCAGGCTTTTTCTTCATGGGTTGTAGACACAATCCCGAATCGGGCAGAAAAGATATAGAGGTTCAGCGAAATAATCAAGCAGCGCGCACACCGTTCGCACCGCTCTGGTGCGCGCCCGGGTACTAGTGGTGGTAGTTTAGAGACGAGTGAGCATTTACTTGTTACCACTGTGAATAACTCGTCAGGGTTTGCGGGTAATGATGCCTTCCTCCGTAATGATGGCATGCATGGGAATATCGTGTGCCGCCGGCTCGAACTCAGCCTGCTGACAGGCGAAAGCCAGGCCAACGAGCCGCGTACTACGGTATCCAGGTTTTGCCAGGCTACGATCATAGTAACCGGCACCCATGCCGATTCGGTCGCAGCGGTTATTGAATCCTACCAACGGTACCAGGATCAGATCCATCTCACGGGCTTGGCGGGCGGTTCCGATGCGGCAAACCGGCTCAGGGATACTGTATCGGTTGGTCCTGAGAGGTGTTTCTCCGGGAACGTAAGTTTCGAATAAGAGCGGAGATGTTCGCCAGCGGGCGTTGTTGATTACCGGCAGATAAACCGTTTTTTCTGCTGCAACGGCCATATCAATAGCAGTTTCCGTGGATACTTCCTCAGCGAAAGACATGTAGGCAGCAATGCGAATTGCTCGTTGATAAGGCAGGTAACGGGCCAGGTTCCGTGTAATCTCGAGTGATTTTTGCGTGCGGTCGGCAGCCGGCAATGACTGCCTCAGTGATTGAAGTTGTCGGCGGAGCTGATTCATCGGAAATTAAGTTCCCCAAGTTGCCGCTGTACGGATAGGCCCTTGAACCCAGCGGTTCAAGGCGGTGGTCTCCTTATGGCCTTAGGCTTTCCGACTGGCCAGCGTACCGGGTTACGGTATACCGGGTGCGGACATGCACATGGCCCATGAAAAAAGACCTCCTGGGTGTCGCATAAAGGGTCGAGGACATATCGACTGGCAAACAACCCAGGGAACATGTGAAATTATAGCTCAGTGGAACTGTTTTCTGGAGGTCTTACTGACCTTTTAGTCGACCCAATGCTGAATCTACTTTCTCAGCAAGATTTGCAATACCGGTATTCTGATCATTGAGTCGATCTGCGACCTGGGTCTGTTTTGAATCCAGTTCGCTCGCCTTCTCGGACTGCGCCAACAGATCGTTGGTCAGGTTAAGGGCTGCCATTACCGCCAGACGATCCAGTCCAAATACATTAGAGTTCTCTTTCATCTGCCGCATCTTTTCATCGAGAAAACTGGCTGATTTTTGCAGGGAAGCCACTTCATTAGCTTGACAACTGACCTGGTAGTTCTTGTCCAGTATGGAAACGGTGACGGTCTTTGAATCAGTCATGGTTGAGGACTCCCTAGTCCTGCTCGAGAGATTTTAGGCGCATAATCATGGCCTCTATCTTAGACTTGGCGAGTTCGTTCTTTTCGAGTAGCCGAGTGCGTTCCTGCAGCCACTTTTCCTGTTCTGCATCCATGTTCACATGCTTGCGTTCGAGTTCATCACAGAGCGCAATCAGTTCGTCTATTCTTTTTTCGAGCGTCGTGAGATCCACGTCACCTCTCAATCCTGCTGGATGTTCACTATAAAGCGGGTGAAACCCGTTGTTCAAGCTGAGTTTAAGCGAGCCACTGGTTAATTTTGTGTGTTCCTTAGGTGTGTTCTGCAAAACGTAGTCCGCAGTCAATGGCCGTGGCACTTGTCAAGGGCTGCTCTGTAAGCCAGAGTTGCGCATAATTAATCAGCGTCTCCCTTATAATTAGTATCGATATGTCTACTTACTCCAACTTTCAGAATGAACTTAACGCTCACGGGATAGATCTGCATGCTTCGGAATTGCACGGTCTTTTGGTTGGCTATGCCTGCGGAGCGAAAGAGGGCCAGCGGGTTCAGAGAGAAGCCCTGTACAGCGACTGGCTGGGCGGCGACGTTCCGGCTGAGCTATTCAAGCGACTAGAGAGTGCTTACACAGGTACATTAGAGAGTCTTGATGAATATGCTGACTTCGGATTTCGTTTGATGATGCCGGAGGATAGCCAGCCTATCCATGAGAGAGTGAAATCGCTGGCATTGTGGTGCAGCGGGTTTCTTTCAGGCCTTGGCGAGTCCGGTAGGCGAATTGACCTGGCTGGAGAAGACGTCGGCGAGATCCTTGGCGACCTCGGTCGCGTTGCTGCAATGACAGACCATATTTCGGAAGGTGAAGAAAATGAGGAAGACCTGGCAGAGATAGAGGAGTTTGTGCGTGTGGGGGTTCTGCTCGTCTTCTCTGAAAAAGACTCCGCTTCCGGCCGTAACCGCTGAGATGGCGAAAAAGCGTGCCCGTAAAAAGATAGGTCTGACGGAATTTGTTCGGCGCCGGCGAGAGTTGATGGCGCTTATGGAAGATGACAGCATTGCCATCCTGCCTGGTGCTCTTGCCCGGTTTCGAAACAGTGATGTGGAGTTCAGATTTAGGCAGGATAGCGATTTTCACTATCTTACGGGGTTCGATGAACCAGATGCTGTATTCGTTCTGGTACCAGGTCGTGAGCATGGTGAGGCTATTCTTTTTTGCAGGGAACGGGACGACCAGCATGAACAATGGCATGGTGATGTCACCGGGCCGGAACGGGCAATGCAGCTATACGGCATGGATGATGCGTTCCCCATTACCGATATCGATGACATTCTTCCCGGGCTGATCGAAGGCAGGTCCCATCTTTACTATGCGATGGGAGCTGATAGGGATTTTGACAGCCAGGTGATCGACTGGGTCAGGATGATTCGATCGAACGGTCAGCCTGGTACGGAACCGCCGGGTGAGTTCATCCAGCTGGAACAGTATCTTCATGAATTGAGGCTGTTTAAGAGCGCGGCAGAAATAGAACTGATGCGTCGAGCGGCAGAAGCGACGGTAAGAGGACACATCAGGATTCTCAAGAACGTAGAGCCCGGTATGCTGGAGTATGAGCTCGAAGCAGAGCTCTATCATGAGTTCGTTATGGCGGGTGCGCGCTGGCCAGCCTATCCCGCGATCGTCGGGGGCGGTAAGAATGCCTGCACGTTCCACTATATCTGCAACGACGATGTTCTGTGCGACGGCGATCTGGTGCTGGTTGATGCAGGCGGTGAATATGAAAACTATGCTTGCGATCTGACCCGAACTTTTCCGGTAAGTGGAAGGTTTACGAAAGCTCAGGTGGCCGTATATGAAGTTGTTCTCAAGGCTCAGCAGGCTGCCATTGACGCGGTCAAACCCGGCAACACCTGGAATGAACCTCATGATGCTGCCATACGGGAAGTGACGCTAGGCCTTGTTGATCTGGGAATTCTCAAAGGTGACATTGACAATCTTCTCAAGTCAGAAGCCTATCTGCCTTACTGTCCCCACAAAACCGGGCACTGGCTTGGCCTGGACGTTCACGATGTGGGTGACTATCGGGTAAACGGGCAGTGGCGCGTGTTTGAGGAAGGTATGGTGACGACCATCGAGCCTGGCATCTATTTTGGTGTCGATCAGGACGACGTACCAGCAGACTATCGGGGGATTGGTATCCGGATTGAGGACGATATTCTCGTTACCCGAACGGGCAATGAGGTACTGACAGCAGCTGTACCCAAAGCTATCGGTGAAATCGAAGCACTAATGGGTGGAGGCGGCCATTGAGTGATATTACTGTGGTTGGCGCTGGCTTTGTTGGGTTGTCTTTTGCGCTGGCTGCTGGTCGACAGGGATTTACGGTTGAAGTCTTTGATCGGAAATCCCGACCGGAAGCGACGGATCAGCTTTCTTCGAACGTGCTGGCTATTAATCCAGCCTCTCAGGATTTTCTCGATAGTGAGGGAGTCTGGCAGGAGATAGAACCGGAGTTTCGCGCACCCTATGATTCGATGTCCGTCGTCGACGGAAACGGTACCGGGGTGATCCATTTTTCGGCAAGTGAAAGTGGGTTGGCACAGTTGGGGTACGTCGTCGATCAAACAGCGCTCCTGGGGGCACTGGTAGCCCGCAGTGACGATTGTGAGAATGTTTCCGTACATTGGCAGTCAGACGCTGATGTGGCGCCGGGTAGGTCGTCACTTCTGGTGGGAGCCGACGGTGCCCATTCACAAATTCGCGAGAAGTTGGGGCTGCGGAAGATTGGTTTTTCCTATGATCAAACAGCGACGGTTTGTTTGGCAGAAACAGCCGAGCCCCATGGGCAATGTGCCCGGCAGTGGTTTCTGGAAAAGGGACCGCTGGCTATGCTGCCACTTTCCGATCCACACCGGGTTGCGGTTGTCTGGTCCTGCTTCGATTCATTGGCGGAACTGGAAGACGAAGCCTTTCTCAGTTCGCTCTATGAGGCCTCGGAGGGCGAAATGGGAGAGATCAGGGAAGTTGGTCCAAGGTCAGGATTTCCCCTTCGCCAGCAGCATGCTCTGCAGTATGTCACTGAGGGCGTCGCCTTGATGGGAGATGCTGCCCATGCGATTCATCCCCTTGCAGGCCAGGGTGCCAACCTTGGTTTTGCTGACGGGAGAACGCTGGTGGCTGAGCTGATTGCCGGCAGGGTCGAAGGCAGGTCGCCTGGCAGTCTTGGTGTGCTGAAGCGGTATCAAAAGAAGAGAATGCGAGAAAACTATCTGACTGCTTTTGCGATGGAAGGTTTCCACAGATTGTTTACTTCGAATGAACTCATAGTCGGTGTTCTTAGGAGTCAGGGATTGCGTTTTTTTGATAGCAGTGCCAGGTTGAAACAAATCATGATCGGCGCCGCATCAGGCTAATTTCCGGTTACATGGGGGTGGGGACACTAGTAGAATGCGCGCTTTCGTCATGCATTGAATCGTCAATGGGTAAACGTACACCGTTGTTTCACCGCCATGAGGGTCTCGGCGCCAAGATCGTCGACTTCGGAGGCTGGGATATGCCGATCCACTATGGCTCGCAGATAGAGGAACATCACGCTGTGCGCGGAAATGCCGGTGTCTTCGATGTTTCACATATGACCGTCGTTGAATTTCATGGAGACAGAGTCACCGAGTATCTCGAAAGACTGCTTGCCAACGACATCAAGCGGGTAAAACTACCTGGTCAGGCGATGTATTCGGCCATGTTGAATGCGAGCGGTGGTGTAATTGATGATCTCATTGTTTATGCCACGGGCAATCCCTGCCTTGCGGTTGTAAATTGCGCGACCAGGGATAAGGATCTTGCCTGGTTGAACGAAGTTGCCTCAGCGTTTGCTATACAGATTGTTGAGCGTGAAGATCTGGCTATTCTCGCCGTTCAGGGACCCAATGCCATTGATCATGTGAAATCTGTCGCGACGTCCTGCCAGTCGAAAGATATTGAGTCCCTAAAGCTGTTTCAGGGTTGCTGGAGCGACAACTGGTTTATTGCCAGGACCGGATATACCGGAGAAAAAGGGCTCGAGATTCTTTTACCCGAAAATGATGTGGTAGCGTTCTGGGATGCCTTACTGGAGGCTGGTGTCAGTCCGATTGGTCTTGGTGCGCGAGATACGCTTCGTCTTGAAGCTGGCATGAACCTTTACGGTAGCGACATGGATGAGTCGGTTACACCGCTTGAGTCCAACATGGCATCAACGGTATTTCTGGAAGGACGCGATTTTATTGGTGCTGATGCATTGCGTGAACTGGAAGCCAGGGGCAGTTATGCTGAACTTGTTGGTTTGGTGATGAGAGGTAAAGGCGTTCTTCGTGCACACTATCCTGTGTTCAGTCAGGGTGAGGCGGTTGGCGAAATTACATCCGGTGCATACTCGCCGACACTGCAGATGGGTATCGCCCTTGCCAGGGTTAGCCAGGTCTCGTCAGATATGGCTGTTGAAATAAGAGGCAGGATGCAGGCTGTAGACTGTGTCACGCCACCGTTTGTGAGAAATGGCAAACCAACCTACAAACCATTGAACTAATTGTTACGGAGAAATCAAAATGGCGGAGTTTCCCACTGAGTTCAGGTATCTCGCGACCCATGAGTGGGCGAAGCTTGACGGTGAAGTGGTCGTTGTCGGTATATCCGACCATGCCCAGGATGCGCTTGGCGATGTGGTTTATGTTGAATTACCCGAAGTTGGTGCAACCTTTGCCGCAGGGGATGAAGCGGCAGTCGTTGAATCCGTCAAAGCCGCATCTGACATCTTTGCGCCGGTAAGTGGCAGTGTAGTCGAGGTGAATGTGGCGCTTGAAGATGAGCCCGAACTCGTCAATGACTCAGCCTATGTGGATGGCTGGTTTTTTAAATTGAGCGCTGATAATCCAGCAGAGCTTGAAGATCTGCTTAGTGCTGAGGGGTACAGGCAGGTCTGCGAAAGCGAAGAACACTGATGCCCTTCGTTCCTCACACCTCTGATGATGAAAGGGTCATGCTGGCATCGATCGGCGTCGGCTCCATTGAGTCGCTATTCGATGAGATTCCTTCCTCCCTGAGGTCCGGGGAACTGAATGAAACGCCCTCTGGCATTAGCGAAATGAAGCTGATGCGTCTGATGAGCGAACGTGCGAGGCAAGACGAAGTTAGATTGTCCTTCCTGGGTGCAGGAGCTTACGAGCATCACATTCCCGCAGCCGTCTGGGATCTTGTCAGCCGCGGCGAATTTATGACGGCCTACACGCCGTACCAGGCTGAGGCGAGTCAGGGAACATTACAGCTAATCTACGAATTCCAGACCATGATTACACGGCTGATGCAGATGGATGTAGCCAATGCTTCTGTCTATGACGGAGCATCGGCGATGGCTGAAGCTATTCTGATGGCTGTCCGCGCCAACAAGAAAGTTAAGTCGCGAAAGGTACTTGTCGCTGGTGATATTAATCCTGCCTACGTCGATGCCTGTCGGGCGATTGTCGGGAGCCAGAGAATTGAACTCGAAATCCTGCCATATGATTCGAGTACCGGTTTGGTGATCACTGATTGTGACCTGGTGGATGCGACCGCTATTGTGATTTCCTATCCTAATTTTTTCGGTGGGTTACCGGATATCGATACTCTTACCGACAGCGCACATGAAGCGGGTGCGCTTGTTATCGGGGTTGTTAATCCGACGGCCGTGGCGTTGTTGAAGCCACCCGGCGCCTGGGGAGAATCTGGCGCTGATATTGCCGTTGCAGAGGGTCAGCCTCTGGGGATACCGCTTTCATCTGGCGGACCGTACCTGGGAATTATGTGCTGCAGCAAACCGATCGTCCGTCAGATGCCTGGCAGAATCATTGGTCGTACTACTGACCTGGACGGACGAACAGGATTCGCGTTGACCCTTCAGGCCAGAGAGCAACATATCAGGCGAGGTAAGGCGACATCCAATATCTGTACCAATCAGGGTCTGTTGGTAACCGCCGCCACGATCTATCTCAGCCTGATGGGCAACGATGGCCTGCGTTCAGTAGCGATTCAGTCGCATCAGGGGTTGCAGCGTCTGCTGGCGGGAGTAGCTGATCTGAAGGGTGTATCGAGGGTCTTTGAAGGGCCGGTTTTTCATGAAGCAGCGATTCGTCTGCCGCGAGCCGCCTGCGATGTTCTGACGGCGATGGAGGCGGACGGGGTTCTTGGTGGATATGATCTGGGGCTGATTGATGAACGGATGGCGGATTGCATTTTGGTGAATGTCACTGAAACCAAGACTGAAGCAGACATTGATGATTATGTCTCCAGCCTTGGAACAGCATTGGGGCAGCGCTAATGCTGATTTACGATTATTCCAGTGAAGGTCGCACAGCAGCAGCCCAGTACGAAAGGACTGTCGATACGCCACCGACCATACCCAGTGGACATTTGAGAGAAAGCGGGCTGGGGCTGCCAGAGGTTTCTGAACTCCAGGTCGTCAGACACTATACCAACCTTTCGAGGAAGAACTTTTCCATCGACGGCGAGTTCTACCCGCTTGGTTCGTGCACGATGAAATACAACCCTCGGGGTGCGCATCGTGCAGCCAGCTTGCCGGGATTTCTCGCCCGACATCCGCGGGCGCCGGAGTCGAAGAGCCAGGGTTTTCTTGCCTGTCTTTATGAACTGCAGGAATATCTAAAGGACGTGACCGGCATGCAGGCGGTGTCACTGACACCTATGGCAGGCGCTCAGGGTGAATTTGCCGGTGTCGCTATGATTCGTGCCTATCATGAGAAGCGAGGTGATAACGACCGGATGGAAATTCTGGTACCGAGTGCGGCCCATGGTACCAATCCAGCGACAGCGGTTATGTGTGGATTCAAGGTTCGGGAAATTGCGGTCACCAGCGATGGCGATGTCGATCTCGCAGCGTTGAAAGAAACCGTTGGGCCTCAGACGGCAGGATTGATGATGACCAATCCGTCCACCTGTGGTGTGTTTGAGCGGCAAGTCGAAGAGATTGCAGCGGTCGTTCACGATGCGGGTGGTCTACTCTACTACGATGGGGCCAATCTCAACGCGATACTGGGTAAGGTAAAACCGGGTGATATGGGTTTCGATGTACTGCACATGAATCTGCACAAAACCTTCGCTACCCCGCATGGCGGTGGTGGGCCAGGCGCGGGTCCCGTCGGTGTAGGAGAACGCCTTTTGCCTTTCGTACCAACCCCGATAGTCGGTAAGTGTGAAAATGGTTATCGTTGGCTAACCCGGCAGGATCTTCCGGATTCCATTGGTAATCTTTCGGCATTCATGGGAAATGCCGGCATATTGCTGCGAGCCTATGTCTATGCGCGACTTCTGGGTAGGGATGGAATGCACCGGGTTGGTGAATACGCCACCCTCAATGCCAACTACATGGCGAAGGAGCTGGAAAGAGCAGGGTTTCAGTTAGCCTACCCGAAACGCAGGGCGACCCACGAATTTATCGTTACACTGGCTCGGGAAGCGAAGGAGCTCGGGGTCACGGCGATGGATTTTGCCAAACGCTTACTGGATTATGGCTATCACTCACCCACAACCTACTTCCCTCTGCTCATTCCCGAGTGCTTGCTGATCGAACCTACCGAGACCGAGAGCCGGCAAGAAATAGACGGGTTCGTTGAAGCAATGTCGGCGATCCTCGAAGAGGCAAAGAATAACCACGAATTGGTGACAGGCGCACCACACACTATGCCGGTGAAGCGTCTGGATGATGTAAAGGCGGCCAGGGAGCTGGATCTGGCGTTGCATGCTTCATAGTTCCCCCTTGCCGAGTGTGATCAAGTCCTCGAACTGATGCGATACCGCAGAAATCAAAAGTAAAACTCGGCTCACAGACGATTGATCGTCATTTCCGATATCGCGGCTCAGGGCAATGGCTTCCTTCAAGCTGGAGTTGAGAGTTTCTGTCTTTCCCGGGTCCAGCTCGATTAAGTAGTGATTCAGGGAAACCGGATCCTGAAGCAGCGCCTCTATGGCTGCGAGTTGCACGGTGACATTGTGCAGTGATTTACCGCTGGACTGGCTGTGTTCGCCCAGGCGGTTGAGCTCTGAGAAGATGGCCTGGCTTCTCTGATGCAGTCGAGTCAGCAACTCAAGCGGTGAAGAAGGCTGGATCGCGGGGCTGGAGGAGAAATTAAGGAGGTCCAGCATCAGTAGTCCGGCTATCAGCCGAATCATAAGGCGTCGACGTTCTGAATTGTGGCGATCAGCCAGCAGCATATCATCAGGGTCGCGTGAGAAGGCGTAATACTCGATCACGTGAAATCCGAGAGAAACTTCGACATCATCCGTATATTGGTTTTGCTGTCTGATGACATCAGATTTCAGTGCCAGTGTGACATCGTTGACGATGCCAGTTGTAGGATAGTCTGGTAGAGAATCCAGAAACCCGGGCTCCAAGGGCCAGGCATCAATATCTTTCAGGGCGCTTTCATCGGGCTTGCGAAGGATGGATGCTGCCAGCCACATGTCGTGCGCCTCCAACCAGGCAGTCTGCCAGGCGGAGCGATCGTCCATCTCGGCGTCGAGAAAGGCGTTGGTTTTATCGATGAGGCGAGATGTCTTCTCAACAACAGATCGATTTTTTTCACTTTGCCAGATAGCGATCGACGCGGTAAGGGCCTCACCATTCGAAGCTGGAACTGGATTGTTCACAGCGGGCTGGCTGCAACCCGCGAGAAACATCAGAAGAACTAGCGCAGGCTTATAATTTTCCATTGTCTAGCTTCGGCTTCTCTACGAAGGACAGGGTCCGGGTCAACCGCTACAGGGTGATCGACCAGGCGTAGGAGAGGTAAATCGTTGTGTGAATCGGAATAGAAAAAGCTGCCTTCCAGACTGAGCGTTGATTCCTCAAGCCAGGAATTCAGGCGTTTCACCTTACCCTCGGCAAAACTTGGAACGCCGATGATATTTCCGGTGTAGCGATCATTAATAAGTTCGGGGATCGAGGCAATCAGAGTTTCGATACCAAAAATATTGACGATTGGGCGGGTAACGAACTCAATGGTTGAAGTAATCACCATCAGATAGTCACCAGCGGCGCGGTGCTCTGACACGAGGTTCATCGCTTCTGTGAGGATGTTGGGCCTGATGCGCTCATCCACGAAGCTGGTCCGATGCTGGTTCAGTACTTCGAGAGGATGATTCGCCAGTACTGAGCAGGAGAACTTCAGATACTCGTTGATATCCAGTTGCCCTGCTTTGTATTGATCATAAAACTCATCGTTTCGCCGTTTGTGTTTTTCCCCGTCGACAAGTCCGGATTCAGCCACGTACTGACCCCACTCGTGATCGCTGTCCGTTGCGATCAGGGTTTCGTCGAGATCGAAAATCGCTAGAGCCATGGTGCGTTCTGGTTGCCGGGAGAGCGCAGTGTATCCTCTCTCGGCTGTTTGCTGAAATTGCGACAATCAAGCACAATGAATTTTAATGATAATTGAGGTTTGGGTACTTGATAGATGAAGACGGATACCGACCCAATGTAGGGATTGTTGTTGCCAATGAGCAAGGTCAGGTTCTTTGGGCCAAACGCGTGGGGCAGGATGCTTGGCAGTTTCCACAGGGAGGCATCAGATCCGCCGAATCCACAGAGGAAGCCTTGTATCGTGAGTTGAACGAGGAAGTAGGACTCAATCCGGATCACGTTGAAATCGTTGGCACAACCCGGGGTTGGTTGAGATACAAGCTCCCGAAGCGATTGCTCCGGGACAATAAGTCATCTTTTGTCGGTCAGAAGCAGAAATGGTATCTGCTGAAGATGCTGGCGGATGACGAGGCGGTATGTTTTCATCACTCGGAGAAACCGGAATTTGATCTCTGGCGCTGGGTGAGCTATTGGTATCCACTGGGTCAGGTCGTATCGTTTAAACAGGATGTCTATCGACGGGCTATGAAGGAACTCGCACCTTACCTTTCCAAGTGCTTCCCCAGGTGAGGTTGTTCCGATGCTAGGTATTCTTCGAGGCGTTATCCAGGAAGTCAGCCGGGCCAGCGACCTGCAGACAGTGCTTGAGATCATTGTTGAGCGTGTCCGTGATGCGATGGAAACCGAAGTCTGCAGTATCTATCTCAAGGATGAAGAACTTCAGCGGTACATCTTCATGGCAACCCGCGGACTCAATCGGGACGCTGTCGGCAAAGTTTCTATGGGACTGGACGAAGGTCTAGTTGGTTACGTTGGCGAACGTGCAGAGCCGATCAATCTGGAAGACGCCCAGGATCACCCTCGTCACCGGCATTTCACGGAAATCGGTGAAGAACCATTCCACGCTTTTCTTGGTGTGCCAATTATCCACCATCGTAAAATTCTCGGTGTTCTCATCATTCAGCAGCAGCAGACCCGGCGCTTCGATGAGAGCGAAGAAGCCTTTCTGATCACACTGTCGGCGCAGCTGGCGGGGGTTATCGCGCACGCCGAAGCGACAGGCGCTCTGGCGTTTCAAGGTCGGGGAAAGCCAACGTCAGCTCGTTTCAAGGGCATGCAGGGAGCCGCTGGAGTAGCAATGGGTACTGTTGTTGTGACCTACCCCGAAGCAGAACTGCACAACATTCCCGAGAAAAAGGCCGCCAACATTGATAAGGAAGTTGCGCTGTTTCGGCGGGCAATCGAGAAAACCCGGGAGGACATCTCAGTTATTGCGGCAAAACTGGAAGATCGACTGCAACCGGAAGAGCTTGCGCTGTTCGACGCTTACCTGCATATGCTGGATGACTCGGCCATCACCGGTGAGGTTGTCGACAGAATTCAAGCGGGTGAGTGGGCACAGAGTTCACTGCGCAAGGTGATCACGGTGCACGTTGACAACTTCGAAGCGATGGAAGATGTCTACCTGCGTGAACGGGGTACAGATGTTCGTGATCTGGGTAACCGGGTTCTGGCTCATCTTCAGTCTGTCGACACAAGGCGCAAGAAGTATCCTAAGAAGACTATCCTTGTTAGCACGGAACTCACACCGGCGGACCTCGCCATGGTGCCCAGGGATCGTTTAATGGGTTTTGTTTCTGTCAAAGGATCGGGTAAGTCTCATGTCGCGATACTCGCGGAGGCGATGGGTGCGCCGACAGTCATGGGTGTGGAAGATCTTCCCATAGAACTGCTTGACGGTGCCCCGGTCATCATTGACGGGTTTGAAGGTGTTGTCATCACTTACCCGAAACGGGAAGAGAAAAAGTACTACGAGCGAGTTGCCCGAGAAGAAGCTGCTCTGGTAGAGGGTCTGGTCGTCAAAGCGGATGAACCATGTCACACCAAAGACGGTCACCGCGTAAGACTCTGGGTCAATACCGGACTCATGACCGATGTCGCACGCTCGCTGGATCGCGGTGCCGAGGGGGTCGGGCTGTATCGGACGGAAACGCAGTTTATGATGAATGATCGCTTTCCTACAGAGGAAGAACAGCGAGTCATCTACCGGGAACATCTTGAGGCGTTTGCACCGCGTCCTGTGACCATGAGGACATTGGATATTGGCGGTGACAAGGCTTTGTCCTACTTTCCCATTTCGGAAGAAAACCCATTCCTGGGTTGGCGTGGCATTCGTGTCACATTAGATCACCCGGAAATATTCCTCGCCCAGGTACGTGCCATGATTCGGGCAAACGAAGGTATCGATTCTGACCTTAGAATTATGTTGCCTATGGTCAGCAGCACGGCGGAAATAGACGAGGCCCAGCGCTTGATCGCTCAGTGCTATCGGGAAATTGTCGAAGAGGGTGTTGAAGTTGAGATGCCCGATGTCGGTGTCATGATCGAAGTGCCGGCGGCGGTTTTTCAGGCTCGGGATATTATAAAGCGCGTTGATTTCCTCTCCGTTGGCAGTAACGACCTGATTCAGTACATGCTGGCTGTCGACCGAAACAATGCGCAGGTAGCGGAGCTATATCAGGAATTTCATCCCGCAGTACTCCATGCACTAAATCATGTGGTCCAGGTTACGCATGATGAGCGCAAAGCTATCGGGATTTGCGGGGAAATGGCGGGAAATCCTTCGGCCGCATTGCTGTTGATGGCAATGGGTTTTGATGTCTTGTCGATGAATTCAACTAATCTTCTGATGGTAAAGCACGCACTGAGTCACTTCGCCCTGGATCAGGCGAAAAATATCCTCTCGAAGACGCTGGAGATGGATAACGCTTACCTGATCAAGAACTATGTTGACGAAGAAATGCGAAAAGCCGGGCTGGGAAATATCGTCAGGAGTCGTAGCCACAATTGAAATTGTAGCCATTGGAATTCAGGAATTTCCCGCCAGGACCGAAGTTCCGCTCCTCAAAGTAGATTTCACCGTCATGTGTCTTCAAGACCACACTGGCTGCTCTGGTGCCATACTCGTCACCGCTGATGAAGCTATTTGAGAATTCACGGTCGTCGCCTGAACTCAGGAGAAGTTCAAAAAGCGACTCAGACAGATCGTCAGCATCACTCTCCATCTTTTTTTGTAGTCTTTGGCGCCCTTCGATAACCTTGGGCCAGTCGCAGTCTAGTACCTGGTTGCTGAGGCCATAGTAGCCGTCTGCAAGCTCTCTAGGATTGCCAGCGCGATTACCGTAGTAGAGGGTGGACTGGCTGTCGGCGACAATGAGATTGAAGCCACGGTAGGTTTCGCTGCGTGTGGACACGTCCTTCACATAGTCGAGGGGAGTGGTGTCTGCATTCAGGAAGTTGAGCGGGAGGTCGCCTCTGGATCTTGGTGGCAAAGGAGCCGGCGGTTCTTCGCGGAAGTTTGTCACTGCAGCGAATCTTCCCTGCCGGTCTATACCTAGCCAGGTCCCACCCATGTTTTCATCGCGTCCGGCCAGAATATCGGGATGTTCTGGCCAGAAGTCCGCATTGACTGTTGGTCTGGCATAAAGTTCGTCACGATTTGCAGCGACGATCAACCGAAAGCGCTCATTGGGATTAACGGCGAAAAGGATAAGGCACACGAGGTGTTGGGGTCTGATAAAAACGCGAGTTTATCAGAGGCCCGTGATAACGGATAATGCGTATTCCTTATCATATCTCTGGCATCACATGTGGCAGTATCCGGTAGTAGACCCGGTGGCAATCAGTCTTGGACCCGTCAGTATTCACTGGTATGCAATTTCATACCTGGTTGGTATCTCCATGGTCTGGTGGACGTTGGGCTATCGGAACCGGCAGTACCGAAGTGGATATACGGCTGAGGAACTGTCTGATCTCGTATTCTACGCGGTGCTTGGTGTTCTACTGGGTGGGCGGATTGGCTATGGGTTTTTTTACGGCATTGAAAATCTGGTGGCAAATCCGCTGTCGATCATCAGAATCTGGGAAGGGGGAATGTCGTTTCATGGCGGTATGATCGGCGTGCTTATCGGTGTCGCCGTGTTCGCGCGTCGTCAGGGACAGACATTCTTTGCAGTAACGGATTTCATTGCGCCTTCCATTCCGTTGGCGCTCGGATGTGGACGTATTGGTAATTTTATTAATACGGAGCTGCCGGGGCGGGTAACAGAAGTGCCGTGGGCGGTTATCTATCCCGGAGACATCGTCGGCAGACATCCATCCAGTGTGTACCAGGCGATCCTTGAAGGCCCGGTGTTGTTTACGATCCTCTGGATTTTTGCTCGTGGTCAACGTCCGGAAATGGCGGTATCGGGTTTGTTTCTCATTGGATATGGCACATTGCGTCTGTTCACTGAGCTGTTTCGCGAGCCGGATACCCATATGGGTTTCATCCTGTTCGACTCGGTAACCGCCGGACAGTTATTGTCGTTGCCGATGGTGCTTCTGGGGACCGGATTTATGGCCTATAGTTATCGGAAAGGAATGAATTAGTTGTCGTTATGATCATCAAACCACGTATAAGAGGATTTCTGTGCACAACTGCCCATCCGGCAGGATGTGCCAGAGACGTCGAAAATCAGATAAGGCATGTTGAATCTGGCTCCGTTCGAGGCGAAGGACCGAAAAATGTTCTGATTATTGGAGCATCCGGTGGCTATGGCCTTGCGTCGAGAATCAGCGCAGCGTTTGGTTACGGTGCCTCCACCGTTGGAGTTTTTTTTGAACGACCTGCCTCGGGAAACAGAACAGCATCGCCAGGCTGGTACAAAACAGCGGCTTTTACCGAAGCAGCAAAGGCGAAAGGGCATTATGCTGCGAATATTAACGGTGACGCCTATTCCGAAGAGATCAAACAGGCCACCTGCGACGTTATCGAGCGGGACTTAGGACAGGTTGACCTGGTGATCTATTCATTAGCCGCGCCCGCAAGGCAGATGCCGGATGGCGAAGTTGTGAGATCGACACTGAAGCCTGTTGGGGAGCCTTTCGAAGGCAGGACAATAGATTTCAATACCGGCGTAATGAGAGATGTTTCACTTGAACCGGCGAGTGATGAGGAGGTTGCCGACACGATTAAGGTCATGGGTGGTGAAGACTGGGAGCTGTGGATTCACGCGCTGAAAGAAAGAGGACTTCTGGCGCCGGGATGCATCACAACCAACTATACCTACCTTGGTAGTGAAGTAACCTGGTCGATCTATCATCACGGCACGATAGGAAGAGCCAAGGAAGATCTGGATCGTGCCAGGAAAGCCCTGGTCGAGCCTTTGGCGGAAGTTGGTGGCAGTGCCTATGTGGCGGTCATGAAGGGGCTGGTGACCCAGGCGGCGTCTGCCATCCCTGGAATGTCTATCTATCTGTCCCTGCTTTTCAAGGCCATGAAGGATGCGGGAACACATGAAGGCTGCATTGAACAGACAACCCGCCTATTCGATACGCAACTCTATGGGGGGGGTGAGTTGCGTACTGATGATGAGGGTCGAATCCGTATGGACGAATTGGAACTCGCTCCTGATATTCAGACCTTTGTCGCTGATAAGTGGGCGATGGTAGACGAGAGCAATTTGGATTCCCTGGCAGATTTTTCAGGCTACCGACAGGCTTTCCTGGGATTGCACGGCTTTAACATTGAAGGCACTGACTATGAGGCTGATGTAGAACTCGAAGTGGATATTGATCTCGCTGCAGGTGGCGACTGACAGTCAGCTTCTTCCCACAGAAACGGCAGTAGAAGGCTTACATTAACTGCCTCGCCAGGGTGTCGTTTTAGCGCGGATTATCTTTGAAGATGAACCGATGCAGTCTTCAGAGAAATATCTGTATGACGCCATCAATCGTCCAAGGATCTTGGCCTGGATGATGGCGGCTGTAATCCTCCTCGTTGCTTCACAGTATGCGGGATCGGTTGCCTGCCTTGTTGGTGCGGCTATTTGTTTCGTCTACCCTTATTTGGTCCAGTTGCTTCTTCAACGGGTAAGCGCTTCAACAGACATTATTCGTCGATCTCTTGTCGTAGACGCGCTGTTGACTGGATTGGTCGTCGGCATGGTTGGGTATTCGCCCACAGCCTGTATTGTTCTGGTTACCATGCTTACCGTCAGTATTGTTATCGTCGCCGGTCCGGTGGCATTGGCTATAGGCACGCCACTCTGTTTTGGTGGTGCCTGGCTTACCGGTCGGTACTACCTTACAGATGGTGTGAGAGACCTGGACCTGGTGAGTTTCGCCTGTTTGCTCGTCTACTCGGGCTACATTGCCTGGCTCGTCTATCGGGAGACCTCGCGCCTCAATACGGAACACAGACGAGAGTTCTCGTTGAGGCATGAACTTGAACAGGCGAAAGAGAGGTTGAGGCCGTTCATCGCACCACAGTTGGATCGTTGGGAGAGTACGCCACAGGTGCGGAGAAAGCGTCTGACGGTATTTTTTTCTGATATAGAAGGTTTTACCCACTTGATGGATACCGTTGATGAAACAGCTGTCGCCAGATGGCTGAATGCTTATCTTGAAGCCATGACCAAAATTGCAGGTATCTATGGCGGTACAGTCGACAAGTTTCTGGGTGACGGCATGATGATTTTCTTTGGTGATCCTGATTCCGATGGGCCGGTTGCGGACGCCTATGCCTGCGTATCGATGGCAGTGGATATGAGAGACAAGTTGCGGCAGATGTCGACACCCTGGGAGACAGGTCGAACCATACATATCCGAATAGGCATCCACACGGGTTACTGTCTGGTCGGTAGCTTCGGTTGTGTTGAACGAATGGACTATACGGCTCTTGGTAGTGCGGTGAATCAGGCTAGCCGGATTGAGGGTGTGGCAGGCCGGGATGAGATTGTGATTTCTGAAAGCACTTTTCGACTGCTGCGTCCCTGGATCAGGGTAAAGAGCCTGGGTAAGGTGGCGCTTAAAGGCTTGTCCGCGCCGGTAGACCTTCACAGGGTGGAAGAACTGACCTGTCATGGTAACGGCAAGTATCTTTCCGGGCGCGTCCAGCTGCTCTCATGAGAGTGCCACAAGTATGTATAATGCGGCCTCACTTTTCCTGGGCAACCCATGAACGATGCACTGCAGCAATCAGTATTTCTGAAAGCCTGTCGAGGCGAGCAGACAGACTATACACCGGTCTGGCTGAACCGGCAGGCCGGGCGATATATGAAGGAATATCACGAGGTGAAGGCTGACACGCCGAGTCTCGATTTCTTCAAAACACCACACCTTGCTGCCCAGGTAACCTGTGATGCCCAGAGGATACTCGGTGTGGATGCGGCAATTATGTTTGCGGATCTTCTGCCGATACTGGAGCCCATGGGTCTTGAACTGGACTATATAGTGGGTGTCGGCCCCAATATTGCCAATCCGGTTCGATCAAATGCCGATATCGACAATCTGCGGGTCGCGCCTTCTGCAGATACCATGCCTTATATTGGCGAAGTTATTCGTCTCATCAGGGCTGAACTACCGGATGATATTCCGTTGATTGGCTTTGGGGGTGCACCCTTCACTCTGGCTTCCTATGCCATAGAGGGTAAGGGTTCCCGTAACTATATTCAGGTCAAGAAACTGATGTTGAGTGACCCGGGTGCTTTCCGGGCCATCATGGAGAAAATGACGACCTGTGCCATCGACTATTTCAGATATCAGATCGACGAAGGTGTCCAGGCAGTGCAAATCTTTGATTCCTGGGTTGGGTGCCTGTCGGTCAGTGATTACCGCGAATATGTATTCGAGCATAGCAGGCGTCTGATTTCAGAAATCAGTGGTCGGGTCCCCGTTATTCATTTCGGTACGGGTAATCCAGCGTTGCTACCGTTAATGGCGGAAGCCGGTGGTGATGTGATGGCGTTGGACTGGCGCGCGCCTCTACGGGAAAGTTGGGATCTTATGGGCGTCCCGGCGGTTCAGGGCAATATGGATCCTGTGGCGCTCTTTGCGAAGAAAGAGGCGATGTTGGCAACTGCCGGTTCCGTCATGAAAGAAGTTGAGCGTCGACCAGGGCATATCTTTAATCTGGGGCATGGAATTCTGCCGGAGACGCCGGTTGATAATGTTAAGGCGCTAGTCGACTTCGTCCACGAATACCAAGTCTGAAAAACCACCTGTCGGCGCAATTCTGCGTTGGAATTTGGCTCAAGATGCTCATTTACTAAGATGTAAACTCCGCTCTTTCGCCAAATTTCGCCTTGCCTTGCATCCAACAGGCACTTTTTCTACTAGCTGCTACGGGTAGTTGGTGGTGTGCTGAGCACACCCTAAGCGAACTGAGGTAACTCCCTTATTGCACTTGACGGATCAGGACGCGTGAATTTCGCTGGTAGTTGTAGAAGTCCCGCTTTTCGTCTGGTAGCTCGGCGACATCGCATTCCTTGAAACCATGCTCCAGGAACCAGTCAACACTCTGTGTGGTGAGGACAAAGAGCTGTTCGATTCCGGCCTGTCTGGCTCGCGAGTCAATCGTATCCAGTAGTCGATCACCACGATCGCTGTTCCTGTAATCCGGATGGGTGACGACGCAGGCAAGCTCTCCGATCTTGTCGAAGGGGTAGAGTGCAGCACAGCCGATTAGCAGGCCGTCTCTTTCGATAACGATGAATTGTTCAATTTCAGATTCGAGCAGCTCACGGGACCGTCTCACCAGCACACCCGATGCCTCCAGCGGCTCAACCAGCCTGAGGATTCCGGGTACGTCATCAATGTTCGCGGTCCTGATCTGTTCGTAGCTGTGTCCGATGATCTGGGTGCCGCACCCGTCCCGAGTAAAAAGTTCCTCCAGTAGGGCGCCGTCTGTTTCGAAACTGATAATATGACAGCGCGATACTTGTCGCTGACAAGCCTGATCGCAAAGAGTGATTAGCCTATCAGGCTCGTCATTCCCTTCGATCTGACCTCTTTCCATGTGGCTGAGGTCAATTTCATTGATGATCTGCCCTCGGGTATCGCGCAAGCCTTCATCTTCAATCATGTAGATCAGTTTGTCGGCGATCAGCGCTCTGGAAACGTGGCTTGCAACGGCGGCAGTATCCAGATGGAATGTTTCACCCGAGGGTGAATAGCCGATAGCTGGAATCAGGACGATGGCGCCACCTTCAAGCTGGTGGGTGATGGCATTGCTGTTGACGCGTCTGACTTCACCGGACTG
This sequence comes from Gammaproteobacteria bacterium, assembly GCA_018656865.1. Classification (GTDB taxonomy): domain Bacteria; phylum Pseudomonadota; class Gammaproteobacteria; order Pseudomonadales; family Azotimanducaceae; genus UBA9659. The sequence continues at coordinate 55,762 of JABHYO010000150.1, read as the reverse complement.
AAGGTGATCCAGTCCATCAATAACACCAAGAGGTTTGGCACGCAGATAGTTACCGCTTGCCGTTGTGATATCCCTTCTTAGCAATGGCGCCTCAGGGCTGCTAGCGGAAAATCTGGCGATGAGATCAGAGGTCACATTTCCCAGAACAGACGTGATGGTTTCAAGTATTTCAGGCGTTGTTATGCGTCGACTGCCAGCAGTTTCCCACCTACCGGGAAGAGCGCGTTCCACCTTTTGGTCAGCGCCGTATACGAGAACCAGTTTGACACCCAGCGAGTTGAGCAGAGCGATATCGGAAACGATATTGTTGAGATTATTGGACTCAAGCGCGCAGTCAGGCAGGCAGACGACGAAGGTTCTGCTCCTGTGGGCGTCAATGTAGGGTGATGAATCCCTGAACCACTTGATGTGATCGGCATTGAAAGCCATGTATACCGGGGCTCTACTGAAAACGGGCGCGGATTATAGCACCTTGGTCCGTTAAGCAAAGCGTTCCTGTTTTGGGCACCCCCCAAAACGTGTAAAGTGTGCGTGACATGATGCGGAGCTGGGAAGCAAATTGAGTCTTCAGGAAGATCACGCAAGAAAACCTGATATTTCACTGAATATTCGGACCGTGGGGGATGAACTGGTCTCCGATGGCCGTATTTCGCAGAAAGATGCCGAGCAGCTAAGCCTGAAAACCCGTCGTAAGGAGCAGCTTAACTGGAACCCCATCGAGCTGATCGGCGAAGAGATGTTCGATGATCTGACCAATCCTGGTCGGGCTCTTGACGTTGAAGCGCTAACTATTTGGCTGGCGGAAAGGGTCAAGCAGCAATACGTGAGAATTGATCCTCTCAAGATCGAATCGACGACGGTCACGCGCGTAATGTCCTACGAGTTTGCTCAACGCCATCAGATATTAGCCCTCGATGTAAAAGACGATGAGGTTGTCATCGTCAGTGCACAACCCTATATCCACTCGTGGGAAGCGACAATCGAGCAGTCGCAGCCTGGAAAGATTTTGACAAGGGTTATTGCGAATCCGGCTGATATCCGTCGATATACAACTGAGTTTTATACCATGGCTCGGTCGGTCAACAAGGCGACCGCCGCCGGGTTGAAAACGAGTTCGCTGTCCAATCTGGAACAAATGCTTGAGCTTGGTCAGATAGATCAGATGGAGGCAAACGATGCCCACATCGTCAATATCGTCGATTGGCTACTCAACTACGCATTCACTCAGCGGGCGAGCGATATCCACCTGGAGCCGAGACGTGAAAAAGGCCGCGTGCGATTTCGTATTGACGGAGTTTTACATCTTGTTTATGAGTTGCCCGCACCGGTGATGAACGCGGTCATTAGCCGACTTAAGACTTTGGGGCGAATGGATGTCGCTGAAAAGCGTCGACCGCAGGACGGCCGCCTGAAGACCAAAACCGCTGACCAGCATGAAGTGGAGTTACGTCTCTCGACATTGCCGACGGCCCATGGCGAGAAAATGGTGATGAGGATATTTGACCCAGACATCCTCTTGAAAACATTTGAACAACTCGGCCTTGCCAATGAGGACTATGCTCGATGGGAGTCTATGGTTGGCAATCCGAACGGTATTGTCCTGGTGACCGGACCCACAGGGTCAGGTAAAACAACGACGCTGTATACCAGTCTTAAGCATCTGGCGACGGAAGATGTGAACGTCTGTACCATCGAGGATCCGATCGAGATGGTAGAGCCGAGCTTCAATCAGATGCAGGTTCAACACAATATCGATCTTAGTTTTGCCGACGGAGTGAGGGCACTGCTGCGACAGGATCCAGATATCATCATGGTGGGCGAGATCAGAGATCTGGAAACTGCTGAGATCGCCATTCAGGCAGCACTTACCGGGCACCTGGTGATATCGACCCTTCACACCAACGATGCACCTTCGGCCATTACTCGATTGTTGGAACTGGGTGTCGCACCTTATCTGATCAAGGCGACGGTACTCGGGATCATGGCGCAACGACTTGTTCGGACACTATGTGACAACTGCAAACACCAGGGTGATCCTGACCCGGATGGTTGGAAGATGGTAACCCAGCCTTGGAAGATGAAAATGCCGGTGCGAATGTACCACCCGGTTGGCTGCCTTGACTGCAGAGATACCGGTTTCAAGGGTAGGCAAGGTGTCTATGAGCTCCTGCCAATGAGCGACACTATTAAGGAACTTGTTGATGAAAACGCGGAGATCGGCAAACTCAGACTCGCTGGTATGAAGGAAGGGATGAAAACGCTTCGCCTGAGTGGTGCGTTGAAGGTGTCTGCAGGTGAGACAACGGTTTCTGAAGTGCTGAGAGTAGCACCCTTCTCCGGTACTCAATAGCCTCCGGGAAAAGTTGTGGGATTTATAGATTCACTACGGGATGAGACCGTTACAAATGATGTTCATCGCGTCATGGACATCAGTCCGTTCTTCGCAGAACTCGTTGAGAGAGAACCAGAACTTGCCAGGCAAGCTTTCGAGCAGATCCAAGATCGTCTTGATCGGGACCAGCTCTACGAGCGCTATGGTCGGTTCCTTCTGTCTCAGAGCGAACAGGAATTAAGAATTCGTCTGCTGAGCCTTCGTCAGCGGGAAATGATTCGCATCATATTCAGGGATTTGACCCGATTATCTTCACTTGCAGAAACAACGCGGGAGCTTTCCGATCTTGCGGACTTCTGTATCGGTCAGGCGCTGGACCACGCTTACACAATGGAATTGGAAAAGTACGGTGTACTCGACGCCGAAAACCGTCCGGAACAAATGATTGTCCTGGGCATGGGCAAACTCGGTGCCTATGAACTTAATCTTTCCAGCGATGTTGATCTCATTTTCCTGTACACCAACCAAGGGCAGATAGAAGTTAAAAATGGCAGGCAGCTTAGCTTCCAGGAATTCTTTCTAAGACTGGCGCGCCGGGTAATTTCCTGTCTCGATGATTCCAGTGCCATCGGCAGCGTTTTTCGGGTTGATATGCGACTAAGACCATATGGGGACAGTGGCCCGCTGGTCATGCACCGTGCGGCGATGGAGAAGTATTACCTGGAGCAAGGTCGGGACTGGGAGCGCTATGCCTTTATCAAGGCAAGAGTTATTGCCGGTGACTTTCAGGGCGGTACGGAATTTCTCGAATGGATGAAACCATTCGTTTACCGCAGACATCTTGACTTTGGTGCGATTCAGTCACTGAGGGAAATGAAAGCATTGATCGCGCGACAGGTAGAGCTGAAGGAAATGTCCCAGGATCTGAAACTGGGCCGTGGGGGAATCAGGGAGGTGGAATTCATCGCTCAGGCGCATCAGTTGATCTGGGGTGGTCGCTATCAATTGCTTCAGGAAACTTCCCTGATGAAGGTTCTGGATCAGTTGAGGGATATGGAGTTTCTCCCGGCAGGAGATGTCAACTCTTTGAAAGCTGCCTACATATTCTTGAGGAATTCAGAACATGCGGTTCAGGCAGAAAATGACAGGCAGACTCACAAGGTCCCTGACGATCCGGTGAGTCGTGAGCGTCTTGCTGCGGCGATGGGTTATGGCAGTTTTGATGACTACTTGTTGGTTTTAACGGAACATCGCGGCGAGGTTTCACGCTGTTTCGCTCAGCTTGTTGCAGTGGCTGCTGAAGAAGCGGACTGGACCGTTGAATCGAAATGGGAAGCAGCCTGGCAGTCGCCAGATGAAGAAGCGCTGATCAGCCTCAAGGCGGACATTCGTCATATGCAGCTGCAGGAAGAAGTTGTCGAGGCCGTCGATGTTCTCATGCCGGTCATCCTGCAGCTCAGTGCCAGAGCGGATGATCCAGCACTCTCCCGGGAGCGGATGATTGCTGTTGTTCGAACAATTCTCAGGCGTTCGACCTATCTCATTTTTCTGAATGAGAACCCGGATGCATTGGCGCGGGTCGTTGAACTCGCTGGCATTAGCTCATGGATCGCAGAAAAGCTCGAAGCCTATCCCATTTTGCTCTATGAACTGACGGACAGGTCTCTGCGCGAGGTGTCTGTGACAAGATCGCAGCTCGAGGGGGACTTAAGGGAAATCCTTCGTACCGTCGAGGCAGGTGATCTTGAAGCTGCAATGGACACGCTGCGTCAGTTCAAGCTGGCGGCAACGATGAAGATAGCGGCCATGGAGTTGCTCGACAGGTTGTCAATCATGCAGGCTTCAGACGGCCTTACCGCACTGGCAGAGGTTTTGCTGGAAACATCTCTTGAATTGGCATGGCAGTATTTAGAGGGTCGCCACGGACTGCCCTGCGACAAAAACGGTCAGCCCCTTGATCGGAAAATCGCTATTGTTGCCTATGGCAAGGCAGGTGGGTTGGAACTTGCCTACGGCAGCGATCTCGATCTTGTCTTTCTTTGTCCGAATGAGATTCATGGTAATACCGATGGTCGTTCGCAGGTTAACAACAATGTGTTTTATGTTCGTCTGGGTCAGCGGATCATCCACATTCTGACCAGCTTTACTCGTTTCGGTACGCTCTATGAGGCTGACCTCAGGCTTCGACCTCAGGGGAATAAGGGACCGCTTGTTGCGACCATGAATGCCTTTGAGCGCTATCAACGAGGTGAGGCATGGACCTGGGAACACCAGGCGTTGGTTAGAGCAAGGTTTGTGGCAGGAGATGTTGTTCTTGGGGGTGACTTCGAGAAAATTAGAAGTGACATCATAGAAATGGATCGAGACCAGGCAGAACTGCTCCAGCAAGTCATATCGATGCGGGAAAAAATGCGAACACATCTGGCATCACCGTCATCGTCAGGGGCTGATGAGGGGGTTGGTGTACTTGGCGAGTTCGATTTGAAACACGATGCCGGGGCTATTGTTGACATTGAATTTATGGTCCAATACGCGGTCCTTGGGTGGGCGGCGGAACATCGGGTTTTTAGTCGTTGGTCGGATGCCATGCGGCAGTTGGATGAGTTGGCTCGCACCAAGGTTATCGCTGAAGATGACGCGAATTCGCTTCAGCGTGCCTATCTGGCGTTCCGGGCGGCGATTCATCACCGATGGTTGGGGCTTGAGACTGATTACGATCGACTTCAGGCGTATCGCAAGGATGTGCATCAGATCTGGAATAAACGAATGCTAATTGAAAACGGGTAGGAAGATGTCTGTATCCCTTGCTGACAGAGATGGTGTTATCTGGTTCGACGGTGAACTTGTACCTTGGCGTGAGGCCAAAGTTCATGTGCTGACCCATACACTTCACTATGGCCTTGGTGTATTTGAAGGCGTCAGAGCCTATGCGACGGACGAGGGACCGGCCATTTTTCGGCTCCAGGATCATACCAATCGCCTGTTCAGATCAGCTCATATCCTTAACTTTGAGATCCCCTGGACAAGAGAAGAAATCAATGAGGCGCAGATCACTGTTGTTCAAGAAAACGGTCTGAAGGAAGCCTACCTGCGTCCCATGTGTTTTTACGGATCGGAGGCAATGGGTCTCCGGGCTGAAGGTCTCAGTCCGCACTGCATTATTGCCGCCTGGGAATGGCCGAACTATATGACACCTGAAGCCAGGGTCGAGGGGATAAAGGTCAGAACCTCTTCTTATACAAGGCACCATGTCAATATCACCATGTGTAAAGCAAAGGCGAACGGCAACTATATCAATTCCATGATGGCACTCAAGGAGGCGCTGGACAGCGGCTGCGAAGAGGCGCTCCTTCTGGACAACGAGGGCTATGTTGCTGAAGGCAGTGGGGAAAATATCTTTTTGGTGGACAGAGGCAGACTAGTTACGCCGGAACTGACCTCGTGTCTGGAAGGAATTACGCGGGCAACCGTTTTTGATCTGGCAGCGGAGATTGGTCTCGAAGTGCTCGAAAGGAGAATCACACGTGATGAGGTCTATATCGCGGAAGAAGCCTTCTTTACCGGCACGGCAGCTGAAGTTCTGCCGATTCGGGAGTTGGATGGCAGGGTGATAGGCTCTGGACAGCGTGGCCCTGTCACAGAGCAGCTTCAGACTATGTATTTCGACCAGGTCATGGGTCGACGGTCTGAACATCCGGAATGGTCCACCATCGTTAGCTGAAGCTGTCTTGGCCGATATGCCTCAACGCGTCCTGGTAGTCGGACCCGCGTGGGTGGGGGATATGATCATGTCCCAGGTTATTTATTCGGCTCTCCGATCAGCCAATCCCGATATTGTCATTGATGTGCTCGCGCCCAGCGCAACCTTGAGTCTTGTCCAGCGTATGGAAGAGGTGGACCGGGGCATTCTGATCAAACAGGGCCATGGTCAGCTTGGCTTTGGCTATCGTCGGAATCTAGGCCGGCAACTGGCCGAGCGAAACTACGACCAGGCTATCATCACACCCAACTCTCTCAAATCTGCCCTTGTCCCGTTCTTTGCAGGGATTCCCCGACGAACGGGTTTTCTTGGGGAGTACCGCTATTTCTTGCTCAATGACATAAAGTTCCTCGACAAGAAGCGCCTGCCGAGGATGACAGACCGATTTCTTGCACTGCTGGAGAGTTCCGGGGAAGAGATGAAATACCCTCGGTTGATGGTCGATGAGGCCAGTCAGCAGTCTCTTGTTACAAAGCATGGCCTGTCGCAAGAGCGACCCATCATTGGTTTCTGTCCAGGCGCCGAATACGGTGATGCCAAGAAATGGCCGGAAGCCCATTATGCGGCGCTCGGCCGCTCCCTGGTAAATACCGGGCATGATGTTTGGATACTTGGTTCGCCTGCGGATGCCGTGACAGGCGAAAAAATTCGGACAGAGGTTGGCGATGGCTGCTTCAATCTGGCCGGAAAGACATCTTTACCCGAGGTCATTGATCTTCTGGCACTCTGTCGACAGGTCGTGACCAACGATTCAGGGTTGATGCATATTGCGGCGGCTGTTGGCACGAAAGTTATTGCAGTTTACGGGTCGACGTCGCCAGGATTCACGCCACCACTCAGCAAGGAGGCCAGAATCGCCAGTCTGGAACTTGCCTGCAGTCCGTGTTTTAAACGCGTGTGTCCGCTTGGGCATAAGGACTGTCTGATGAATCTCGAACCTGATCGGATAACGGCCCTGCTGTGAACATACTAATTGTTAAAACATCTTCCCTCGGTGACGTGATACATGCGCTACCGGCGGTGACCGAAGCTGTTTTAATAAATCCGACATTGCATGTGACCTGGGTTGTTGAGGAGAGCTTTGCGGAAATACCACGATTGCACCCGGGTGTTGATCGGGTCTTGCCTGTAGCGATTCGTCGCTGGCGCCGATCGTGGCTTCAGTCGCGTCACGAAATCAGGGCCTTTGTTAGTCAGCTTCGTGATACGAAATATGATCTCGTGATCGATTCTCAGGGACTAATTAAGAGTTCATTCCTGTCCAGCCTATCAAGGGGGGTGGTCCACGGCTTTGACAGATCTTCCTCAAGGGAAGCCTTGTCAGCGATTTTCTACGATGCGGGACACCGGGTGTCGAAGCGGCTTCATGCCGTACAGAGACAAAAGCGTCTCTTTGCTGCATGCCTTGGCTACCAATTCGATGAAACGGTGGACTATGGGTTGACCGGAATCCGGGATAAAGATGAACGGAAGGTCTTTTTCCTGCATGGTACCACCTGGTCGAGCAAGGAATGGCCGGTCTCTGCCTGGCAGAGCCTGGCATCGCTGGTCAATGGGGCAGGCTACGAAGTGCTGGTTCCGGCCGGTAACCCGGCTGAGAAAGCAGTCGCTGAATCGATTGTTAAAGGAAACCGGGGTCGCGTCCTGGACAGACTACCACTTGCAGAACTTGCTACGGAACTCAGTGCCAGTACGGGAGTTGTATCGGTTGATACCGGGCTTGGTCATCTGGCGACGGCGCTTGGTATCCCACTGGTAGGCATTTTCGGTGCCACAGATCCTTCCCTGACGGCGATGTCAGGTGGCCCAATAGAGATAATAGTGAGCGATCACTTACCGTGTATTCCTTGTAAAAAGAGAGCGTGCCAGTTTCCGAAACCACTGGATTCGAGTAGTATTTATCCACCCTGTCTCGAGCAAACGACACCGGAGAAAGTGTGGCAAGCGTTACAGCTACAGATTGGCACCAAGGACACAAGACCAGGCTAAAGCTAGCCTTCTGCCTCTATAAATATTTCCCTCATGGGGGCCTTCAGCGGGACTTTCTGCGGATCGCGCTTGAATGCCAGCGCCTGGGGCATGATATCCGGATTTATACACTCTCGTGGCGAGGAGAAATCCCATCCGGGTTTGACGTTAACGTGGTGCCGGTGTCGGCCATGACCAACCACACGCGGTATGAAAGATTCAGCGCCTGGGTGCAGCAGCGTCTGGTCCGGGATCCGGTCGATGCAGTCATCGGTATCAACAAGATGCCGGGGTTGGATGTCTACTATGCGGCAGATTCCTGTTATGAAGAAAAAGCGCAGTCTCAGCGCAGTTGGTTGTACCGGTTGTTGCCCCGCTATCGACACTTTTCCGAATATGAAAAGGCAGTATTTGGGCGGGACAGCAAAACCGAGATCCTGATGATCTCCCAGGTTCAGAAACCTTTTTTTGACCGGTACTACCAGACTCAGAGAGAGCGGATGCAGTTTCTGCCGCCGGGTATTTCCCGCGACAGGATCGCGCCTGCTGGTGTCATGGAAATTCGGGCTGACATGCGTGCAGAGCTGGGAGTGGAAGACGACGAAAAAATGTTGCTGATGCTGGGTTCCGGTTTCGTTAAGAAAGGTCTTAGCCGGGCCTTATACGCAGTTCGTTCCCTATCCCGTGCTCAACGAAAGCAGATCCGGTTTTTTGTCGTCGGTGAAGACAACCCAGCGCCGTTCAATCGTTTAATCCGTGTTCTTGGCATCGGTAAGCAGGTAACGATATTGTCCGGGCGCGATGATGTGCCGCGGTTTCTGTTTGCTGCGGATCTTCTTATTCTACCTGCCGTTGACGAGGCAGCTGGGATTGTTTTGCTTGAAGCAGTGGTAGCTGGCCTGCCGGTACTGGTGACAGAAAACTGTGGTTATGCCCGATTTGTAGAGGAAGCGGGAATGGGCGAACTGGTTCGGATGCCTTTCAGGCAGGGGGACTTGAACACGCGGTTGGCGAATATGCTCACCGATGACGACCGGGAGAAGTGGTTCGACATTGGTAGAGCTTTTGCGGAAAGGGCGGACATCTATTCTTTGCATCAGCACGCGGCGGAGAAGATCGAAAAGGTTGCGTTGGCCCAAATTGAATGGGCGGCAACCGTAACGGGCACGATCGCTTTCTGTCTTTTTAAGTATTTTCCCTACGGCGGGCTGCAGCGCGATTTCATGAGGATTGCTCTGGAAACCCAGAAACGGGGTTATCGTATTCGTGTTTATACGCTGCTTTGGCAGGGTGATATACCAGCGAAATTCGAGGTGATTACGGTACCGGTCACGTCCCTGACAAACCATTCTCGTTACCGAAAGTTTAATGATTGGGTTAGCGATCATTTGTCCCACTGGCCTGTAGACCGGGTGGTTGGCTTTAACAAGATGCCCGGTTTGGATGTCTACTACGCAGCGGACAGTTGTTATGAAGACAAAGCACAGACCCAACGAAGCAGGTTTTACCGGTCGCTGCCGCGCTATAACCTATTTTCAGACTTCGAAAAGGCAGTCTTCGGTCGTTCCTCCATTACTGAAATTCTGATGATTTCGCCGGTCCAGGTGCCACTCTTTGAGAAATACTATGAAACGCAGCAAGGCCGTGTACATCTGTTGTCTCCCGGCATAGCGAGGGACAGAATTGCGCCGCCGGATCGTCTGCAGATTCGGCGAACCTTCAGGGCGGAGATGGACATCGAAGGTGACGAGATACTGCTGTTGATGATCGGTTCCGGCTTTATTACCAAGGGTCTCGACAGAACATTGATTGCTGTTAGTAGTCTGCCGGAAGAGCTTAAGAGAAAAACACGACTTATTGTTATCGGTCAGGACTCGCCCGGCCATTTCGTTCGTATGGCAAAGCGTCTTGGGATCGATGAGTGTCTAACTATCTTCAAAGGACGCGACGATATACCCAGATTCCTGATGGGAGCGGATCTATTGATTCATCCCGCTTATGTGGAAAATACAGGCACTGTTCTGCTGGAAGCGATTGTCGCAGGGTTACCGGTGATAGCTACGGATGTTTGTGGATATGCACATTATATTGAGGAGGCGGGGGCTGGTGAGTTGATCCCGTCGCCGTTTCAGCAGGAGACCTTCAATGGCATGCTGCATTCAATGATCACTTCTTCACAGCGCGAGACTTGGTCTGACAACGGTATCAGTTTTGCGCAGACCGCAGACATCTATGACATGCCCGTTCGTGCAGCAGAATACATTTGCGCGGTTGGCGAAGCGTGACTCAGTACTACGTAGCCACCGAACTGGCCGATAGGTTTTCACCGAACGATCTTTTCAATCAGGTGGATCATCTTACCGGGGAAATTTATCGGGAAGTTGCGAATCGCCGAACCATCAAGGTACGGATCGGGGATCGGAACTATTTTGCAAAGATTCACCATGGGGTTGGCTGGAAGGAGATATTCAAAAACCTCGTCCAGGGCCGGCTTCCGGTTCTTGGTGCTCGAAACGAATGGTTGGCAATCAGCCACCTTGAGAGAGCGGGTGTACCGACTATGACTGCAGCACTTTTTTGTGAGGAGGGCATGGATCCTTCGAAGCGCAGGTCGGCGATACTGACATGCTCTCTCGAAAATAAAATCAGCCTGGAAGATTTTGAGACTGAAGATCTGGTTTTGAAGCGCCGGCTGATTCAAAAGATTGCACAGATGGCGAGTGGTATGCATGGGGCTGGAATTAACCATCGGGACTACTACCTTTGTCACTTCCTGATGGATTACCCGGTCCGGGGAGAACCGGGGCTCCACCTGATCGATCTTCACCGGGCACAGTTGAGAAAGGCGGTGCCAGCGCGATGGTTGGAGAAGGATCTGGGTGGTCTCCTATTCTCTGCCTTGGAAAAAAACCTGACACGGCGGGATCTGTTGCGGTTCGTGCGTACCTATTCGGATGGTGATCTAAGGTCTGCGCTGCGTGGTAGAGAAGGACTCTGGAAGCGTGTGCTGAAAAGAGCGGAAAAGCTCTACCTTCAGGATCATGATCAGTTGTCTAGTAACGCTGCCAGGTTGCTCGAACAGCCATGAGCCTAGATAAACAGCCATGAGCCCAGGTAAACAGCCATGAGCCCAGATCAACAGCCATGAACAGTATCGTGGGATGTCATTGGACGGTGCGCAGTGATGATGCGAGGTTGCGGTTCGCCACACTCGCTGATGCCCTTAACACTGAAGGCGAGGAGATTAACGCCAACTGGATGAGCAGACTCGTTCGTGTTGAAGCAGGATCTGCAGCATATTACGTCAAGAGTTACGCCAGTCGTGGACGGGGTCTGCGCCGCTGGATAGGCAGGAGCAGGCTTCGGGCGGAATGGGAGAATCTGCTGCTGTTTCGAGCAATGGGTATCGCGACAGCAGATGTTGAGGCCTACGGTGAAGAAAAGGATGAGAACGGTTATCGGGGGGCGCTGGTTACCAGGGAGATCAAAGGTACTCGGGATCTTGCTGATCTTGCCAGGGAAGAAAGTGAGTTCTTGCTTGATCGGGAATGGCGGAAAGCGGTCATCCGTCGGCTTTCTGAGGCGGTTCGCACGATGCATGAGCGCGGTTTTGTTCACAATGATCTGAAATGGCGTAACATTCTGGTTGAGCTTGATCGGGAGCCGGGGGTTTATATTATCGACTGCCCGATGGGCAGGACCATGGCGGGTCCTTTTCTCGCCAGAGGAAGAATTAAGGACCTGGCCTGCCTCGACAAGGTTGGCAAATGGTCGTTGAGCAGAACCGATCGCCTGCGATTTTATCTGGCATATAGAAACAGATGTCGACTCGATCGGTCAGATAAGGGAGAGATTCGGAAAGTACTAGGTTTTTTTTCCGGTCGTGAATAACAACAGGAAGTTATGAACAATCTGAACGCTGAATCGTTGATCAAGGCTGGCAGGTCATTGAGGGAGCCTTTCCAGCTTACAGTGCATAAGGACGATGGCACCGTGTGCCAGATTGGCGTGCTGAAGATTCTGAGGCTATTGCCTCGCCGCCGAATAGCTGCAGTTGCCGAACTAGACGGTAGACAGATTCTGGTGAAACTCTTCATCGGAAGATTTGCAGGGCGTTATACCAGACGGGAAGTTAGAGGTGTTAAGGCCATTGAAGCGGCCGGAGTGCTGACACCATCACTAGAGTGGCTGGGCACTCTGGAGGCGGAAGGTGGCAAGGTTGTTGCCTTTGAATTTCTCGGTGGTGCGCGGGATCTAATCGATGTCTGGCGTGAAAGTTCTGAAGAAGAGCGTCTCTTGATAATGCAGGGTGTCATCAGCGATCTGGCTAAACTTCATGAGGGAGGGGTCGTACAGAACGACATACATCCGGAAAATTTCCTCATTCAGAATGGACGTATCTATACCATCGATGGTGGGGATGTCTCCCGGAAGCGAGTCGATAAATTGTCCGAAGGAAAGAGCCTCGATAACCTTGCCCTGTTTGTCGCTCAGTTTCATGCCCGGCATGACAATCTGATGTCCAAGGTGCTGCCTGTTTACGAATCGGAAAGGCATTGGCAGCCTAAAGACAGCCGCTTGGAGAATTTACTCAGCCAAGTTCGAAAGAAGCGCGACATCAGGAAAAACGACTATGTTAAGAAAGCATTTCGTGAGTGTACGCGATTGTCTTGTGTGTCCAGGTTCAGGAGGTTTACTGTCTGCGAACGCAGGTATGATTCACCGGAAATGCAAACGATGCTCAACGATCTTGATAGCGCGATTGAATCTGGTCAGTTGTTGAAGAACGGTAATACCGCGACGGTGGCGAAAGTGAACAGTCCTTCAGGGCCACTGGCAATCAAACGATACAACATCAAGAGTTCCGGCCATCTTCTGAATCGATTGTTCAGAAAAAGCCGTGCCTGGGTCTCCTGGGGGAATACATTCAGGCTCGAGTTCCTTGGCATCAAAACCCTGAAACCGGTTGCCCTCGTCGAAGAAAGGTTCGGACCGTTCAGAGGCAGGGCCTACTTCATTACAGAGTATGAACAGGGATGCGATGCTACGACTCTGGCTGAAAAAAGTAATCCTGACGCCGAAATGAGGTCGATAGTTGAGATTCTGCGAAAGCTTGAGGAGGCTGGGGTGAGTCACGGGGACCTCAAAGCCAGTAATTTTCTCCTTACAGGTGAGGGGGCGGCTATTATCGATCTCGATTCGATGACCGAGCATTCCTTGTATCGACTGAAGGAGCAGGCCCGGATTAGAGACCGGGCACGCTTCATGCGTAACTGGACTTCCGCACCCGTAGTAGAAAAAAGATTCGCAGACCTGCTTCAGGCACCGTAGAATACGCGACTTTCCGTAATCCTGAGCCCGTATTTTGTCACTCGTTGTTCTTGGATTGTCAGGTGCGCTGACCCATGATCCCTCTGCTGCGATCTATGTCGATGGCAAACTGATCGCTGCTGCGGAAGAAGAAAGGTTCACGCGCCAGAAACACGCAAAAAACGATATGCCACTGCATGCATCACGGTACTGTCTGCGGGAGGCGAAGCTGCGCCCGAAAGACGTCGATGTGGTTGCCTTTCCCTATGGCAAGGTAAGCTTGTTAGGCAAGGCACGGTGGCACTACGCGAAACGATACTGGTACGCGCCGGAACGTTCGATTGACGCTATATTCAACGGTAACCGTCACTACCGCCGGAATGTTAAGAAAGTCCAGGGCCTGCTCAGTGAGCTCGGTATTGAATGGAAAGATATCGAGTTTGATGCCGTAGAACACCACATGGCGCATGCCAGCAGCGCTTATCATCTCTCAGGTTTTGACGGCAAGGTTGCCATTCTCGGGATAGACGGCAAGGGCGAGTACGCGACGACCTTTTTTGGCTACGGTGAAAACGGCGTTATTCACAAGGTAAAGGAGTTTTTCGATCCGGACTCACTGGGACAGCTCTATGCCTCGTTTACGGAATACCTGGGATTCGAGATGCTTGACGGCGAATACAAGGTCATGGGTATGGCGCCCTACGGTGACCCCGATCTTTACGACCTGTCCCGGCTAGTTGAATTCGATGGCCGCGACATCAAGGTCAATACAGAGCTGGTTAATACCATAGGTCTCAGGAGGTACAAAGAGGGACGTAAGGGCTACTATTTTTCGCAAAAACTCATCGACTGGCTTGGTCCGAGACGGCAGGGTGATTTTGCTGATGACCCCTATGTTCATTACGCCGCTGCCATGCAAAAAATGTACGAAAATATCTCATTGGCGCTAATTGACACCTATCTGAAGGAATTCTTGGAGGAATCCGGCAAGCTGGTGTTTTCAGGTGGTGGTGCCCTGAACGTCAAGCTGAATCAGAAGATACTCAATCTGCCATACGTAAAGGAACTGTTTGTGCAACCAGCTGCCAGTGATGCGGGAACAGCGGTAGGTGCTGCTTCTTATGCCAGTTGGAAAAGAGGAGTGACGCCTGAGCCGATGAAGCACGTCTATCTCGGTCCCAGATATACGAATGATGAATGTATTCAAGCCTGTGAGGACCATCCGGATCATCCCGCATTCACGCGTCACGACGATATCGTCGAAAAGGCGGCTGCGCTGCTTGCTTCCGGCAATCCCGTTGCCTGGTGTCAGGGTCGGATGGAATTTGGCCCCCGGGCGCTGGGCGGTCGGTCAATCCTGGGGAATCCGAGCTATCCCGGTATCGCTGATAAAATCAATGAACAGATCAAGTTTCGTGAGCGTTGGCGACCTTTTTGCCCGAGTATTCTCGACACTGTCGCACCTGACATGATTCAGACAGATCACCCGGCGCCTTACATGACGATCACTTTCGAAGTATCAGAGGAATGGAAAAACCGGGTACCTGAGGTGGTTCACGAAGATGGAACATCTCGTGTACAGATCGTCGATGAATCGACCAATCCGAGATATTATGCACTGTTAAAGGAAATGGAGCGTCTAAACGGTAACGGTGCAGTTCTAAACACCTCGATGAATAGAAGAGGTGAGCCCATGGTATGTTCACCAACTGATGCGCTGAACATGTTCTTTGGTTCTGATCTTGAATACCTGGTGCTGGAGGATCTGCTGGTTACTAAAAGCGCAAGCAGCTGATGGAACGAAAACCCCGTGTTCTGCAGATATGCCATGACTTCAAAGGTCCCTTTGCTACTGTAGCGAGACAGTACGCAGGCAGCTTTGGCGATTGCGATGTCAGGACCGTTTTCCTAAGGGGTGCCGAATCACCCCAGATCGTGAGCGCAGTCCCGGGAGAGGTCGAATTCCTGATGCTTGAGAAGGGCGCGCTGCGGGGGCTGAAATTCGGCATAGTCGCTCAGCTCGAAGCCCTTATTGGAAACGATGTGCCTGACATTGTTATCGCCCACCGGTACAAGCCCTTTTACCTTTCGATGTTACTCAACCGGAAAATGGACATTGGTCTGGTGCTCGGTGTGATGCATGAGTTTGGATTTCTGAAGCGAAAAACTCGCTCAGTCTTTTCCCGGTTTTGGAAGGACAATGTCAGTCTATTGGGTGTGTCCCACCCGGTCTGTGATGAGGTCAGAACTAGCCACCCGCATCTGGCGGACCGGATACACAGGGTACCCCATGCCATTGAGGCCGGAACGCTTCTCGATTCGGTTTCAGCTCGGCACCAACTGGGTATACCTCTCGGCGCATACTGTTACGGGACGATCGGCAGACTTGTCCCTAAGAAAAACCATGCACTGTTAATCGATGCTTTTGCAAAGCTTGGTGACAATTCTGTCCTGGCGCTAGTAGGCGATGGAGAGTTGCGAGAGCAGCTGCGGGAGCAGGCAGCAAGGCTGCGGATCGCCGATAGGGTTATCTTCGCTGGCAGTCGAGAGGATGCAAAAAAGTACATGAAGGCTTTCGATTCCTTTGTACTGCCTTCGACCAGGGAAGAAGCATTTGGCATGGTTCTGCTGGAAGCGATGGCCGCGTCGACGCCGGTGCTGTGTTCTGATGCGCCGGGTCCGGCCAGCGTTGTTACCGATGCCGGTATCATGTTCAGGTGTGGCGATGTCGCGGATCTGGCGGAAAAATTAAAAAAAATGCAGACGCTGTCAAAACAGGAACAGAGTGAACTGAGCACAAAGGCACATGAACGTCTGGGTGCGGAATTCTCCGTCGCGGCCATGCTTCAGAACTTAAGAACTCTGCCTCAAGTGGAAAAGGTGGCGCCCGTCACCGGGGACTAATCATGAAGGATCTCCAGGTTATCGACTGGCACAAGTTGTACCGTGAACGTCAGGCTGTGGCGGATCAATTCGGTAAAATCTGGTCGCTACCGGTTGACCGGCGTTATCACAAGGTGCTGGCAACGGTTGGCCGGAGGGGTGTCGATCTGCTTGAAGTAGGTGCCGGTGACCGATCGCTACGGCAAAAAATGCAAGGCTATTGGGGCGAATATAACTACAAATCCTGCGACATCGATTCGACCTTCGAGCATGACTTCACGAACATCGATGAGGTTGAAGACAGCTACGATATCGTCTGCGCCTTTGAGATGATTGAACACCTTAGTCTCGACAGCGCCTGGCTAATGGTGAAAAAGATGTACGATCACGTAAAGCCTGGCGGCAAGGTGGTATTAACCACACCGAACGTCTACTACCCACCAGCTTTCTTAAGAGATGCGACTCATGTGACTCCGTTCTGTTACGACGAATTGGGGGGCCTGCTGAGACTGGCGGGGTTCCGGGTTGTGTCGGTTCATCGTCTCTACCATGACTCGCTGATCAAGAAGTTTTTACGTCGCATCCTGTTGTACCCGGTATTCAGAGCGATTGGCATAGACTACGCAAAACAAATCATTGTCGTTGCTGACAAACCGGCATGAGATATCTCTTCCTCACCAAATCGAGTGAGGATCCGGCGACTCGATATCGTGTTCAGCCCATCACGAGAGCATTGGTTGAAAGGGGTGACCAGGTCAGGATTCTCAACGAGCCCGGTACGCTCGGTCAACTTGGTGCGGTTCTGGGGTCCACATCCTTTGATGCCGTATTCATTCAACGAAAACTGCTGAACACCTTTGTTGCAGGATTGCTGAGTAGAACTGCCAAGGTTCTGGTCTTCGACCATGACGATGCCATATTTCTAAAGTCGAGCGGTGAAAAGTCGGTAACAAGAGGTCGTCGGTACCGCGCGATAGTCGAGGCTGCCGACCTCGTCCTTGGAGGCAACACGTACCTTTGCGATGCAGCACGAAATCTGGGTGGTGTAGCTGAATTAGTACCGACCAGTGTCGAAACAGACCACTATCATTTGCAGCAGAAGGAAGAGCAAATGTCGATGGTCTGGATAGGTAGCCGCTCAACGTCACGATATCTTGAGCATTTCAGAGCCACACTGAATGCTATTGGAGCACACTTCCCCGATCTGGAATTCAAGATTATTGGTGATTTCCAGATGAACTTCGAACACCTCAGGACGCGACATATAGCCTGGTCGCAGGTAACGGAAACAAGTGAACTCGCAAAAAGTCATATTGGTATTGCACCCATGGTTGACGATCGCTGGACACGCGGCAAGTGCGCGCTCAAGGTCATACAGTACATGGCTGCAGGCTTACCGGTTGTCAGCTCTGATACAGGCGCCAACCACGACGTCGTCCGTCATGGTCTTACCGGTTTTCTCGCGAATTCTGAGCAGGACTGGTTGTCAGCGATTGAGCAACTGGTGAACTCAAGGGAGCTGAGACAGAGAATGGGAGAAGCAGGTCGGAGCGTGGTGAAAGAAAACTACTCCACTCAGGCAGCGGCGACCCGGGTTCTCGGGCTCCTCGACACACTGACATCTGGGCGAAATCAATAGGGTCTGGGTTCACCTTCTGGCTGCGTCTTGAATCGCCTGTGTAACCACCAATATTGCGCCGGTGCTCGCGATACAGCTTCCTCGATAACATTGTTTATACAGGTGCAGTCCGCAATCTCGTCGTCCGTCGGGAAATTTTTAGTAAGGCGTTCCAGATGAATCCTGTAACGACCGGTTGCAAGGTCACGATAGTGAGAAAAAACGACGACGGGAGAGCCTGTCATCTTCACGATGCGCGCTGTGGCGGTAATGCTTGCGGCCTGACGGTTAAAGAAAGGGGCGAAAACGGAATGTTTGCGGCCATAGTCCTGGTCGGGCCCGTACCAGACAACCGCACCCTCCTTCAGGCGTCGGACAACCATTCTCACATTGCTTCGTTCGATGGCGGAAGCGAAGTTTCTTTCCCTCCCACGAGTCATCACAGCCTCGAGCAATCTGTTTTTGTTGCGACGATACATCACATCAAATGGCTCATATGTACTCAGTACGGCGCCGCAAAAATCCAGAGTAGACAGATGCATGCCAAGCAACATAACGCCGCTGCCTTCGGCTTTTGCGGAGCGTAGCTCGTCCAATCCGGTAATGTCGACGAGGTCGCGATACCTCCATGGATCGTCAAACCAGACCGTGGCGGTTTCGATAATAGAGACCCCGCTCGATCTGAAATTATCGACAAGCAGTTGATCTAGTACTTGCTGGCCAATTTCTGGGAAGCAGAGCTCCAGATTGGTCCGTACGATGTGTCGCCGTCTTGTTGCGACCATACTGGCCAGCAGCCCCAGACCGCTGCCTGCTTTCCCCCGAATGGATAGTGGCAGGAAACAGATCAGTCGAATAAGTCCGATGCCGATCCAGGTGAGCCAGTAACCCGGTTTTAGAAATTCAGCTTGTCGAAGGGAGGTGTTGTTCACGGCGGTCACATTAGCGGGTTTTGCATCAGTCGGGAAGAACATTGATTGTGCTAAACTTCGCGCACGTCAGAATGCCTGTCTTCAATGAAAATTCCCCGATTTGATAACGCCAGTATCCTCACCATTGGCGATGCCATGGTTGATCGTTATTGGCACGGTGAGACACGCCGTATCTCTGCGGAAGCACCAATACCTGTTGTAGATGTATCGGAAATCGAGGACAGGCCCGGCGGTGCCGCCAATGTCGCTCTCAATGTCGCCACATTGGGAGCCCGGTCCATGTTGATCGCCGCTACAGGCGCCGATGATATGGCCCAGGTGCTGAAGGCAAAGCTGGAATCCTCAGGAATCGGATGCAGATTTGTCGAAGTGCCAGGCTGGTCGACCATTACCAAGATCAGGCTGGTCAGTCAAAGTCAGCAAATGATACGTGCGGACTTTGAGGATCCCGTCAAAGTGGACCCGGCAGATCTCATTGCCTTACTGGACGACACGGAGAGTTGTGATGGCATAGTCTTCTCAGACTATGACAAGGGTGTTTTTACGGACCCTGAACAGGTCATTGCCTCGGCAAGAGCCAGGGGACTGCCTGTCTATGTTGATCCGAAATTCAAGCCCTTCGAAGTCTACGCAGGGGCCACCGTCATTAAACCCAATACGCTCGAACTGCGAAGTGCGCTCAATGGTTGGAGTACTGAGGCAGAGATGGTGGATAAGTGCCGGCACCTGATTGAAAGAATCGGTTGTGAGGCCATGCTGGTTACTCGCGCATCTGAAGGCATGACGCTGATCCAGAAGAACGATGAAGAATCTCACTTTCCCGCTCGAACGAGGGAGGTGTACGATACTTCTGGTGCAGGGGATACCGTGATTGCTGTATTGGCCGCCGCCCTCGCGTCTGGTCAGACACTCAAAGATTCCGTTGCGCTGGCCAACGTCGCTGCCGGTATCGTCGTCAGTCACTTCGGCGTCACCAGTGTATCGGGACCCGAACTGCGGGCTGAGTTTGATCGCGATGAACCTTTGGATAGGGGCAAGATGACTGCAGAACAGCTTGTCATTGCGGTTCAGGTGGCTCGATCACGCGGCGAAAGAATCGTTTTTACCAATGGCTGCTTTGACATTCTGCATGCTGGACATGTTGACTACCTGACCGAGGCAAAGAAAGAAGGCGACCGACTTATCGTTGCGATCAATTCGGATGAATCTGTTCAAAAACTGAAAGGAGAAGGTCGCCCGATCAACTCTCTCGATCGTCGGATGACGATGCTGGCAGGGCTGACAGCTGTCGACTGGGTGGTGTCGTTCGAAAAAGACACGCCGGAGAGTTTGCTCGAACAGATCCAGCCTGATGTGCTGGTGAAGGGTGGTGATTATGGCATCGACCAGGTGGTTGGGGCAGACATTGTCCGGAATGCCGGTGGAGAGGTCAAAGTCCTGAGCCTGGTTGAAGACTGTTCGACCAGTGCCATTGTTGAGAAGATCAGGGATCTCTAGAGCGCGAGAGCGGTTTCCACATTCTGCTTCAGATGATCGGGATTAATGGTCCCGAGAACAACCGAACCAACCCCTGGGGTTGAAAGACTGAATTTGAGGTTCGCAGTCGCATCGCCGTGCCCGCTCGCCATGGCCTTTTTTACAAGAATGCCACAACCGCGTTCTTCAGCTGCTCGGATAAGGGGCAGCTGGGTCTGATCTTTGAGATTCAGTGTCACCATCAATACATCGCTGACATCGAGGGCGGAAAACCCGCCTTCTACTGTCTTGGTGGAGATCCCAATTAGCCGAACGAGACCTTCGTCCTTTAATTTTTGTAGTGTTTGCATGGCGTCGGTTTCATTCAATATCTCAAGGTCCCGGCCATCGGAATGAATCAGAACCACATCCAAATAATCGGTTCTCAGATTGTGAAGACTCTGCCGGACGCTCGATTCAATGGCCGAACGGGAGAAGTCGTAGATGGACTGACCGTCCACGAAAGTCTCTCCGGCCTTGGTGCAGATTACCCAGTCCTTTCTCAATCCGGGCAGAAGACGGCCCAGTCTCTCTTCGCTGGTACCATAAGCGGGTGCCGTATCAATTAGGTTGATACCAAATTCGCGTGCCATCTCCAGCAACGAGATGACCTCTTCGTCACTCGGCAGAGAGAATGTACTGGGGTACTTGACCGCTGTGTTTCTACCCAGTTTGACGGTACCTAGAGATAGGGGTGAGACGCTGATCCCACAATCACCCAGAGGTTTAGGTTCAAGCCTCATGGTCTGCTTCCCAGGGTGCCTCGCCAATGCGGTAGTTGCTACCGAAATTCGTCTGGGCAGAGCCACTGCCTTCAAAGTCGATTTCTTTGAGAACCATATCGCCCAGCATCGGTGCCAGCGTCAGTTTGGTTGGCCAGCAGACCAGAGAATTGTCAAAACGTCTTGCATACGGCGTGTCTGGCCGACCCTGGTCCTTCTGGCCAGGTTCGGCGCGGTCGATCCGGTGGGTCGAAAACTGACAGCGGTCGAATGATAACCAGGGGAAGATGGCACTTAGTTCCGTCTTCGCGTGGCGAATCTGGCTAGCGTCAGATCTATCGACTCCTGTTTCCGCCAGTTGTCCACCCAGGTACCAGGCATGGTTTCCGTTGGCTGTTCCATGAGTTGTGATGGTAAGCCTGGGCTTGTCAGCACTGCGAAGACTAACAGCGTGAGCAAAGAGAGCGGGCAGATCTCCTCCGTGAACAACAACCTGGTGAAGCGGCCGTTGCTGCATAGTGACCGGCAGCTGGAGCTGATCGATCATTGGACCGTTGCCGCTACCGGCGGCAAAGATATACAGCTTTGCCTTGACCAGAGAACCATCGGCGAGTGTGATGGCTCGCACGGAAGAGTCATGGGAGTCGAGTTTGATATCTCCGATGCGGATGCTGTCCGCGTGGCGTCTGGCGAGTTGTTCAAGAAGAGATACGGGATCCAGTACCAGATCCTGCAATTGGTAAATGAGGCCTTTGAAGTCCTGATGCCGTAAGGCCTCCGGCGCATGTTCCTTTGAGACGGGTTTAACCCGGCCATCGATCGCCTTGCTGCCGAAAAATGCAGTGATCTTTGAGGTCAGCCTGGCATCTGAAAAAAGATAGTAGTCGGTTGATAGGGTTTTGACGCCACGCAGATCCAGCTCTCCACAGCCATCAAGGCACGCCTGCCACCTGGCCGGCATGGCTGCAATGGTTTCGGAAGCATCGGTTAGCAGACCGCCCAGGGCATACTTGATACCACCGTGGATCATGCCCTGGGAAGCCACCGTCTGCCCATTTCCGAGGGCTCGTTTTTCAAGTAGCACGGTGTCGAACCCGCGGTCTCGGAGCAGGTTTAGCAACCACAGCCCGGCAATTCCACCGCCCACGATAGCGATATCTGTCTTGTACTGAACCGGACTCAAGATTTCATATTCTCTGGGCGCAAGCCCAAATTATACAGGGTGCCGGTGGCATCGGTCAGGTGACATGGTTATCCTTTGAGCTTCAGGGGAAGGACAGCTAAATCCGGCGGATCAACTTGTACCGATTTCTCTACAGCTGTGCCTTTTACCTCGCGATTCCCTTTGTGTTGCTGAGGCTTGTCAAAAGATCCATCAAGGAGCCCGACTATCGTCGTGACCTGGGTCAGCGATTTGGCTTTTTCCGGTCTCGACGACCTGGTGAGGTGATTTGGATTCATGCTGTCTCAGCGGGAGAAACAGTCGCTGCGGCGCCTCTGATAAAGCGGCTTCTCATCGCCGGTTACCCATGTCTTGTGACCAATATGACACCAACAGGACGTGAAAGGGCGCGGGTTCTGCTTGGTGATGCCGTTGAGAACTGCTATGCACCTTATGACATACCTGATGCAATCAACCGGTTCCTCTCGAGAAATCGACCTCGCCTGTTCATCACCATCGATACGGAGCTCTGGCCGAATATGTTGGCTGCCTGTGAGCGGGACGGTATACCTGCAGCGGTTATCAATGGACGGATGGCAGCCCGTTCGGCTGAGGGGTATTCCCGGATTAGCGTTCTAACCGTGCCCATGATGCGCTCTCTGGATCTCATTGCGGCGCAAACGGAACCGCATGCGAAACGGTTCATCGAGTTGGGGGCGGAATCCGATAAGGTGAAGGTAACTGGCAGCATCAAATTTGATGGTCAGTATTCAGCAGGTCACGAGGCACGGCTTGCTTCGGCACGGCAACTGACCACTGGAAGACCTGTAATCCTGGGTGCCAGTACCCATGAAGGAGAGGAAGAGGCCCTGTTGTCGGTTATGGATTCTCTCGCCGCTGTTGTGCCGGATGCGTTGCTGGTGCTTGCACCCCGTCATACCCATCGTACGGATCATGTTGCCAGGGTTTGCGCTTCAATGGGATATCCAGCCAGAAGGTTCAGTGAGGGTGTGCCGGTGACTGCCGATGACAGTGTTCTGATGCTGGATGTTATGGGAGAGCTTGAATCCTACTTTCCGATCGCCCGGGTTGCATATATCGGTGGCAGTCTCGTGCCTGTTGGCGGCCACAACCTGCTGGAAGCGGTGAGGGCAGGTACTGCGGTGATCATGGGGCCGCATCTCGATAATGTTGAGGATATTACACAGCAGTTCATCGATCATGGGGCAATGCTGATCGCCCGGGATCGAAAAGAACTCAAAGACGAGGTTATCGGTCTGATGCGCGATGAGGGCCGGACGCGCCTTCTTGTAGCCGCAGCCAGCGAAGTTCTTGAGCGGAACCGGGGATCTATCGAACGAGCGGAACAATTGCTGATAGGCTTGATAGCCCGGTAAAAACCGGGCTGAAACTTACGCCCATCTCATATTTTCAAGGTAAAGATCAACCCTGTATTTTCCGATGATTGTGGTAATCTTTTTTCAAGATACCAGGAAGAACAATGACCAACAGGTACATCTACATTCCGGACCTGATTGCAGATATGGCTGAGTGCGATGCCAACTATATCCGCCTGAGTCAGTTGTTTCCGGAGATGGATTCCGAGGATGACCTGACATTTGGTATCAAGACAAGAACCGAAGAAGGAGCGACTGTAATCATTCGGATTACAGAGCGCTGTCCCTTTACCACGATGCTAACGGTCAATGTATCAGCGGAAGAAGACAGCCCCTTTATCCGGTGGCCGAACATCGACGTTCGTATCTATCATGATGTTAGATCGGCGGAAGTCGTCAGATTCGAACGCCATCGGAATTTTCGATTCCGATATCCCACACCGAACGTCAATATGTTCCAACCTGACGAAAAGTCCCAGATCAACAAATTTTTCGGCGAACTGCTGACTCACTGCATCGAACATGGATATTCGCTGGAGCCGGTCGCCTTGTCATAGGCCCGTGCGGCAGAGTTGTGCACAAATAGTCAGAGTCTCCCTAGGGAATTCCACACTCATTGCATATAATTGAGACCCGCATGGCGGCATCTCCTTTGTCGCTAAATACCTCAGTAGTTACACGAGAACATGGCTAATACTTATAAAGCAGATTCCATTGAAGTCCTGGAAGGACTTGAGCCGGTTAAAAAAAGACCCGGCATGTATACAGATACCACACGGCCTAATCACCTGGTCCAGGAGGTGGTCGACAACAGCGTCGATGAGGCGCTGGAAGGCCACGCCACCGAAATCAGAGTGACGCTGAGAAAAGATGGCTCCGTGTCGGTCAGCGACGATGGGCGCGGTATGCCGGTTGATATTCACAGGAAAGAGAAGCTGCCGGGTGTTGAGCTGATCCTGACCCGTTTGCACTCAGGAGCAAAATTTAACAGCGACAATTACAAATTCTCCGGTGGCCTCCACGGGGTCGGTGTCTCTGTCGTGAACGCGCTTTCCGAGACATTTGAAGTCTTTATCAAGCGGGACGGCAAGTTGCATCACATGGCGTTCAAGGGGGGCAAAAAGAACGGCAAGCTCACGGTTAAAGACAAGGTCGGTAAAAGAAACACGGGAACGCTGATAAATTTCAAACCCGATCCCTCCTATTTTGATTCACCGAAATTTTCGGTACCCAGGTTGAAGCATCTGCTTCGGGCCAAGGCTGTACTTTGTCCAGGTCTGAAAGTGGTCTTTGTTGATGAAACAGCATCGAAAGATGAAGAGAAACAGTACGATTGGTATTACGAACACGGCCTGGAAGATTATCTGGGAGCAGAGTTGGAAGGCCTGGAACTGTTACCGGAAGAACCCTTTACCGGCGTCATGGAAGGCGAGGAAGAAGCTGTCGACTGGGCGGTGCAATGGCAGACGGAAAACGGTGATCTGATTACGGAAAGTTACGTCAATCTGATACCCACGACCCAGGGCGGTACACATGTCAACGGTCTGCGCGCCGGCTTGCTTGAGGCTCTACGGGAATTCTGTGAGTTTAGGAGCCTGATGCCCCGTGGCATCAAGATTACAGCAGACGATATCTGGGACAAGTGCAACTATGTGCTTTCGGCGAAGATGATCGACCCGCAGTTTGCCGGGCAGACCAAGGAAAGACTGAACTCCCGCCAGGCTGTGGCTTTTATCTCCGGTGTGGTCAAGGACAACTTCTCGCTCTGGCTCAATCAGCACATTGCCGAGGGCGAAGCCATTGCCGAGTTGGCCATTTCCAGCGCTCAGGCAAGACTCCGGGCGGGGAAGAAAGTTGCGCGAAAGAAGCCCGCTAGCGGTCCTGCGTTGCCGGGCAAGCTGGCCGACTGTTCTTGCAGTGATGCCATGATGGGGGAGCTCTTTCTTGTTGAGGGCGATTCAGCCGGAGGTTCTGCTAAACAGGCCCGGAATCGTGAAACCCAGGCCATCATGCCGCTTCGTGGCAAGATACTGAACACCTGGGAATTAGATTCAGCCGATATCCTTTCCTCTCAGGAAGTTCACGATATTTCCGTAGCACTGGGTATTGAGCCCGGTTCCGATGATCTCACCAATCTCCGGTACGGCAAGGTCTGTATCCTGGCGGATGCTGATTCTGACGGACTGCATATTGCCAGCTTGCTGATTGCACTGTTTGTGCGTCATTTTCAGGCGCTGGTGGATGAAGGTCATGTCTTTGTCGCCATGCCACCGCTTTATCGGGTGGATGTAGGCAAGGAAGTATTTTATGCGCTCGATGAAGATGAAAGGAAAGGCATCCTCGATATGATCGCCGCCGAAAAGAAGTCAGGTAAGGTTGTTGTGCAGCGGTTCAAGGGACTGGGTGAAATGAACCCGATACAGCTTCGGGAAACGGCGATGGCACCGGACACGAGGCGGCTTGTGCGATTGACGGTGGAGAAACCGCAGAAAGTCAACGAACTCCTGGACATGTTGCTTTCAAAAAAGCGGGCACCGGATCGTAAGACATGGCTTGAGAAGAAAGGCGATCTGGCAGATCTGAGTTAGGAAAAAAACGATGAGTGAAACGACAATGGATGGCGATATCGAGCAGATATCACTTACCGAATACACTGAAAACGCATATCTCAATTATGCGATGTATGTGATTAACGACCGGGCTCTGCCGCATATAGGTGATGGGTTGAAACCGGTGCAACGCCGTATCATTCACGCCATGAACGAACTGCGACTTGGTACCGATGCCAAGTACGCGAAGTCAGCCAGAACCATTGGCGATGTAATTGGCAAGTTTCACCCTCATGGCGATTCTGCCTGCTACGAGGCTATGGTGTTGATGGCGCAGCCATTTACCTATCGCTACCCACTGGTGGATGGGCAGGGTAATTGGGGTTCGCCGGATGACCCGAAGTCCTACGCTGCGATGCGTTATACAGAATCCAAGCTGACAGCCTATGCCGAAGTGCTTCTGGGCGAGCTGAAACAGGGAACCGTCGACTGGACCCCCAACTTCGACGGTACACTGGCTGAACCGCTAAACATGCCGGCAAGACTACCCAATATTCTTCTAAATGGCGGTAGTGGTATCGCAGTCGGTATGGCAACGGATATCCTGCCTCACAATCTGAATGAAGTGGTCAGTGCCTGCATCCGGTTATTGGATAAACCAAAATCGACACTCAATGACATACTCGAACATATCAGAGGACCAGACTTCCCAACCGGTGCCGAGATCATTTCACCTGTTGAGGAAATAATACAAATCTATGAGACCGGTCGGGGCGGAGTTCGCGCAAGGGCGGTCTTCGCCAGGGAAGATGGCGACATTGTCATTACAGCATTGCCTTTCCAGGTATCAGGAACCAAGATCTTGGAACAAATCGCATCGCAGATGCAGGCCAAAAAGTTACCCATGGTCATCGATCTTCGGGACGAGTCGGACCATGAGAATCCGACGAGAATCGTTATCGTGCCAAAGTCCAACCGGGTCGATGTCGATCAGCTGATGGCTCACCTTTTTGCGACAACGGATCTGGAACGTAGTTATCGGGTTAATTTCAATGTGATTGGCATCGACGGCAAGCCTAGAGTCAGGCCTCTGCTGGATCTCCTATCGGAATGGTTGAAGTTTAGACAGGATACAGTCCTGCGCAGACTGCAGTTTCGACTTGATAAGATTCTGGATCGTCTGCACATCCTCGAAGGGCTCATGATCGCCTTCCTCAACATTGATGAGGTGATCAGGATCGTTCGGACGGAGGATAAGCCGAAAGAGGCGTTGATTAAGAAGTTCAAACTTTCAGAGCTTCAGGCAGACGCTATCCTGGACCTTCGCCTGCGGCAACTGGCCCGACTGGAAGAGGTAAAGATCAGAGGTGAACAGGAAGAGCTGGATACGGAAAGGGCAGATCTTCAGAAAACCATCGGCTCAAAGGCGCGCCTGAAAACGCTGATCAAAAAAGAGCTGATGGCTGATGCGGAAACCTATGGTGATGAACGACGGTCGGAAATTGTCAAACGTGAAGAGGCTCAGGCGTTCAAAGAAAAGGATCTGATCTCAACCGAATCAGTCACTGTTGTACTCTCGGAGAAGGGCTGGGTTAGGGCAGCCAAGGGTCATGAGGTCAATGCGGTAGAATTGAGTTACCGGTCCGGTGACAGTTTTCTGCAGGCGTTGCCAGGGAGATCGAATCAGGACGCAGTGTTTCTTGATTCGACGGGTCGTGCCTATACCGCGGCGATGCACACCCTGCCATCAGCACGGGGTCAGGGCGAACCCTTGACCGGTAGGTTTAACCCACCAGCCGGGGCGATATTCACCGGCATTGCCGTCGGTGACAAAGGTTCTCAGTTTGTCGTTTCCAGCGATGCGGGCTACGGATTTATCGTCACTTTCGGTGACATGATCACAAAGAACAAAGCGGGTAAATCGCTCTTGTCCGTACCGAAAGGCGGTATCGTGAATCAGCCCTCACCGGTGCAGGACGAAAAGCATGAATTCGTTGCCGCCTTTAGCAACGAGGGCCGGTTGCTGATCTTCCCGGTTGGTGATCTACCGAAGCTGGGCCGGGGCAAGGGCGTCAAGATTATGAATATTCCCAAGGCGCGGGTCGAAGATCGCGTGGAGTTCATGCACTTCGTGCGGGTCTTCTCGGAGGTCGATATCCTCGTCGTTACTTCAGGCAAGCGAACACTCAATCTGACGATCAATGAGTTGGAACACTATCGGGGAGAGCGGGCGCGCCGAGGTCTGAAGCTGCCAAGGGGGTTTCAGAAGGTCGATGACGTCACGGTTATCCGCGGTGACGCCTAGTCTATTCTATGAAGTCGAGGTTGCGGTCGTTGCTATCCGGCACATGCTCTCAGCACCGCTGCAAGCGGTGCGCCGCCCGGAACTTCCCTGTACGCTGACTTTCGGACATCCATGTCCTTGAGTCTGCTGCGACCATGCGCCAGATAGCACTCCCTGTCTTAGCCGGATAACTTCGATGAATGACGGTAGCGCTGGAGTTGGAGAGGGGTGGGGGCATACTGAAAAGTGTATCAAAGCGAGCGCCGAAGGCACCGTGGAGACTACAGGCTCCATGGCAACTGAGGGTAGGCAGGAAGGCCGCGAAGCACACTTTACGGTATGCCCCCACCCCTAACTGCTAGACGACAACGACTTAAACCAATGGCTTGTCGAATGCATGACGTTAGCCAGCGACGAGCTGCTTCGCCTGATCCACAAGAATGGTCTGGTTGGGAACCTGTGTTATTCGTCGAAGATCCTGTGAGTCCACCAGTGAATGGTGGAAAGTCTGTAATTCTACGCGATCCTGTACCAGAGCTTCGCCACCGGCCATGATTAGATCGCCTTCTGCAATCGATGCAAGATAGCTCGCGGCTTTTCGTGTTTTTTCCGGCTCCTGGGAAATCAGGTCGAGGGTGCCGCCGAAGCTCATATTGCCCTGCATCAGTTCGGTTAGCTCGCGGATCAACAGACCTGTAGACGTGGCCATGAAAACCGCGTCCGGTCCTTCGAAGTGGATGACGAGTTCCTCTGGCGTCGTCTGCTCGACGATCCCCCTATAGAGTTCTGCGGCACTGAAAAACTTGTCGAAATAGCGTTCCAGATAGTGGGCCGGTCTGACTCGGACTACTAGAATGCATTCCTCGAAACCTTCAGGATTTGTTTCGTCGATGGCTATATCTGGCTGCTCTTCCCGCTGAGTTTCCTCTGCAACCTTTGGGTATAGCCAGAGCGTGACCAGGTCTGGTTTGCGCCAGACAATAGCGAGCGCGAATAGTAGGACCGTACCAGGGACCGAAAGCCACCATCGACTAGCCGACTGGGTTTTGGGAATTGCCACCCTGACGAATCCGACTACCGAGTCTTGAAAAGTAATATCGCTGGTAAAAGATGTGAATCTGTTATTGTCCCTGCCGCTTTGAGCGATCAGGGTATTGGTGTCATCGTAAACGGCTACGAAATGGACCTGGCCTCCGTTAATCAGCTCGGCAGTAACCACGTTTAGTGAAAGCACGTCACCCTCGACGACGTATTGGGCAAGAAAACCCGAAAGCTGATCGGCGGTTGCCTTGCCGTAGCGCTGTTGCTGGTCAGCACTGCGGTGGCTGAATTCAGCGGAGAGGATCGTGAAGACGAGTATACCGACCAGAAGAGGTGGTACAACGAGTAGCAGAAGCAACCGTGAAGTAGCTGGTGCTTCATCCGACATTGGCGCTCGTCCCCCCAGAGGTGCTGAATTCGGTTGAGAGTATAGCGGATTACCGGATAATTACGCGTGTCTTGAATGGAACGAACGATGACTGAACTTGTGTTGATCAGTGTCAGCGGCAAGGATAGGCCTGGCATCACTGCAACCATAGCAAAACTGTTAGGTGAATCTGATGTCGATATTCTCGATGTCGGTCAATCGGTGATTCACGATCATCTGTCACTAGGCATTCTTGCAAAGGTGCCGAGTACAGCCGAGCGTGTTTACGATGCCTTGTGCGCGGAGGCTGAATCTCTGGGTGTGGAAGTCAATTTTACACCGGTGACCGAGGGAAGTTATGAAACCTGGGTGGACCTTCAGGGTTCATCGCGCTACATACTCACACTACTGGCCCGCCGAATCAGAGCTACCCATATTGCCGAAGTGTCGAGAGTTATCGCTGAGAATAGGCTCAATATCGACAACATTACACGCCTTTCTGGTCGCGTTTCCCTTGGCGAGTCGGACGACATGTCGAAGGCCTGTGTTGAATTTTCACTGCGGGGTACGCCAGGTGAATCCTTTCGGGAGCAACTGCTGGCGATGTGCGCCGACCTGGAAGTTGACATTGCCGTTCAGGAAGATGGCATTTACCGTAGAACCCGCAGACTGATCGCGTTTGACATGGACTCGACTCTGATCAAGACGGAAGTGATCGATGAATTGGCGGCACTTGCCGGTGCGGGAGAAGAGGTAAGTGCGATAACGGCGAGCGCCATGGCGGGTGATATAGATTTTACGACCAGCCTTGCCCGAAGAGTCAGCCTGCTGAAGGGGCTGCCCGTCGATGCTTTGAGTGAGGTCGCAGAGAGACTGCCTCTGATGGAAGGTGCTGAACACTTGTTTCAAACGCTGAACAGATTGGGATATAAGACGGCCATTCTGTCAGGTGGTTTCACGTATTTCGGTGAAACGCTGAAAGAAAAACTGGGTATTGACTATGTCTACGCCAATGAATTGGTGATCAGGGATGGCCAGCTGACGGGAGAGGTTGTCAGTCCGGTTGTGGATGCGGCAAGAAAGGCAGAGTTGCTTCGGGCTATTGCTGAAAAGGAAGGAATATCGCTTCAGCAGACTATCGCAGTCGGTGACGGGGCCAATGACCTGGCGATGCTTGACGCGGCCGGTATGGGCATCGCTTTTCACGCAAAACCTCTTGTCAGGGAAAGTGCCGGTCATTCCATTTCGACATTGGGCCTGGACAGCCTGCTATATCTGATGGGGATCCGCGATCGTGATGCTGAATTGGGTCCGCTCTCGCAATAGCCGACCTTGTGTTGCATGACCTCATCTTGCTGGCACTGCTGCACCAGATTTTCGGCACTCTTTGGATGACAGGCTGGTTGTTAGAGATCCTCAGACGAGAAGTCGTATTCGAGATCGTCCAATGGTTCTGATATGTAGTTGCCCTGGATATAGTTGATGCCGGTCATAAATAATGTCGGCAGAATGGAGGGGTTTTCGACTCCGGAAATTGCGGTCAGCACACCAGTTGCCTGCAGGGACTGAACCATTTCGATTAATTCTTCCTGCTTTTCGTCGCTTTCTTCAATCTGTGTGGCAAAGGAACCGTCGAGTTTGACGAAATCCGGTGTCAGGTGTTTTAGCAGGTTGAACGGATTCAGGGAACAGCCAAAGTGGTTGATCGAAGACTTCAGATGCAGTTCCTGCAGCCCTTTGGTGAATTTGGCAGCCTGCTTGATGTAAGAAGTCGCGTCGTTTTCGTGAATCTGGAAAATAATAGCGTCGCTGGGTAGCCTTGCGGCCTTGAGGGCGACACTCATCCAGGGGAGAAATTCCTCGTCACCAAGGGTTTTATGGCTGACGTTAATGAAGAGCCTGCCTTTACCGCCAGCTTCTCTTTGGTCGGCCAACGCCTTGACTGCCTGCAGAACCACCCAGCGGTCGATTTTGTGCAGCAGACCTGCTTCCTCCGCCTGAGTCATGAATTGTCCCGGATTCAGAATATTGCCTTCGGCATCGGGCAGGCGCAGCAGCACCTCAAACTGTTCTTCGTCCTCACCATGCAGGCTGACAATCGGTTGGAAGACCAGCTTAAAGGCATTCTCTTTTAAGGCATGGGAAATAAGGTCTTTGAGCGCATCAGCGGATACGGATTTACCTTCTTCTCCGACGGTAATCTTGGCGGGCTCATAGAAGGCAACGGCATTGCCTTCTTCGAGCGAATCTGCGGCCTGGTGAGCACGGGAAATGGCTTCTTCGACGGTTGAAGTGTTTTCAGCGATCATCGATAGGCCAATACTGACGGTTGTCTGATAGCTCTTACCGGAAACATCAGACATGTGGCCTTCGACTTTTAGTCGTATTGCTTCAGCCACTTCTTCTGCCGCATCCTTGTCATTACCCTGCATCAGTATCGTGAAGACGTCATCCCCGAATCTCGCCATGAGGCAATCGTCACTGACATCGGTTCGAATCAGGCTGGCGAGGTCGCCGAGAACCAGATCTGCATTGGATATTCCTGCCTCGGAACGAATTCTGGGGAAATGGTCTATGGCAATATAAAAAATGATTGAGGATTGTTTGTCCTCGTTAGCATTATCAACAGCGTAATCAAGCTGCTCCACGAAGTATTGTCTGTTGAAGAGTCCGGTAAGCAGATCCTGACTCGAAATTTCCTTAATCCGGTCTTCCAGTTGGGATTCATCCACCAGGGGTTTGAAGATGACCTGGGTGCAGGACTCGCCGTCGTAGGTTGCATTTGACATTTTCAGAGTGGTCAGGATCGTTGAGTCCTCGTTGTCGACGCAACAGAACTCCTCTTCGTTGGCCTCATCTTTTTCGAAGGATTTGAGGAAGGTTTTGAACTTACCCTGGTCCTCCCCTGAGATCAGATCGATGATGGGAATCCCGGCATATTCGTCGGGGTCCTCATACCCAAATAGATCCGCATAAGCCTGGTTGGTATAGATATGCATACCTTCATGCACATAGGCGATTGCTGTTGTCGATGAATCCAGCAATAGGTTGTTACGTCGGTCTGTTTCCCGTAGTTCTACTTCTGCGCTACGTTTTTGACGGCGGTTCTCGAGGTTGCGCAGTTCGCGCTCGATAATCAGTACGAGGCGTTCGTCATCGTCGTCAAGGCCGACGTCGGCTGCGCCGAGCTTTAGTCCGTCAGTGATGGAAGATGGGTCCCTGTTGTCGGCGATCAGAATAACCGGGATGTCCTTGTCCATTGTCTGGATCTGAGACAGGAGTGCCGCCGCAGAAAAGCCGTTGGCGTTTTGTGATGCGAGAATCAGATCCCATTTCTGCTCGGTGACTTTTGCCGCAAAGTCACTCTCAGACTCTATCAGGTGGGCGCGTGTTGCCCTGCCAGCCGTCCGGAGTAGCACAATAAGTTCCTCTGCCCGATTCTGGGACTCTTCCAGAATAAGCAGTCGAATTGGATCCTGATCGCCCATCGAGATCTCACGATAACCGTTTAACAAGTTTCCATCCGAAAAAGGCTGTTTTCAAGGCAAACTGGTGCGATATTCCAAGGTGATATTGACCGATACAATCGGTTATCAGGAAACCCGCATCAGGGTGTCAAATTTTCGGACAGGACCTGAGTACTATATCACAGGGATGCGCTGGGGACCGGTCGCTTGGCTTCTTCACCCGGCACCTCCCGGACAAGTGTCGGTACCAGGTAGCCTGATATTTTTCGCCTGACCGCGTCGAGAAGGGCGATGCCTTC
The DNA here is from genome assembly GCA_018656865.1 of Gammaproteobacteria bacterium. Classification (GTDB taxonomy): domain Bacteria; phylum Pseudomonadota; class Gammaproteobacteria; order Pseudomonadales; family Azotimanducaceae; genus UBA9659. The sequence continues at coordinate 22,156 of JABHYO010000150.1, read as the reverse complement.
ATGCTCGGTCACATTGAATTGGGCCGCCCCCGCGACAGGGTCTAGCAGATGCAGGTAGTAGGGAAGGACGCCCACGTCGAATAGCGCGTGAGAAAGGTCGCATAGTATATCGGTGGAGTTGTTGATTCCTTTGAGAAGAACGCTCTGGTTTAACAGACTGGCCCCCGTGGACCTGAGTCTGGCCATGGCGTTGGCAACATTCTCGTCGATCTCCTGAGGATGATTAATGTGCAGAACGAAGACCAGATTTTTCTCCAGGTTGCCAAGGCAGTCCAGCAGTTCGCTACAGATTCGCTGGGGAATCACGACCGGCAGTCTGGTGTGAAAGCGAATAGTCCTGATATGGGGAATAGCGGCAAGCGTGCTGAGCATTACCTTCAGGTGACGGTCGTTAATAGCGAGTGGGTCACCGCCACTCAGGATGACTTCCCGGACACTGTCGTCGGCCGTAATGCGATCGATAATACTCTTCCAGGCTGCCTTATCGGGCTGATGATCCTCGTAGGGGAAGTGTCGCCGAAAGCAGTATCGGCAGTTAACGGCACAAGTGCCGGTTACCATGATGAGAACCCTTCCCGCGTACTTTTGCAAAAGACCGGTACCGTCTGCAATCGATTGCTCATCCAAAGGGTCGTTCAGATACCCTGGAAGCTTGAGATTCTCAGAGTGTCTGGGTAGAACCTGAAGTAGTAAAGGGTCGTCGGCGTTACCATGTTGCATGCGTTCGAGAAAGGTTCTTGGCACGATCAGGGGAAAGTCAGTCGGTACCTCTTCCAGTTCCAGGCCGAGGGTGTCAGCCAGTTCAGTAATGTCACGAACAGCATTTTGCATGTACCACTGCCAGCCATGTGACTGCTCTCTCTGCTGAGATTTGTTCAATCCTGAATCGCTTAAGGTTATGATTGGCATTGAAGGAATTTAAGAGCATTGATGTAATGGCGAGCTATTCTACCAACGAATTCAAGTCCGGTCTTAAGGTCATGCTGGAAGGCGATCCATGCAGTATCGTCGAAAATGAATTCGTCAAGCCGGGAAAAGGTCAGGCCTTCAATAGGGTCAGATTAAAGAACCTGAAAACCGGCCGGGTCTGGGAGCGGACCTTTAAATCCGGCGAATCAATAGAGGCTGCTGATGTCATGGAACATGACATGGAGTATCTATACAACGACGGTGAATATTGGCACTTCATGAAAACCGATGACAGCTACGAACAACTCGCTGCTGATAAATCTGCTGTTGAAGAAAGCATTCCGTGGTTGAAGGAAACGGACAAAGTCACAGTGACACTCTGGGACGAGGTCCCGATAGCCGTTGCTCCGCCCAACTTTGTTGAACTGGAGATAGCCGAGACCGACCCTGGTCTTAAGGGAGATACCGCAAGCGGCGGTTCAAAACCGGCAACTCTGAGTACTGGCGCTGTGGTGAAGGTGCCGTTGTTTCTCAATATCGGCGAAGTCATCCGGGTCGATACGCGCACCGGCGAATATCAGAACCGCGTAAAACAGTAGCCAGTTCCTGTGTCCATGCTTGCCTTCAGAAGCGATCTGGCGCGGGCGATAAGAGCCTACTTCCATCAAGAAGGTGTACTGGAGGTCGTTACACCGGTTCTGCGGGATTCCGGCTCAAGTGAAGCTCATCTCCAGAACCTGATGACCAACACCTCGCCGCCGCTTTATCTTCAAACGTCGCCGGAATACGCCATGAAGTGCCTGCTTGGTGCGCATGGGGCCAGTATTTATCAGATCTGTCCAGCTTTTCGTGGCGGTGAAACGGGTAGTCGACATAGTGTCGAATTTCAGATGCTGGAATGGTATCGCCTGGGATATACACTGACGGAGCTGATGGATGATCTTGTTTCACTGATTGAATTCATTGTCGAGGAACTGAACCCGCCAGGGCTAGAGTTCAACACCATTGACCGGGTCTCCTACCACCGTCTATTCGAAGACCGCTTCGGTCTCAATCCACACCAGGCTGATCTAGAAACCCTGAAGAGCCTGGCGAAAGATCTGGATCATCTTGGTGAGGATGCCGGACTCAGTGATGTTCTCGATGCTCTTTTTTCGACACACATCGAACCTGGACTGGAGAAGCCAACCATCGTTTACGAATATCCGGCTTGCCAGGCGGCTCTGGCAGAACTGAATTCAACCCTGGAGGGCGATACGGTTGCTGATCGCTTTGAACTCTATATTGGGGGAATCGAACTCGCCAACGCCTATCAGGAACTCGATGACGTTGCCGAACTGAAAAAAAGATTCGCTGAAAATAATCGCTTGCGCCGCGAACTGGCGAAACCCGAGGTGCCGGATGATGCTGCATTGATCGCGGCGACAGGTCAGATTGGACAATATGCGGGTATTGCCCTTGGCATTGATCGTCTGGCGATGGTGCTGTGGGGAGCCGACACACTCAATGAAGCTAGGCCGTAATAGGCTGACCGAAGCGGACTTCTTCACCCTCCTCTACGCAGAAACTGACTCGCTGGCTGAACAGCAGTATGACCGTTGACCCCATCTGGAACTGGCCCAGTTCTTCGCCCTGTTGAAAGATTCGTTTCATTTCTGTCGTCACTTCCAGTCTGGGTTTGTAGGCTCGATCGAGCCAGATGGGTTTGATCCCTGCAACCAGCATGGCGCCAACCAGCACTTCTGCCATGGGGCCGTCGCCGGTGCGAAAGCGACAGACAAGCCGTTCGTTTCGGGTAAACAGTCCGGGTAGTTGTTCAGCGGTAGCTTGGTTTACGGAAAAGAGTTCGCCGGGGAGGTAGCAGGTTCTGTGTAATTCGGCAGTTTTGGGTACGTGAACTCGATGGTAGTTGTGTGGTGCCAGGTAGATGGTGATGAAGGAGCCTCCATCAAAATCCGCAGTATCCTCCGCCAATAGTGTCCCGACCGTATAGCTGTGTTTTTTTGATTGAATCAGGGTGTTGTCGTTAATCTCACCGAGGGCGGCGACCGTTCCGTCTGCCGGGCTACAGGTCTTGCCTTCGATGTGACGTACGCCAGGCTTCAGTGATCGGGTAAAAAAGTCATTAAAACTACGGTAGTCACTGCGCCTGGATCTTTCGGCTTCATCCAGATTGATTCTGTAGAACAGACAGAAAATGCTGATAAAGGGGCTTTTTATCGCAGCAATCTCGGATTCTGCAAGCCAGCCCACTAGTCTGCTAAGCAGGTGCTTGGGTAGGAGTTTCTGAAGAAAAACAAACATCCGCGAGAACGAGCCGGCCGCTAGTCAGCTGCGGGATTGTCGATGGGCGTATCAGGATCGTTGCCCCATTCGGACCAGGAGCCGTGATAGGCCTTGATATTGAGACCGAGTAGCCTGCCGACGAAATAGCACAGCCCGGACCGGTGATGTGTCTGGCAGTGAGTGATCACGGTTTCCGCTGTATCCAGGCCCTTGTCGTGAATAACGGCACTCAGGTCTTCTCTCAGACGAAGCGCTCGGTCGCGATCCATCAGATCGAGCCAGTCGAGATTGATGGCGCCTGGTATATGGCCGCCGCGATCCGCCACGACCTTCGTCCCTGCGTATTCCTCTGCAGATCGGGCATCCCAGATCTGAATCCTGTTGTCTTGGAGACTGTTTAGGACATCTTCTTTTTCGGCGATCCGGTCGGGGTGAATCGTGATGTCGACATCGGTCGGTGTAACTGCCGGTATTTCATTGGTTAGGGGTAGATTGGCCGCGTCCCACGCGATCAGCCCCCCATTGAGCAGTGATCCGCCTTCATGACCAATCACATTCAGGGTCCAGAGAAATCTACCCGCCCAGCCGCCGCCTTCATCATCATAGGCAACGAAATGCTTCTCCCTAGAGTATCCAATACGGCTGAACAGGTTCTTGAGTCTGTCGACGGGAGGCAGTTTACCGACAGCTGGCCTCACTCCCGAGACCAACTCCATCGGCGACACGTGAATAGCACCCGGTATGTGATTTTGGTGATAATTCTCGTCAGCGCACAGGTCGATTATTGCGATACCTTCATTGCCAAGTAGCGGCGCAAGGGTCTCTGGCTCAACCAGCAGTGGCAGCATGGATGTTTCCGGTATAAAAGGAGCGGCTATTCTACACTGTTCTGAGAGGTGCTCCGTTACCAAGTACTTACAATTATCCTTGGGGACGCACGGGGCTTTTCAGTTAATATAGGCCGTCCCGGGCCGTTGGAAACAACATGACTGACAATTCGACAAACCAGAACCTGGTGTGGATGGATCTGGAGATGACGGGTCTTGAACCCGATACCGACAGAATTCTGGAAGTCGCCACCCTGGTTACGGATTCCAATCTCAAGCTCCTCGCAGAAGGACCCGTCTACTATGTGCGTCAGTCTGACGAGGTGATTGCCGGTATGGATGAGTGGAATACCGAGCACCACACGGAATCCGGTCTGATCGAGCGTGTTCGATCAGAAGGTGTGACTGAGCGAGAGGCTGAAGAAGGCACACTGGCTTTCCTGAAAGAGCATGTCGTCAATCGCGAGTCGCCTTTGTGCGGCAACAGCATTGGTCAGGACCGCAGATTCCTGGTCCGATATATGCCTGAACTAGAAGCCTATCTGCATTACCGAAATCTTGATGTCAGTACAGTTAAAGAACTGGCGGCTCGCTGGCGCCCGGATGTCGCGAATGGCATCGTCAAAAATAATGTTCACCGTGCACTGGACGACATCAAGGAATCCATCGAAGAACTCAGGTATTACCGCGATAATTTCTTCAATCTTGGTTAGCGGGGCTGGTTTAGTGCCCAGTCGATGTGTTCGTCAGTGAGATCTGAGATACCCTTTTTCTGATTTAACGCAGCTGTCAGTCCGGCCTGCGCAGGACTGTTTCCGAGACCGACAGCCAGATTACGCAACCAGCCCAGATAACCGGTTCGTCGGATTGGCGAACCTTCGGTTTTTTTAAGAAATTCATCCTCAGACCAGCAAAACAGGTCCAGCAGTTGGGCCGAATCCAGCCCGTGCCTTGGGGAGAAATCCGGCTCTGCATTATCCTGCGCATAACGGTTCCATGGGCAGGCAATCTGGCAGTCGTCGCAGCCAAAGACGCGATTTCCCATCGCCGCACGAAATGGTTCCGGAATGGAGCCCCTGTGCTCAATCGTCAGGTACGAAATGCAGCGTCTGGCATCCAGCTGATAGGGGGCAACGATTGCATTTGTGGGACAGATGTCAATGCAGGCGGTACAGGACCCACACCGGTTCTGCTGAGCGTCCGGGGTCACGGGCAGAGGCAGGTTGGTCAGAATTTCCGCAAGGAAAAACCAGGAACCCGCTCGCTCGTTGATCAGAAGTGTATTTTTGCCAATCCAGCCCAGGCCGGCCTTCTCGGCCAACGCTTTTTCGAGTATAGGCGCGCTGTCAGTAAAGACTCGAGAGCTGAATCCGTTGAAATCGTAGGCGACCAGATAGTCCTCCATTCTTGTGACCAGTTTCTTCAGCTTGCCGCGAATCACCTTGTGGTAATCACGGCCAAGCGCATACCTCGATATGTAGGCATGACCGTCGCTCGTCAGTAGATCCTTGGGGTTGGGTTCCTTTTCGAGATAGTCGAGGCGGAACGTGATGACAGAAACGGTGCCGGTGTGCAATTTCTCGGGATGGCTGCGAAGATCTCCGTGCCGTGCCATGTAGTCCATTTCACCGTGGTATTCCTTCGCCAGCCAGGCATCGAGCTTCTGCTGATGTGCGTTCAGCTCTATATCGGATATGCCGATTGCTGAGAAACCAAGCTCTTTGCCCCAGAGTGTGATTTCATCGGTCAGGTGTTGCCAGTCAATGGACGTCATGATTGGCATATAATCAGGGTTTGTGAATTCGTGAACAAGGCCGTGAATCTTCTATATACCGCAGCACAGGTACGAGAACTGGATCGTGTCACGATCGAGGAAGAGGGTATTCCAGGGATAACGCTGATGAAGCGGGCGGGACAGGCGTGCGTGGATGCAATGCTGGGCCGGTGGCCTAATCCCGGGCGCGTAGCCGTACTCTGCGGTTCAGGTAACAATGCAGGGGATGGGTTCATTATAGCGGGTCTGCTTAAAGCCAAAGGTTTAACCGTTCAGGTGGGTCTGGTTGGCCGTGAACCGGCAAAGGGAACCGATGCTGCATCCGCTTACAACTTCTGTCGGGAAAACGGCGTTGAAGTGAATTCACCTGATGAAGCGTTGGAAGACGCTGAGTTGATCGTCGATGCTCTGCTCGGCACAGGCGTTTCCGGTGAAGTGAGAGAAGATTATGCCGCTACGATCCGTAATATCAACGGTTTAGACAAACCGGTAGTAGCGGTTGATCTGCCATCTGGCCTCTCAGCGGATACAGGTGTATCTCTGGGTATATGCGTTAGAGCTGATCTGACGATTACGTTTATCGGTAGAAAGTTCGGGTTGATGACTGGTGATGGACCGGAATATGCCGGCGAAATCCAATTCGCCGACCTTGAAGTGCCGGATGCCGTTTTCCAGCAGGTGCCTTCGACAGCCAATATTCTGGACTACGATGACCTGATTCGGTCGGTTAATCCTCGGCATCGAAATGCACACAAACTTGATCATGGGCATGTCCTTATCATTGGAGGTGACACCGGCATGGGCGGAGCCGTTGCAATGGCGGCAGAAGCGGCCTTGTTCTCAGGTGCCGGTATGGTCAGTGTAGCAACGAAACCGGAAAACGTGGCGGCCATTGTTTCGAGACGGCCTGAAGTCATGGCCCGAGGCATCGACACGGCAGGTGAGCTGGCAGCACTCATGGATCGAGCGACAATCGCGGTGGTCGGTCCCGGTTTAGGTCGAAGCGACTGGAGTCGAGAAATGTTTTCCGCGGTGACAGGCGGCAAACTGCCGGTGGTAGTCGATGCCGATGGCCTTAATCTGCTCGCGGAACAACCGTTCTCGAACCATGACTGGGTATTGACCCCGCACCCCGGCGAAGCCAATCGGCTGCTAAACAATGAGGTCCGGGTCCAATCGGACCGCCTTAATTCGGTACTTGAACTGCAGAAACGCTACTGCGGCAACATTGTCCTTAAAGGTGCAGGTACGTTGATTGCTGATGGGAGTCAAGTCAGCGTCTGTCCTTTTGGTAACCCGGGCATGTCTGTCGCGGGTATGGGCGACCTGCTGGCAGGGACTATTGGCGGTCTGCTGGCCCAAGGACTGGCCGGTGGTGAAGCCGCGAGGCTTGGCGCCGTAGTGCACTCGTTAGCAGCAGACAGGCTGGTTGCAGGTCAAGGTGAAAGGGGGTTGCTGGCAACAGAGCTGCTACCGGGTATCAGGCAACTGGTTAATCAATGATCACCATCCACATAGAAGACGAGACCGGCATGCTGAAGCTTGGTGGGGAACTCGCACATCAACTTGACGGCGAAGGCAGCGTCCTCATCAAGGGTGATCTTGGAGCTGGTAAGACGACGCTGTGTCGAGGTTTAATTCATGCCATGGGGCATGAAGGTGCTGTAAAAAGCCCGACCTTCACATTGGTAGAACCCTATCGAATTGGTAAAAGGGACATTTTTCATTTCGATCTGTATCGACTGAGCCATCCTGATGAACTCGAATACATCGGTATTGATGAATATTTTGGTGAGAATAGACTTTGTCTCGTCGAGTGGCCGGAGAAAGCGGCAGGTCATTTGCCTCACCATGACCTTGAGATTGCTATTGATGTATGCGGTGAAAAACGGAACATAAGCATTCAAGCGAATTCACGGGACGGCGAGTCAATTTGCGATTCCCTGTCGAAGACATACGATCAAACCTGACCCTGCTGAAAGTCCTTCTGCTGGTAGTGATTATGTGCCTTTGCACCGCAAAGGTTTCTGCAGCCGTGACGAAAATCGACGGCTTACGAGTGCGACCCTCACCGGAACGAACCCGAATTGTATTCGACCTCGGTCAGCCGGTGGATCACAAGGTGTTTGCCCTGAGCAATCCACACCGTCTGGTTATCGACATCGAGTCGGCGGAACTCAAGGTGGATATTGGCAGGCTCCAATTGGATGGCACTCAGATCAGGGCTATCAGGACATCAAAAAGAAACAAGAATCAGGACGTTAGGGTTGTACTCGATCTATTAGGAGAAGTGCATCCACGAAGTTTTGTTTTGAAGCCAATCATGCAGTACGGCGATCGCCTGGTGATTGATTTATATGATAAGGACAGGCCCAAGACACCGGTAGTCCAGAAATCAGAAAAGTCACTGACCCAGATGCGGGACGTCATTGTTGCCATTGACGCCGGTCATGGGGGGGATGATCCGGGAGCTATCGGCCCCGGTAAGCTTTACGAGAAAGATGTGGTCTTTGGTATTGCCACGAATCTTAGGCGGATGTTCGAGAAGGAATCGGGATTCAGAGCCGTGCTGGTTCGGGAAGGCGATTACTTTATCGCGCTCCGTCAGCGTACGGAGATTGCACGCAAGAGTCAGGCAGACGTCTTTCTTTCTATACATGCAGACGCTTTCAAGACACCGAAGGTCAGTGGCGCATCGGTCTATGCCATCTCTCAGAAGGGTGCCACCAGTGAGACAGCACGTTGGCTGGCGGAGAAGGAGAATCGCAGTGATCTGATTGGCGGTGTCGGCAGTGTGTCTCTGGACGACAAAGACGATTTGCTCGCTGGAGTGTTGCTGGATTTGTCGATGACTGCCAGCCTGTCGTTCAGCCTGGAAATGGGGAACGAGGTGCTGACGCGGTTGGGCAGGGTCAATAAACTGCATAAGAAGAATGTTGAGCAGGCGGCTTTTGCCGTTCTAAAGTCGCCGGATATTCCTTCGCTTCTGATCGAGACTGGATACATCTCGAATCCCGGTGAAGCGAGGAAACTGGGCACCAGGAGTCACCAGAAAAAGCTGGCAAAAGCTATTTTCAATGGTGTGCGTTCTTCTATGCAGAGCAATCCACCAGCTGGTTCCTATCTCGCCTGGGTCAAACAGGGCAATAATCAGCCAGCGGTCACCCACGTGATAGAAAGGGGCGACACCCTCTCTGAGATTGCCTCTCGCTATCGTGTCAGTTTCAAGCGATTGAAGGAAATAAACGGCCTGCGAAGTGATACCATCCGAGTTGGACAGAAACTGAAGATACCCCCCGGCTGATGCAAAGAATCGCACTTCTGGATCAAAGGCTGGCTAACCAGATTGCTGCCGGTGAAGTAGTCGAGCGACCCGGGTCCGTGGTCAAGGAACTCATCGAAAATGCGTTGGACGCCGGAGCGAAGAGAATAGCAGTTGACGTCGATAACGGCGGCAGCAAACTGATTCGTGTTACGGACAATGGCCAGGGTATTCACCCGGACGATCTCACGCTCGCTCTGGCAAGGCATGCGACCAGTAAGATATCAGAACTGGACCATCTGACGGCAATCAAGACACTGGGTTTTCGCGGAGAGGCTCTTGCCAGTGTCGCGTCTGTTTCGAAGCTGAAACTGACGACGAATACATCAGAGACCAGTTCGGAGGGATGGGCTGTCGAAGCGACTGGTTCTGATATGAGCGCTGAAGTCACGCCCGCACCCCATCCCAGGGGAGCCACCGTTGAAGTTCGTGATCTGTTTTTCAACACACCTGCCCGGCGAAAGTTTCTTCGAACTGAGCGTACCGAATTCCTCAAGGTCGAGGACGTGGTACGTAAAATCAGCCTAAGTCATCCTGAAGTCAGTTTTTCTCTTTCTCACAATGGTAAGCAAGTCAGGCAGTATGCCGGCGACGATGAGTCCCATCGGATCGCCAGCATTTTCGGGCAGGCGTTTCTGGAGAATGCAGTTTTCTTTTCGGAAGAGAGAGCCGGTATGGAACTGCGAGGCTGGATTGGGCTTCCAACCTATTCGCGAAGTCAGGCGGATCAGCAATATTTTTTCGTTAACGGTCGAATCATTCGAGACAGGGTCATTACCCATGCGGTCAAACAGGCCTATGCAGATGTGCTCTATCATGGTCGAAATCCGGTTTACAGCCTTTTTCTTTCCATCAATCCCAGACTGGTAGACGTCAACGTTCATCCCACAAAGCATGAGGTGCGATTTCGCGAAAGTCGTGACGTTCATGACTTTCTATTTCGAACGATTCATCACGTATTAGCGGAGGTAAGACCTGCTGATACGGCGGTCGCTGAACCCCGGCCTGAAGAAGCTACGACGCTGAGGCAGTCACCTATGATGTTTGGCAGAGGCTCGTCGACACAACGCTCGTTGACACATGGTTCTGCCGACTCGGCTGGTGTACTACAGCAAATGTTCGCAAGGGATGACACGCCGTTTCCGGAACAAGAGGATGCCAGTCTGCCGCCTCTGGGCTACGCCATCGCACAATTGCATGGGGTTTTCATTCTTGCCGAAAATGCGAATGGTCTGGTGCTCGTTGATATGCATGCGGCCCATGAGCGCATCACCTATGAATACCTGAAGACTTCCTGTGATGCGGAAGGGATCAAAAGCCAGCCGTTGTTGGTACCTGTTTCCATCAGTGTCAGTGAGACCGAAGCGGATTTGATAGCAGATAGACAGGCGGCGATTGAAACTCTGGGCATTGAGATCGATCGAGCCAGCGTTGAGTCGGTGATCGTTCGCACCGTTCCTACCTTGTTGGCTAAAAGCGATATTGAATCCCTGGTAAGGGATGTGATCTCGGATCTCTCGGAGTACGGCGAAAGCCGGCGAATTGAGCAGCATCGGGATGAGATACTGGGAACCATGGCTTGCCATGGCTCCGTCAGAGCTAACCGAAAGCTGACTATTGCGGAGATGAACGCTTTGCTCCGGGATATGGAAGAAACAGAGCGCAGTGGTCAGTGTAATCATGGCAGACCGACATGGTGTGAGTTGAGTTTGGCTGAGCTTGATGGCTTATTTCTGAGAGGGAGGTAGCATCGGCGCTCTGGTTATCATGGGTCCCACGGCCAGCGGTAAGTCCGGACTTGCACTGAAACTGGCTGAACACGTTGATATTGAAATAGTCAGCGCGGACTCAGCACAGGTGTATCGGGGTATGGATATTGGCACGGCCAAACCGGGTCGTGACATTCGTGAGAAGGTTGCTCATCACCTGATCGATATCTGTGATCCCGTTGAACCCTATTCTGCCGCCGCTTTTCGTGATGATGTGCTCGCCATCGTGCCGGAAATCATAGCGCGAGGCAGGTTGCCGGTCATCGTTGGAGGCACCATGCTTTATCTCAAGGCGTTAAAGGAAGGTATTGCTGATCTACCAGAGGCAGACAGTGGCGTCAGAGAGGAAATCAACCAGCAGGCCGCCGAAAAGGGCTGGGGAGACTTGCACAGGGAACTCGCCGAGGTGGATCCGGAGTCTGCTGCCAGAATCCGGCCAGCCGATACGCAGAGATTACAGCGTGCCATTGAGGTTTATCGGATTACCGGTGTGGCATTGAGCGAACTGCATCGACAGACCGCTGAAACCTGTCCGTTCCCGCTTACCGAAATAGCCATCATGCCCCCTGACAGGAAAGTGCTGCATAGAGAGATTGCGCAGCGATTTCACGAAATGCTGGCGGCAGGATTTGTTGAGGAGGTTGCAGCTCTTCGGGATTCACCGGAAATCCATGCTGACCTCCCCGCTATCAAGGCCGTTGGTTATCGCCAGATCTGGTCCTATCTGGCGGGGGAAACTGACAAAGAAACGATGATTGAAGCTGCTTTGGCAGCCACACGACAGCTGGCAAAACGCCAGTACACCTGGCTCAGAAGCTGGAATGGTGTGACTTTGCTCGATTTCCCGGATGCGGATCGGGTCTTGAAAATCGCCGACAGTGGCACCATATTAGTGTAGTTGCCTGCCGTGAGATCCTGTGGGACTCGCAGGTGTTCAGCTATGAGCCAAGCTGAACCCGCTCAGTGTAGGTGTTTGCTCATAACATTTGAAAAAGGAATCTCCTGGACACGACTGGATTAAGTGGCCGGAGGGGGTTCAAGGAGAGCAATATGACAAAAGGGCAATCACTACAAGATCCTTTCTTAAACGCCCTACGTAAGGATCGCGTGCCTGTATCCATATATTTGGTAAACGGCATTAAGTTACAGGGCCAAGTTGAATCGTTCGACCAGTTCGTCATTCTGCTGAGAAATACCGTCAGCCAGATGATCTATAAGTCGGCGATTTCCACCGTAGTACCATCCCGCAACGTGAAAATGCCGATCGAAGATCAGGAATAGGTCTGGCGATTGAGCGGATAGGACACCTAATTTGTTCTTAGACCGACCCGAATCAGGCAGCACAGCGCTGCTGGTTCACATTCACAAATCGGATTCCGAACTGGCGACGCCAGAGGAACTTAACGAGCTGGTCAGATCGGCAGGACTAGTGCCTGTTGGGTGTCTGTCGAGTAATCGTCGATTTCCGCATCCCGGTACCTTTATCGGTGGCGGTAAGGTGGAGGAGATAGCCAATTGGCTGCTTCAGAACGAATGTGAGCTGATCGTATTCGGAGACGATCTGTCTCCGACGCAGGAAAGAAATCTGGAACAAACGCTGGGGAAGAGAGTCTTGGGCCGTACGGGCCTGATACTGGAGATTTTTTCCAGACGGGCGAGAACGCATGAGGGCAAGCTTCAGGTTGAACTTGCGCAGCTTGATCATGCGTCATCGAGGTTGGTACGGGGCTGGAGTCACCTTGACCGGCAGAGAGGTGGATCCGGGCGTGGTGCTGGTGCAGCGGCAGGACTCGGTGGCGCCGGAGAAACACAGCTGGAAGCAGACCAGCGGATGATTGCTGATCGCATTAAAAGGATCAATGCGCGTCTCGCGAAGGTTCGGCAGCAAAGGGCGCACAATCGCCGAAACCGCAACCGATCTGATACACGCTCGATTTCCCTGGCCGGATACACTAATGCCGGTAAGTCCACCCTGTTTAATCAGCTATGTCGTGCTGCCGTTCATGCAGAAGACCAATTGTTTGCGACACTGGATCCGACCTTGAGGCGCCTGGAGCTGCCCGTGATAGGTTCTGCGGTACTGGCCGATACGGTCGGATTTATCCGGCAGTTACCGCATACATTGGTGGATGCGTTCAGAGCGACGCTCGAAGAAATCAGTCAGGCAGATCTGATTCTGCATGTGGTCGACGCGGCGACACCGCTCCGGGACGAGAGGATCGATGAGGTAAACAGTGTCCTTTTTGAGATCGGCGCTGAAGAAATTCCGCAACTGATGGTCTATAACAAGGTGGATCTACTGGATGAAAAACCTCGAATTGAAAGGAATGTAGAAGGTAAGCCAGTGCGGGTCTGGGTTTCGAGCATCGATGGAGCTGGCAAATCGCTGCTGTTGGAGGCCATCGCCGAGCGCCTTGGCAAAAATGTTATTGAGACTAGCATTACATTGAAGCCAGAGGATGGCAGAATGCGCGCCCGGTTCTTTGAAATTGGCGCCGTCGTGCAGGAAGTTCCCTGTGAGGATGGTTCTATTGAAATGCATCTGAGAATTCAGGAAAGTAGCCTCAGGCAGATTGCCCGAGACCGCAATGTAACGATTTAAAACAAGGACAATAGTGGGAAAATAGCCGTCCCGCTTGTCTAATGACAGGAGATGACCATGGCTTGGAATGAACCAGGAGGAGGAAACCAGGGAGACAAGGATCCCTGGGGTAATCGCAACGATGAGGGGCCGCCTGATCTCGACGAGGCCTTCCGCAAGCTTCAGGCCAATCTGTCACAGATGTTTGGTGGAAGCAGAACCGGCCAGGGTGGAGGCGGTGGTACCGCTCGACCTTTCAATGCGGCGCTTTTTGGTCTTCTTGGCCTTGTGTTGTTGCTCATCTACTTCTTTTTGGGTGTGTATCAGGTGGATCAGCAGCAGCGCGGTGTGGTGTTGCGTTTTGGTGAGGCCCAGGACGAAATTATACTTCCTGGCTTGCACTGGAATGCTCCCATTATCGATCAGGTGCTGATCGAGAATGTCACGCGTGTCCGTTCGCGTCCCCACGATTCTGAAATGCTGACTGAGGACGAGAATATCGTCAAAGTAAAAATGACGGTTCAGTATGTCATTAGCGATATCAAATCCTATGCACTCAAAGTGCGAGAGCCGGAAAAAAGTCTCTTCCAGGCGACGGAAAGCGCTCTTCGGCATGTGGTCGGAAGCACGGAAATGCATGAAGTCCTGACCGAAGGCAGAGCGACGCTTGGCCTTGAGGTGAAGGATCGAATCCAGACCTATATGAATAACTATGGTACTGGTATCCAGGTGACTCAGGTCAACATTGATGAGACGGCCCCGCCGGATGCGGTGCGTGCGGCATTTGATGACGTTATCAAGGCCAGAGAAGATGAAGTCAGGCTTCGTAACGAGGCGGATGCCTATGCCAACCAGGTCGTGCCGGAAGCCCGTGGTGATGCCCAGCGTCTGCTGGAGGAAGCACAGGCTTACAAGGAAAGAGTGATCGCCCAGTCGCGAGGTGAGGCAGAACGATTCAACAAGCTTTACAAGGAATACAGTCTGGCACCAGAAGTAACCAAGACCAGAATGTACATAGACACGATGGAAAGCGTGATGACCAATTCCACCAAGGTTATGATTGATGTCGATGGCGGTAATAACCTCCTGTACCTGCCTCTCGACAAAATCATGGAGCAATCACAGTCAGGCAAAAACAATAGTCAGCCTGAGGCCAGTTCTGGTCCGAACTACGGCAATGTCAATGAATCCCGTAGTCGAAGGGAGAGAAGACAATGAGTAATCGAATCCTGGTTCTTGCATTTATCATTGGGGCGCTCGCCGTGCTTGGCATGAACTCCGTTTTTATCGTTACCGAACTTGAGCGTGCGGTGTTGTTGGAATTCGGTAAGGTCGTGCGAGACAACATCAAGCCCGGTCTGCATGTAAAACTGCCTGTTATCAACAAAGTGCGAAAGTTCGACGGCAGGGTTCTGACTTCGGATGCACCGCCAGAGCGTTTCCTGACGCTGGAGAAGAAGGCCGTCATTGTGGATTCCTTTGCGAAATTCAAGGTCGCCAATGTGCAGACTTATTACACGGCGACATCCGGTGACGAGCGACGGGCAGAGGAACTGCTCAAGGAAAGGATCAATACCGGGCTTCGCAACGAGATTAGTAAGCGAACGCTACATGAGGTTGTCTCAGGAGAGCGAGACGAACTGATGACTGTGCTGACCAAGAGTCTCAATACCGTTGCCCAGGAGCAACTGGGTGTTACGGTCGTTGACGTCAGGGTCAAGAGAATCGACCTGCCACCGGAAGTCAGTCAGTCGGTCTACGATCGGATGAATACCGAGCGTGATATTGAAGCCAGAGAGCACCGGGCCAAGGGCCAGGAGCTGGCGGTAGGTATCGAGGCGGATGCTGACAAGCAGCGGGAAGTCATCGTCGCAGAAGCTTACAGTACTTCTGAAGAGATCCGAGGTGAGGGTGATGCTGAGGCAGCAGCAATCTATGCTTCAGCCTTTCAAAAGGATAAGGATTTCTATGAGTTCTATCGCAGTATGTCAGCTTATCAGCGTACTTTTTCGAGCAAGGGTGACGTGCTGCTGATTCAGCCCGACAGCGAATTCTTCAAATATTTGAATAGCCACGAACTTGGCCGTTGACGAGCGCGGTGGAACGGGTTAGTTTCGCCCCCGCCTTCGCATCTTTAAGTCAGATTTAGGGAAATTACGGTGTGGCACGATCTGGGTGTGGCGCTTTGTCTTGTTCTTGTGATCGAGGGAATCGTGCCATTTCTGCATCCGAAGCGTTGGCGCGAAATGGTCATGATGCTGTCCGAAGTTGATGACAGGACCATGAGAATAGTGGGTTTGATGAGCATGTTGCTGGGCACCGGGCTGCTCTATCTGATCAGGTAGGCGTGATGAGCATAGTAGACCGATGGCTGTTGCCAGATGGCGTTGAAGATGTGCTTCCACCACAGGCAAGACGCCTGGAGGAAGTGCGTCGTCGCCTGCTCGATCTTTTTTCGACCTGGGGCTATGACTATGTCATCCCGCCCATGGTTGAGTATCTCGAGTCTCTCCTGACTGGGACGGGCCGGGATCTCGATCTCAAAACACTGAAAGTCACAGATCTGCTTTCCGGCAGGACCTTGGGGGTACGGGCCGATATCACACCGCAGGTTGCCCGTATTGATGCTCACAGTCTGAATCGTGAAGGTGTTGTCAGACTTTGTTATGCGGGAACAGTGGTGCAGTCGAAGGCCGATGGCATGCTGGAAAGCCGGACACCTGTGAGCGTCGGCGCAGAGCTATTTGGTGACACGTCGAGTCGGGCAGATATCGAAATCGTCAGCCTTATGATCGAATCGCTGGAGTCTCTCGGTTTTGATGCTATTCATTTGGAGCTTGGCGATGTGGCTATTTTCCGTCAGCTTGTTGAGAGCCTGGATCTCGATCAGAACCAGCAGGAACTGTTGTTTGCGGCGGTGCAGAGGAAAGCAGCGCGGGAAATCATCTCTCTCTGTGAAGATTTTGACCTCGACTCAAAAGATACTGACCTGCTGGCTGCCCTGCCGGATTTGACCGGTGATGAATCGATTCTGATGGCGGCCCGGGAAAAATTCAAAGATCGACCCGGGATCCTTACCTGCATTGAAAATCTGGAGCGTGTCGCCGCTGAGATTCGTGAGCGATACGGTGAAGCCAGTGTCTACTTTGATCTGAGTGAGCTTCGCGGTTATGCCTATCACACGGGCATTGTATTTGCGGCGTATGTCGAGGGCATTCGACAGGTAGTCGCCAAGGGTGGAAGGTACGATCACATAGGCCAGGTTTTTGGTCGGAGTGGGCGTGGCGCTACCGGTTTTTCAGTCAACGTCAGAAACATCGTGGATGAAGCGGCGATAGCGTTCGAACATAGACCGACTGTGCTGGTCACGGTCACAGACAAGCGTGGTCTGTGGCAGGAAATACAACGTCTACGTGAAGAAGGCTATACCGTAGTCGAATCCGGCGATGCTACTGATTCTGATTTCCGTCTGATTTATGAAGACGATCGCTGGCAGTTGGTTCAGGGAGAACTGAAGTAATGGGTAAGAATGTAGTAGTTATCGGAACCCACTGGGGTGATGAAGGTAAAGGCAAGGTTGTTGATCTCCTCACGGAAAAGGCTGGAGCTGTCGTGCGATTCCAGGGTGGCCATAATGCAGGGCATACCCTGGTGGTTGGTGGCGAGACAACCATACTGCACCTTATCCCTTCGGGTATTTTGCATTCCCAGGTCACCTGTCTGATTGGTAATGGCGTCGTATTGTCCGTCCCTGATCTCTTTAAGGAAATAGAAGAACTTGAGTCTTCGGGTATGAATGTCAGAGACCGCCTGCTGGTCTCAGGCGGTTGTCCGCTGATACTTCCCTACCATGTCGCGCTGGACAGGATGCGCGAGAATGTTCGTGGTAACCAGAAAATTGGTACAACAGGCCGTGGAATTGGCCCGGCTTATGAAGACAAGGTCGCCAGAAGGGGAGTCAGGGTCGCCGATCTTTACGATGAGGCACTTTTCAGGACGAAGCTTGAAGAGATCATGGATTATCACAACTTCGTTCTCGAAAAATATTTCAGAACCGACAGGGTTTCACTCGAAGAGGTGATTGATGCTTCACTGAACCATGCGGAGCAACTAAAACCTATGGTTACGGATGTAGTCGACGAACTCAGCCGTCTTCGAAAAGCAGGTACCAACATTCTGTTCGAGGGCGCCCAGGGTGCTCTCCTGGATATAGATCACGGCACCTATCCCTTTGTCACGTCATCCAATACAACTGCCGGAGCGATCAGCAGTGGCTGTGGAGTTGGCCCATTGGATCTCGACTACATTCTTGGAATCACCAAAGCCTATACGACCCGGGTCGGTTCAGGCCCGTTCCCGACAGAACTCTTCGATGCTGTTGGCAGTCATCTGGCGAAAGTCGGCAACGAGTTTGGCGCAACGACCGGCAGACCGAGACGTTGCGGCTGGTTTGATGCCCAGGCATTGAAGAAGGTGGTAAACATCAATAGTGTTTCCGGGCTGTGTATTACCAAGCTCGATGTGCTGGACGGACTTGAAAACATCTCCATCTGTGTAGACTACGAGGAGACGTCAGGTGGGGAAGTTCAGCCGGTCTATGAAGAACTGCCGGGCTGGAAGGATTCAACGGCGGAGGCTAAAAACCTCGAAGCGCTGCCTGCGGCCGCCAGAGCTTATCTCGAACGAATAGAGGAAGTCTGTGAAGTCAGGATCGATTTTGTGTCAACCGGACCCGACCGTGAGCATACCGTCGTTTTAAATAATCCTTTTGGATAGACTAATTGGTTTAATTCGTGCTGGAGGCTGTAATGGTCACTGTCTCTGCGGTCAGGTCTTCATAGGCGGGTAGATCCAGTATAACCTCCGCGGAAGAGGGAAAGCTGCCGCTGTAGGCGATACCGATCTGACCCGTTGTCGCGTTACCTGAACCTGATGAGAAAGCATTGCCCCCGCCGGGTGCCCGCTGACCAGTTGAGTTATAGATCGCAATCCACGCGTCAACGCTTGTAGGTACTGTAATTGATTGATTTAGAGCCATTTGTACATGCCCTTTTACGAATGTGGTGTCTGTAAGTCGCCTCGACTCTTCCCAGTGAGCTATCACTTTGCTCATGTTCGCAGTCCTAATGTAATTCTGGTACGCCGGTAGCGCGACGGCCGCGAGAATGCCGATGATCGCAACGACAATCATCAGTTCTATCAGTGTAAAGCCTTTGGAATGGAGCAAGTGATTGCGGGTCATTTGGGCTGCTCCGTGAGATTAATAAGCCACCATTACAACAGAATTGAGCCTGGAGATTGTGGCTTTTTTGTAAATTGCAGATGGGTTGTTCAAGGACGTGCCGCGCGTTTCACAAAACGTGTAACAATGTTACGCGTTTTGCTCCAACGCTCTGGCGCGCCGATCTTCGGCTGCTTTGCAGCCTGCAGATATTACGACCCGCGCTTCGCAATCCGTGTAAAATTTACACGAATTACTCCAGCGCTCCATCGTCGATATTTTCAATCGCGTAGCGATTGAAAAATCGCTGGTGCCGAGGAGAGGACTTGAACCTCCACGGGGTTGCCCCCACTAGCACCTGAAGCTAGCGTGTCTACCAATTTCACCACCTCGGCATGAGGACGCGCAGGGTACAATTAGCCAGATCACCTGTCAATCGGTAACTATGAAAGATCCACATTACAAACGCGAACGCAACAGATACGAGCATCCAATTGCCAGTCGTGAAGCAATACTCACGTGTATGGAAAAGCTGGGTGAGCCGGTGGCCTTCAAACGTCTGGCAAAAGAACTTGCTATCGAAAGCAGTCGTGACCGGGAAGCGTTGAAATTAAGGATGCGCGCCATGGTTAGGGACGGGCAGGTCGTGGTGGATCGCAGAAATGTCTTCGCCATAGCCAACCGGCTTGAACTCTTTGCGGGGACAATCAGTGCCCATTCGGATGGTTTCGGTTTCCTTCTGTGTGAGGATGAAAGAGACGACATCTTCCTGAGTCACCGGCAGATGCGAGCTGTGTTTCACGGAGACAAGGTGCTCGTCCGAATTCGTGGCCGGGACCGTCGTGGCCGTGATGAAGGTGAAGTGGTGGAGGTGCTGGAGCGTGGCACCAAAGAACTCGTTGGGCGGGTATATTTCGAAAATCAGGTGCCGCTGCTGGAATCCCTGAATCGACGAATCGGTCATGAAATCCTGATCGAAAAGTATGAAGCGAAACCTGAGGACGGTCAGATCGTTGTTGCCCGCGTATTGCAGCAACCCAGCCTTCACGGTCTTGCAACTGTGGAGGTCGTAGAAACCCTTGGAGAGCATCTGACGCCGGATATGGAAGTCGAAGTCGCGCTGCGAAATAACGATATTCCCTACAACTTCCCTGACGAAGCACTGATTGAAGCTGACGGTCTGCCGATAGAAGTCAAACCACAGCAGAAAAGGCATAGGGTGGATCTGAGATCTCTTGATCTCGTTACCATCGATGGCGAAGACGCCAGGGATTTTGACGACGCGGTCTATAGTGAGAGCAGGCCTGGTGGCGGGTTCAGATTGATCGTTGCTATCGCGGATGTGGCCTCCTACGTCAAACCTGGTTCTGCATTGGACCATGAAGCCTATCAACGCGGGACCTCCGTCTACTTTCCACAGTACGTGGTTCCCATGCTGCCAGAAAAGCTCAGCAATGGACTGTGTTCCCTTAAGCCTGAGGTGGACCGTCTGGCCATGGTCTGTGACATGACAATTTCCGCGCAGGGGAGGATAGGCAGCTACCAGTTTTACGAAGGGGTGATGCGGTCAAGTGAAAGACTGACCTATACACAGGTCGGTGAATGGATAAATGCTGGTTCGTTCCCCCGCCATTCAGATAGTCTGGATTCACTTTTGAAGTTGGCGCAACTTTTATCGAAAACAAGACAGGCCAGGGGCGCGCTCGATTTCGATACAACGGAAGTTCGGTTCGAGTTTGAAGAAAGCGGGCGTGTTGTAAATGTCGAGCCTGCAACCAGGAATTTTGCTCACAGACTGATCGAAGAGTGCATGCTCTGTGCAAACATTTGTACCGCAAGACTGATAGACAGGTCCGGCCTGCCTGGACTTTATCGTGTTCACGAAAAGCCGGAACAGGAAAAAATCGAATATCTGAGGCAATTCCTTTCAGCTTTTGGTGTAGATATAGGCGAAGGCGAACCGGCAGACTACCAGAGAGCCGTAGAAGCTCTTCGCCAACAAAAGAATGGTCATGTCCTGCAGGTGGCCTTGCTGAGATCACTGCAGCAGGCGGTCTATCAGCCTGAAAACCGAGGCCACTTTGGTCTTGCATACTCTCACTATGCGCACTTCACATCTCCGATTCGCCGCTACCCGGATCTGTTGACGCATCGATTGATCAAGTCTCTGATTCATCGCCGTGAGCCGCCAAAAGAAGTAAAACAACTGGGCAAACCCAGGAAGAATAGTGACTATCTGTATGATGCCGAAGCGATTGCAACTTTTGGTGAGCACTTGTCATTCGCGGAGCGGCGAGCGGACGATGCCGTTTACGAAGTTCTTCAATGGGTCAAGTGTGACTTCATCAGTGAGCATGTGGGTGACGATTTCGAAGGCATAGTCTCGTCGGTGACCAAATTCGGCTTCTTCGTGGAACTGGAAGGAGTTTTTGTAGAGGGGTTGGTTCATGTCAGCACCCTTGCTGGAGACTACTTTCATTTCGAGGCTGGTGATCAATGTCTGGTCGGGGAACGAACCGGGGCGGCTTTCGGTCTTGGTGATATCGTCACGGTTCAGGTTGCCGGAGTCGATGTGGACGAACGAAAAATTGATCTTGAACTGCTGACACATTCTCCGCTGACCAGTCGTCGCAGAACTAAAAAGAAACCGGTGAAGCAGTCCAAAAAACGTGCTCCTAAGCGCCGGAGAAGGAAGCGCTGATGACGAGAGTCCTGGGCATACACTCTGTTCGTCAGGCACTTATGGCGGGTCTCGGCCAGAAACTGATTCTGCGTCAGGGTTCCCTAAATGACAGACAGCGAGAGCTGTTGGACCTCGCTGTTGAAAAGGGCATTCCTGTTGTTCGCGAAACTTTTGATGCTCAGGCTACAGCAACCCAGGGTGCCGCTCTCGAAACGGTGTCGGTAGGATTTCGCACCGAAAAGGAGCTGGAAGTGCTTTTGCGTGAATCGCGAGATGCCTGGCTTTTCCTGGTTCTGGATGGGGTCACCGATCCACGCAACTTTGGCGCCTGCGTGCGTAGTGCGGCTGGCTTCGGCGCGGATGCGCTAATTGTGCCAAAGGATCATTCGGCACCGATGAATGATGCTGCGGTGAAAACCGCGAGTGGTGCCGCCAGTATTGTGCCTGTGTTTCAGGTGGTCAATCTTGCCCGAACGCTAAATAAGCTGAAACAGGCCGGAGTCTGGACCGTTGGAACGGTACTGGATGGGGATGCGGAACTACTACAGGATATCGATCTCAAAGGCAGTGTCGCCCTTGTCATGGGTAGTGAAGACCGCGGGATTCGCCAGAAAACCCGCCAATCCTGCGATTTTCTGGCTGAAATACCGACATCACTGCCGGATCTCAGCCTCAATGTCTCGGTTGCGACCGGCATTTGCCTCTATGAGATATGCCGCCAGCGAGGGAGAGGATCGGAGTAGCAAATGGGGTCAGAGCCAAGTGCCAGAGCAATTTGCTCTGG
>JABHYO010000170.1 GCA_018656865.1 Gammaproteobacteria bacterium | reverse complement strand
CAGAAGAGCCGTTTATCGAAGCAGAACCAGACTATCCGACTATTGTCGAAGCGCCATCGGATGAACCTTTCATCGACGAGCCTTTTATTGATGAGCCTGTAGAAGAAGCAGTCACCGTCATCGACGAACAAGAGCCGGAAGTGACCTTTACCTACACCGAAGAAGATCCATATTCGTCTGACGTAACTCAGATCACTGAGGCGGTGAAGGAAGATCTTATTGAGACAATCGATCTCTGGGCAGCCGCCTGGACGGATCAGAATGTACCGCAATATCTGGTCAACTATTCCAATGATTTTCGTGTTCCGGGTCGACAAAGTCGTAGGACCTGGGAAGCCCTGCGCCGCACGCGCCTGACAAGACCGAGATATATCAATCTTGATGTCGTCTACCAGCGCTTTGAATTTGTCGAAACCAATGTCGTCGATGTCTTCTTTCGCCAGAGTTACCGTTCGAATACCTACAGCGACCTGACTGACAAGGTGCTGCGCATGCGGAAAGAAGAAAATGATTGGAAAGTCCTGATCGAACGCAGCCGCTGATCCATAGAGCCATCAGCGATACTCACCAGACGATAACGGGTTAGAATCCGCCATACGCGTCCATAAAGAGCCCTCAGCTATACTCGATAAATTCGTGATAAACCCACTAGACGACACCGGGTTCGAAACCGTGATAGACGTCAATAAAGAGCAAATCCTATGACTGATCCGTCGACGCCGATTCCAGCGGCAACTATTCTGATGTTACGTGACGGCCCAAACGGTCTAGAGACTTTCATGGTTGTGCGCCATCACCAAATCGATTTCGCCTCGGGCGCCCTGGTATTTCCTGGCGGCAAGATCGATGATGGCGACTTCAAAGTTCGAGATTTCTGCAACGGTGTCAGTAGCGCCGATGACACTTCGGTTGGTCTTATGGCCGGAGCTATCCGCGAAGCCTTCGAGGAATGCGGAATATTGCTGGCACGGGAGAATGGCGTCTCGGATCTGATCTCCGGCGAGCGACTGTCTGCGCTAGAGCCATATCGCGACAAGCTTCACAAGGGTGAACTTTCTTTTGCAGAATTCTTAGCTCAGGAGCACCTCACGCTAGCCTGCGACAAGCTTCAGCATTTTGCGCACTGGATTACTCCACCGGTATTACCGAAACGCTTCGATACTCACTTCTATCTGGCCTCAGCTCCCGCGGACCACCTTGCTATTCACGATGGTCATGAATCCGTCGATTCAATCTGGATAACACCTGCCGACGCCGCGAAAGGTGAGAGTGACGGCACCTATACCATCATCTTCCCGACACTGGCGAATGTTGAGATGCTTGGAGAGAGTGAATCAGTAGAAAGCGCAATGGATATGGCGAATAACAGGAATATCGTCTCTATTCTCCCGTGGACCGAGGAACGGGAAGACGGTACTTATGTCTGCATTCCGGATGATGCCGGGTATACGCTTTATGAGCAGAAGTTTCCGGAACAGGTTTAAGGTGTATCCTGAGCGTGCCGGGCGATGTGGCGCCCCGATCGCGCACTACCGAAAGATCTCGACAACCAACTGAAGTACTTCACCCTTCGGGTTCAGGATGACATTTTCAAAGGATTGTCATGCTGAACGACAGTGAAGTATCTCGTCGAGATCCTTCTCTCCGCTCAGGACGGTGATTAAATCGCCGTAGGCGATTTAACCGCCGAAGTCATCCAGGAAGATATTCTCGCGCTCAACACCCAGATCTTCGAGCATACCGATTACCGCAGAGTTCATCATGGGCGGTCCGCACATATAGTACTCGCAGTCTTCAGGTGCCGCGTGCTCTTTGAGATACTCCTCAAACAACACATTGTGAATGAAACCGGTGTAACCATCCCAGTTCTCAATATTCTGGTCTGACAGTGCTACATGCCATGTGAAGTTTTCATGTTCGGCAGCCAGCTTGTCGAATTCATCGACATAGAATAGTTCTGTCTGGTTCCTGCCACCGTACCAGAAGGTGATTTTACGATCAGTGTTGATACGAAGCAGCTGATCGAAGATATGTGCGCGCATTGGTGCCATACCCGCCCCGCCACCGATGAAGATCATCTCGGCATTGGTTTCCTTAGCGAAGAATTCACCGTAGGGTCCGAAAATAGTGATCTTGTCTCCGGGCTTCAGCGTGAAGATATATGACGACATTTTGCCTGGCGGGAAATCAGTCCCCGGAGGTGGAGAAGCAACCCGGATGTTGAACTTCATGATGCCCTTCTCTTCCGGGTAATTCGCCATGGAATAGGCACGAATGGTCGGCTCATCGACTTTGGATTCGTGCTCGAAGACACCGAACTTGTTCCAGTCCCCTTGATACTCTTCCTCAATGATCATATCCCTGTAATGAATATGATGGGGCGGAATTTCAAACTGGACGTAACCACCTGCCCGGAAGTCGACCTCTTCACCTTCCGGCAGTTTCAATACAAATTCCTTGATGAAAGTCGCCACGTTGTGATTTGAGATGACCTCGCACTCCCAGCGTTTCACACCGAAGACTTCCGCCGGCACCTCGATCTTCAAATCCTGCTTAACGGCTGTTTGACAGGAAAGGCGCCAGCCCTCCTTGATCTCACCCCGGGTAAAGTGTCCCTCTTCCGTGGACAGGATATGCCCACCGCCTTCCACTACCTTGCAGCGACACTGAGCGCAGGTACCACCACCGCCACAGGCCGACGACAGAAAGATACCGGCATCAGCCAGTGTATTCAGCAGTTTGCCACCCGCCTGTGAATTTATTGTCTTATCCGAGTCACCATTGATCTCAATACTTACATCACCGGTACTGACCAGAAGCTTGCGGGCATAGAGAATCACGAAAACCAGAGCCATGATGACACCGGTAAACATGCTTACACCCAGAATGATTTCCATGACGTTCATAAATACTTCCCAGAAGCAGCCGCTACAGTGAAATTCCACCGAACGACATAAAGCCCAGCGACATCAGACCCACCGTAATAAATGTTATACCCAGACCGCGCAGACCTTCCGGCACATTGCTGTACTTCATCTTCTCGCGAATCCCGGCCAGCACAACTATCGCTATCGCCCAACCAACACCCGAACCAAAACCGTAGACGACACTTTCCGGAAAGTTGTAGTCGCGATTCACCATGAATAGCGAACCTCCCAGAATGGCGCAATTAACAGTGATCAACGGCAGAAACACGCCGAGTGCGTTATAGAGCACTGGTACGTACTTATCGAGAAACATCTCCAAAATCTGAACGATTGCGGCAATCACGCCAATATAGGACAGAAAACCCAGGAAACTGAGGTCAACTTCTGACAGACCAGCCCATGCCAGGGCACCTTCTGCCAGCAAAAACTGATAGATCAGATTATTGACGGGAACCGTAATGGTCTGGACCACGACAACGGCAATACCCAGACCCATGGCTGTCTCGATCTTCTTCGAGATAGCAATAAAGGTACACATGCCCAGGAAGAAAACCAGTGCCATGTTTTCAATGAAAACGGCCCGGACAAAAAGACTGAGATAATATTCAACCATCGCTATATCCTCGACAGAGCCGTATGGCCACCAATTTCAAACTCGACTTCTTCCACCTGGTCTGTCTTCCACTCCCTAAGCACCCAGATCAGAAGCCCAATAATGAAAAATGCACTTGGTGGCAGAAGCATTAGCCCCATGGACGAATACCAGCCGCCGTTGGTGACAAGGGGCATCACTTCGATACCGAAGAGACTGCCGGAACCGAAAAATTCTCGAATAGTGGCAACAATCATCAGGACAACGCTGTATCCAAGCCCGTTACCGATTCCGTCGATAAAACTCAAACCTGGAGGGTTCTGCATCGCAAAAGCTTCGGCTCGACCCATCACAATACAGTTGGTAATGATCAGACCAACGAATACGCTGAGCTGCTTGCTGATGTCGTAGGCAACTGCACCAAGCACCTGATCGACCACAATCACCAGTGAGGCGATGATCGCCATCTGCACGATGATTCGTACACTGCTGGGAATCTGATTACGGATCAGGGAAATAAAGAGGTTTGAAAAGGCCGTCACCGTGGTCAGCGCGATGCACATGACCAGGGCCACACTCATCTTGGTCGTGACCGCCAGCGCGGAGCAGATACCGAGCATCTGCAATCCGATGGGATTGTTGTTGAATAAGGGGTTCAGTAGGACTTCTTTCGGATTCATATTTGTCTACCCCTGGATCTCTTTTAGAATGGGGCCGAAACCCTGATCGCCCATCCAATAAGTCACAATATTTTGAATACCCCTGCTCGTCAGCGTCGCGCCGGAAAGACCATCGACCTGATATCTGACACCGGCAGCATTCGGGTTCACAGCACCCTTGAGTACCTTCAACACCACCTCGCCACCTTCATACATGGTCTTACCCGCCCAAACTGCCTTCCAGCTTGGATTGTCGACTTCACCGCCCAGACCAGCTGTCTCGCCATGCTCATAGAAGGTAATACCGGAGACTGTGCTCATATCACCATCGAGCGCAATGAAGCCATAAAGTGTGGACCAGAGACCATAACCGTGCACAGGCAAAACCACTTTGTCGACATTCTGACCGTCGCGAAGAATGTAGATGGTGCTGTATCGGGCGCGCCGGGAAATTGATGGGATATCCTCAGCGGAACTCAGTACCTTGGACAGCGCCGGGTTTTTGGCTGCCTTTCGCTGATCGTAGGTCGTCGGGTCAATACCGAGATCGGAAGCCTCGAGAACACTCAAAACGCGCTTCTCTTCCAGATCAACCAGACGGATCTCAAAGTTTTCGAAAAGACCGGGAATATCCTCATCGCCCGTCGCCGTGGCCTTTTCATAGAGGCCGGCTGCTTCAAGGATGTTCTTGTTACGGTCCAGTTCCTTGTTGGCAAGTCGTTGCGGTTTAAGGATTACCGCAGCACTTGAAACAACAATGGAACAGACCAGGCACACGAGCAGCGAGACCACAATGATGTTCTTCATTGAATCCTTGTTTGCTGGTGGTTGTGGATTCTGATCATTGTCCGACACGGGCAAGCCTCCTCTTTACGTTGGCGCGTACTACCGCCCAGTCAAATAATGGCGCAAACAAATTGGCAAATAGAATTGCCAGCATCATGCCTTCGGGAAAAGCCGGATTGACCACTCGGATCAGCACACACATCGTACCGATCAGCGCCCCATACCACCACTTACCGGTATCGGTCATGGCCGCCGATACGGGATCGGTCGCCATATAGACCAGGCCAAAGGCAAACCCGCCCAGGACCAGGTGCCAGTACCAGGGCATGGCAAACATCGGGTTGGTCTCGGAACCGATTGAATTAAACAGCAGCGATGTCGCAATCATACCCAGCATAGTGCCCGCCATAATTCGCCAGGATGCGATCTTCGCTATCAGCAGGATGATGCCACCAATAAATATAGCGAGTGTGGATGTTTCACCAACGGAGCCCTGCATATTACCCAGAAAAGCCTGCAGCCAGCTGACGCCACCTGCCATACCATGCTGTAAACCCTCGAGCGCGGTCACACCAAGCGGTGTCGCACCACTGAAACCATCGACTGCGGTCCAGACCGCATCACCTGATATTTCAGCCGGATAGGCAAAAAACAGAAATGCCCTGCCAGTCAGTGCAGGGTTGAGGAAGTTCTTACCGACACCGCCGAAGATTTCTTTACCAATAACCACGCCAAATGAAATTCCCAACGCCGCCTGCCAGAGTGGAATGGTGGCAGGTACGATGAGCGAGAACAGGATACTGGTGACAAAGAATCCTTCGTTGATCTCCTCCCTTCGAACCACGGCAAAAAGCACTTCCCAAAGACCACCGACCACAAAGACGACAAAGTAGATGGGTACATAGAACACCGCACCGTAGATAAGGCAGTCCCAAATGCTGTTCGCGTCATAACCAGCGACCAGTTCCAGCAACCAGCCCCGCCAGCCGGAAAGGGATTCGACACCCATCTGATCCATGGCGATGTTGGCGTGCAGACCGGTAAAGTACAGGCCCGCCAGCATGGGGAAGAAGGCGCACCACCAGACGGTCACCATCGTTCGCTTCATATCGACAGCATCACGCACATGGGATGACGTTCTGGTGACCTGACCAGGCGAATAAAGGATGGTGTCGACCATCTCATAGAGAGGGAACAACTTTTCGAATCGTCCGCCTTCTTCGAAGTGCGGTTCGATTCCGTCCAAAACATCACGTAAAGACATTGACTAACTCTCTT
>JABHYO010000168.1 GCA_018656865.1 Gammaproteobacteria bacterium | reverse complement strand
GATAAGTCCCCAGCCGATCCAGAAGAACCAGTCGAAGGGAATCAGCGTGATGCCGAGCGTAAGCTGCATCACGGGAAAACCGGCAAACACGTAATAGGCGATACCATTGTACCGGCCGAGAAAGCTGGACCTGAGAGGTTGACCAGCCAGTGATTTTGAATCCAGCATATATTGCAGGAACGCAGCGGGAATGACTGCAGCCAGCAGGACAGGCGCCCAGTTGTGGAAGGTCAGGGCGGTGATTGTCGCCGTGACAAAGATAGCGTCACTGCCGTGGTCTAGCAATCCACCGAGCGGAGAAGTGATTTGGAGCCGTCTGGCAAGGTATCCATCGGCGAGATCCGTGCCAATCGCAGTCCAGAGTATGCCGACGGCAAAGTACCAACTGGCAGTGTAAACCGACCAGAACATGAGACCGGCGAGGATCATGCGGGAAATGCTGAGCATGTTGGGCAGGTAGTTGGTCATCATCCGAGAAACTGACATCTCGTTGGAGGTGTGCCTTAAAGAACGCATAATGCCATATCGGTAAAGAGGTCGCGTTAAACAAAATGCGCATAGTGATAACAGGGGCTAATGGCCACGTAGGTCGACGCCTGATTCGCAGGCTGAGTATTGAGTCACCCCAGGCAGAAATCGTTGCGCTGGTTCGGTCATCTCGGGCCGTAGCAGAGATTCGGGACGACGGCTTGAATGCAGAAATTCATATTGTTGACTATGCCGATGCATCGGCCATTAGTGAGGCGGTCGGCGAGTGCGATGTCGTGGTGCATCTGGTGGGTATCATCAAGGAATCGAAGAGTAATACTTTCCAGAGCGCCCATGAGGCATCCTGTCGCGCCCTTATTGCCGCGAATCTCAGATCGGCACAAATTGTCTGCCTGGGTGTTGTCGGCACCAGCCTTGATTCAAGCAATGCCTGTTTTCGTTCCCGTGCATCCGCAGAGCAGATACTCTTTTCAGGGACTGTGCCGACGACGGTAATTCGCGTGCCGATGGTGCTCGGGCCCGACGATTATGCGTCTTACGCACTAGCGAAAAATGCCAGGAAAAAGCTCGTATTCACCTTTCGCGGCACCAGCCTCGAGCAGCCTATTTTCAGTGAAGATGTGACGTCGGCAATCATCTCGGCAATTAGACTCACTCCAGGTAACCGGGTGCTGGAACTCGGAGGGCCAGAATCAGTTTCCCGATCTGAACTGATCCGGCGTGCGGGCACTTTTTTCCAAAACCGACCAAGGGTTGTGTCGATTCCATTCGGAGTTGGCTATGTCATCGCAGGTCTGCTCGAAAGATTGTTATCCAGTCCTCCGGTGACGACTTCCATGCTGGGTGTGCTGGACCATGATGACCTGGTAAATGTTGAGGAGTGCTGCCAGTTGCTGGACCTGCGTTTAACCAGTCTCGATGAAATGCTTTCGAGTGTTCTGACGGAGGCTGGGTCGAGTAGTGCTACAGTCTGATCGCAATCATCATTGAGGGTGCTCTCTGACTGTCCAGACATAGGGGGCCGCTATGTGTGAACAGGCGGCGAGACATCAAAATTAAAATGAGTTATTGTCGCATCAATCAGAGAGACAAGGTTTAAGGATTTCCGGATGGAGTGCCCAAAGTGCTACGGCGACATGGATACTGTTGTCGATGATGTAGTTACCATCGAGCGATGCCAGAATTGCCATGGTCTTTACTTTGATCAGTTGACGCA
Organism: Gammaproteobacteria bacterium; assembly: GCA_018656865.1. Classification (GTDB taxonomy): domain Bacteria; phylum Pseudomonadota; class Gammaproteobacteria; order Pseudomonadales; family Azotimanducaceae; genus UBA9659. The sequence continues at coordinate 6,902 of JABHYO010000168.1, read as the reverse complement.
GGAGTTATTGCCTGACGTTATGGGTAACGTCGACGTTGATACCGGCACGGACGAGATGGGTTCAACCTACGACGAGATGGTCTATGTCGAGTGTCCCAAGTGCGACAAGATCATGGACCAGCGGTTGATTGAGGAACCCGTTCGCATCCGTTTTGAGCTCTGCCCCACCTGTAATGCCACCTTCCTTGATGCAGGTGAGTTCAGGGAATACACCTCAGCAGGTTTCCTCAAAAAATTCACGCCACTCCTGCCGGAGTAGATGGTCCTCGCAGATAGTCGTGTATCGAGGCGAGCCAGTCGTACTCGCTAGGTGTGCACTTGATGCAGACTCGAGGCCTGGACGGCCGAAAGTCAGGCCCCAGGGAAGGGTTCACGCCGGTGCGGCAAGTGCACACCTAGCGTGAACGACGACCATCGTTTATCGAAGTTACAAGGCTTTCGCGATCAGATTACTCAGTTTGTCGCAATTCTGAACCCGTTCTTCCGTCGTTGTTCCAAGGAAGCCTACGTTGAGCGAAGTAACACCATGTGCCTTCAGTGCCTGCAGACGATCTTTGACGAATCCTTCAGGTCCGACCAGTGTTGTTGCCTCGATAAAGGAATCGGGGATCGCTGCCTCAGCTTCCGACTTGCGTCCTGACAGATAAAGATTCTGAATGAGTTCGGCTTCCTCATCGTAACCGTACTTGCGGAACACCTGGTTATAGAAGTTCTTTTCCTTGGCGCCCATGCCGCCAATGTAGAGTGCAGCGCCGGAGCGTCCCATATCGCGAAAGGATTCGAGGCCTTCGCCGATGCCGACGCCACCACCCGCATAGATATCGAGGGGTGGTCGACCCGGGTCGCGTTTTGCATTGCCTCGTCTCAGTGCATCACCCCAGACAGCGTCTGCGCCTTCAGCCATGTAGAAAACGGGAAGCCAGGCATCGGCGAGCTCCGCCGTCATTTCGACGCTTTTCTCGCCCAGGGTTGCGAGCGCAATAGGGATTTCCTCACGATAGGGATGGTTGATAATCTTGAGGGGCTTGCCGAGGCCCGTGCCTTCTTCCGATGGCAGCGGGATCTGGTACTTTTTGCCGTCGTAGTTGAGTTTTTCTTCACGCTTCCAGACCATGCGACAGATTTCGACAACCTCGCGAATTCTGGTCATGGGTGCATCGTAGGGGACGCCGTGGAATCCCTCGATAACCTGTGGGCCGGATGCGCCCAGCCCGAGCATGCATCGTCCTTCCGAGAGAGCATCAATACCTGCTGCAGTCATGGCCATCAGGGCGGGTGTTCTGCTGTAGATGTTCAGAATACCTGATGCGATGGTGAGCTTTTCTGTCTTGGCGGCGATGTAGCCCATGGCGGAAACGCCATCAAACGAGTAAGCCTCCGGCACCCAGACGACATTGAGACCGGCTTTTTCCAATTCAACGATTTCTTTGGTTGCGCCGACGTAGCCCTGAGTGTAGCTCATCAATGTGGAGATTTTCATAGTGAGATCCAGTGAGAAAACCAAGGAGTGTAAGTTGAGTGGGTGAGGAAATGCAATTAGGGCGTGCCTGCGGTCACCGCCCTTACTCTGCCCAGGTACGCAAACAGCGTCACGGCCCGGGCGATGTAGTAGATCATCAGGGACATCCAAAGGCCGTGGTTATCGTAGGTGGGTGCCAGGTAGTACCAGGCCAGTAGATAGACGAGCAGTGATGCGATCATCGCGTTCCGCATTTCACGGGTGCAGGTGGCACCGATGAAAACGCCATCAAGGAGAAAGCACCAGAGAGAAACGATTGGCGCCGCAATTGCCCAGGGCAGAAATACCCGCGCCATTTCACGAACGTCCTCTGCGGTCGTTAGTATGTCGATAGTCAAGGGGCCGACTAACCAGAAGACTATGGTTAGAAGACAGGAGGTGATGAGGCCAAGTTCGCTGATGTAGCGCAGTGTCAGGTCTAATTGTTTGGGATTCCTTGCGCCCACCGCATTACCGGTCAGACTTTCTGCGGCGAGGGCATAGCCATCGAGAAAAAAGGCAGCAAAAGTCACAAATTGCATGAGAATGGCATTAGTGGCGAGTAGAACATCACCTCGACTTGCGCCTTCATTGGTAAACCATGCCAAAGCGAAGATCAGGCACAGGGTTCGGATCATGATGTCCCTGTTGACCGAGAGCATTCTCTTGAGGGCTTTGAGTTCAAGCAGGTCTTTTAGGGAGATCTGAGTAGTACCATAGTGGAGCTTCAGGTGAGAATTGACCACCAGGAGGCCAGCCACTACCGCGATTATTTCCGCAATGACCGTTGCGGATGCGATTCCGGCGACACCCCAGTCCAGTCCAACGACAAAAACAAAGTCCAGAAGGATGTTTGTGCCGTTTAGAAGCAGTTGAATCCACAAGATCGCGGTGGATTTCTGCTGGCCGAGTAAATAACCCATCAATGCCAGGTGAAGCAGGCTGACAGGTGCAGCCCAAATGCGAATGATGAAATAGGTCGCCGCAGCTTCCTCTACAGCATTACTGCCGTCGATGATGGAAAAGGCAAAAGTTGAGATTGGCCATTGCAATAGAACAAGAAACAAGCCGATCGCAAGGGCCAGCAGTGATGCCCGGTATAGGGAGGCTTTGATCTCGATGAGATCTCCAGCGCCGATCGCCTGGGCGATGAGCCCCGTTGTACCCATACGCAGGAACCCAAACCCCCAATAAAGAAAACTGAAGATCATGGCTCCGATGGCGATTGCACCGATCAGCGCTGGATTGCCGAGGTTACCGATGACAGCAGTATCAACCAGTCCCAATAGCGGGGTCGACAGGTTCGACACAATAATCGGCCACGCAATGAGCAGGATAGTGCGTCGGTCGATGTGGTGCTTCATATCAATCACCCGGCTATGGCATTTTGATACTGAGTTGCTGATTTCACAAAGCCCTCACTTTTGTAAGCAGTTTCTTACACACGGGTTATCTATAATCACTTAATCATCGGCAATATGAAAAGGATGCAAAGGCTCATGGCGCAAGCAGAACAGGTTAAGTTCGTTCTAAGACTCCCTCCCTCGTTACACAAGAAAATCAAGCGCAGAGCCAGAGTGAACAACACTTCCATGAACAAGGAAATCACCAACATCCTATCCGAAAGTTTCGGCAAGACTTCTGTCGAAGGTAAGCTTCAGGAGCTTGTCGAGAGGCTTGAGAAGAAAAAGGTCATCTGAGCGCCCTTCGGGCTCACTTGATCGACAAGAACCCGCGTTCAAGGACAGAACCAGTTTTCAGGATTACTGGTCCTGCAGTACCTGGAGTTCTCCGGACGAATCGAAGACGACCGTATAGCTGGTACCCTCGGTGAGGTTGAGTTCGGTTGACGCGAGAGTTTCTGAACCGCTGCTATTCGTGATAATAAAACGCGCCTGGCCGCTAAGTATCTCGGTGACACCAGTGGCGACATTTTGAATGTCATTGTAAGTCGGTGCGAAATCTTCCTGAGACTGATCAATTCTTAAGGCGTAAAAGTCGATGGTTTGACTGCTGCCGTTGACGAACTGAAATAACACTCTGTCTGAGATATTGCGGAACCTGTCTGCAACTATAAAGGTAAGAAGTTCAGGATCGGTATCCGGGTTGTCGAAGACCATCAATGAATGAAACTCTCCCGTGGTCAGTGTGCCGCTGTCTTCTATGATGGTGCTGCCATCAAGGCTTACGGTGAATGTCTGCGTACCAGCCGGAGTGGTTCTATAGTCAGTGGGGCTCCCCCTGGTGATACTGTCGAATGAGTTGCTGCCAATAGCAACGTTAAGGGACTCTGTATCGGAAAAGCTCGCTACCCTGGCCTTTGTTTCCTGCGAGACGTCGGCGATGCTTTCGCTGTTTGATAATGATGAACTTACGACCTTGATGTGCGCCGAGCCGTTCGGTCCGAAGTTGTCTGCCAGAGCAAACAGGATCAGGTTTTGACCGGGAATCTGGAGTATGCCTGAATCGAACAGTAGGTCTTTCGTGCCTGCGACAGTGATTCGTAGTTGCCTGCTATCACCTGCATCAACAGTGAACAGATTTGTATACCCGCCCGAATCAACGGAAGTCAGTGGGCTGGCTTCGGAGAGATCGAGGCCGAAGTCAGTGACGTAGACGTCGACCATTGACGTTGCCGAAAGGTTGGAGCCAAACCAGACCTCGGAGGAATCATCCGAGAGTTGATCAGGAGTCGGCACTGAAACGTCCACGACCAGTATGTTGGGTTGCGTGAGATTGCCCATGATAAGGAAGGTGGAAAGCATATTCTCAGTAATCTGCTGGTCATCCTGACGGGCTACTGTGACTTCACGACTATCGGCGTCCAGGTAGGCGATTCGCCAGTCATATTTGTCCTCGTACCTGAGTTCAATGCCGCTGCTTTCAGCGTGACGTGCCTGGGACTGAGTCAGACCATGAATGATGGTCAGCTCAGGACTGTCTGGCATGAGGTTGATGAACTGAGCTGAACCTTCCTTGAGGATGAAATCGGTTTCCTCGTTGAATCCGGGATCAGATCCGCAGCCGGTAATAATGACCACTGACAGCAAAGCAGTGACTGTGCGTAGTCGAATCCAGAAGAGCATGTTTGTTACCGAACCAACGAAAGGAGCTGATGCTATCCTCATCTGGTGCAGGAGTCGAGTCTCCCGATGGTTGCCTGCGATGTCAGGCAACCTGACTCAACGATGAAGACTGATGGTGTTATCGAATCCGACGATTTGGATTTGGCCACAAGTCCAATATTGGGCGTGTGGATTAGCTCTCGCCGTTGTTTGCGGTATACTGAAAATGCATCGGGGTGCGATCAAAGTAGAATCGATACCAGGTGGGGGATGACCTAAAGCATCTACTTTCCAGTGAACAAGGAAGTGCAGAAAGTGCAGAAAGTGCAGGAAGTGCAGAAAGTGACAGACAACATGGATCAGAGTACTTACCCATTGTCGGCGAAGCAGCCGAAGGGGCGAGTATTGGTAGTTGATGATGAAGAATATGCCAGAGAAGTCCTTGGGGATATTCTCGACAGTCTTGGGTTTGAAGTCATCTCAGCTAAAGATGGGTTTGAAGGTCTCGACTCATTCGAGGCTGAGTCGAACGGCATCAGTGCCTGTGTTATCGATCTGACCATGCCGGGTATGGCTGGTCTGGAATTGCTGGAAAAGATTCGCAATATCGATCAGACGGTTCCAGTCATACTGGTCAGTGGTTACACGCGACACGAAGTTAGGCAGAAAGAGGCCAATTCCGCAAACGTCGGCTTCCTGCAGAAACCGTTTACGAAAGGGCAGTTTCAGGACGCGCTCGAAGCAAGGCTGGCGACGAATGACTAGTTCGTGTCCGAGAAATCGATACCGCGGTGCTAGTTTCCTGATAACCCTTTGATTTATAAACTAACAATAATGAGCAGTCGCGCCTAATACCTGTGAATACTGCCATTTCTGGACGGAAACTAGCTAACGGGATTTATTGAAGGTGTTTATCGTTCTTATCGTCATCGGATTCGGGCTCGAACTCTCCGTTGATGGTGTAACCGCCATCTGACCGGTAAAAGCTGGATCCTCCCATCTGAAATGCGCTAAAGCTTGCTGTCTTGATGATGCGTGAGGCCAGGGGTTTTCGTAGACCGGGTATCAGGCAGACAAATCCCGCAAAATCGGTGACGAAGCCTGGTGTGAGTAGCAAAGCACCACCGAAAACCAACATGATTCCTTCCAGGAGTTCAGTTTCCGGCATTTCACCGCGGTTTAGCTTTTCCTGAACGCGTGTAAGCGTTGCAATCCCCTCCATTTTTAACAGCCAGACACCACTGATCGCGGTCAGTACAACCAGCCCCACTGTAGGCAGGGCGCCGATGATGCTTCCGACCTCGATCAGAATGATCATCTCGATCAGCGGGACGAGAAAAAAAATCAACGTAGCTATTTTCAAGGGGTGAACTGAAGTTCAGGGACCAGACTTCCACTATCCAGTTTCGGACGGGGAAATCCATACCCTCATTCGTCTTATAGCCCGTCATTACCGTCGCTGCGGCAAGCATGTGTTAGATTAGGCCTTTGAATTCTGGAGCGTTGCTTGTCTCATATTGTCTTTGACGGTCCTGCGGGGAAACTCGAGGGGTATCTCGACCACGGGACCAGCGACAAGGGTGCGGTGCTTTGTCATCCGCATCCCCTCTATGGCGGATCCATGGACGATATGGTGCTGAATGCGTTAAATGCCGCGTTTACTGCCACTGGATTCACCACGTTGCGATTCAACTTCCGAGGCGTTGGGACGTCAGAAGGCTCCCATGAGGAGGGGGTCGGCGAGGTCAATGATGTACTGGCTGCAGTTGACCTGCTCGAACGAACGGAGGGGTGTCAGAATCCGATACTGGCCGGATACTCCTTCGGTGGAGGCATGGCGATAAAAGCAGCGGCAGTAACGACTTGTGAGAGACTGATTCTGGTTGCACCACCTGTGCGTTTGTTCACAGATCTTGAAGTACCGTCTCAAAGTGCACTCATCATTCTGGGTGAATCTGATCAGATCGTCGATGCGAACGAAACCGCTGCCTGGTTTGAAGGCAAGAATACCAAAACAGAAATCATCCCCGGTACCGATCACTTCTTTTTCGGAGCCCATCAGAAAATCACAGAAATCGCAGAAGAGTTTCTCTCCAATGGAGCTTAAGACTGTCCGATACGATGTCGTCGACGAGATCGCGACAATTACCTTAAACCGCCCGCATAGAATGAATGCGTGGACGGGCAGAATGCACACCGAATATCGATATGTGCTGGATCAGGCAGACAAGTCTGAAAATGTCAGGGTCATTGTTGTCACCGGAGAGGGTAGAGGGTTTTGTGTCGGGGCCGATACTCAGGCGCTGGAAGGACATGCTGAAAAGGGCGGCTACGACCCG
>JABHYO010000046.1 GCA_018656865.1 Gammaproteobacteria bacterium | reverse complement strand
TTGCTCCCGCTACCCAGCAGAGTGGCGCATCCGCCTCAATAACGGCCCGTGGTGTCCATGTCACTGCTCATCAAGACCAGATCTGGTCTGTCCACGGCAGGCCAGCTGATGCAGTACGTGTCGGCCTCGGTTACATCATGTTCGACACACCACCCGACCTGGTCATTTCCGGCGCCAACTTTAGCCAGAACGTCGGTCATGATGTGAACATTTCGGGAACCGTCGGCGCAGCGATCACCGCATTCCGACTTGGCGTACCGGCCATTGCTCTTTCTGTTGAAGTGATTCTCGAAGAACGCCCAAAAGGATTCCCCAGTTCGGTGGGTGCTTTTGACGGCGCGGGTAGATTGCTGGTTCGTCTACTCGAGAACCTGGATCTTGACGACCTCACCGCTGTTCTCAACGTCAACTACCCTGCCAGGCTTCCCCTGGATGTTAAGGGTGTACGCTGGAGTATGCTCTCGGATCATTCGATAATCGGAAAGCGCTACAACCGACGGCCCGACGGGAAATTCGCGCCGGAACTGCTTTCCCCCTACAAACATGCCCGCAAGAACGATGCCGAGTCCCTCGCAGATGGCTATGTCACCCTGACCTTTCTGGACGGCATCATGTCGGTGAAAACCCATCGCAACCAGAAGTACCTGGACAAATACCTTCTGGATAGAGACTACGAACCAGCCAATGTACCCATCAGACAACGCGAACCGGAGAAAAAACCAGAGCCGGTACAAGTGCCCGCCGAACCAGAGGACAACCAGGTTGTCGAATTCCAGGAAGCGACACCCGTTCCTCCCATGAATAAATTAGAAGAAGTCGAAACGGTTACTCCACCCGAATCAACCGCTACCGCAGCGCCACTACCAGAAGTCCCAAAGGCAATTCTAAAGAACGAGCCGACTGAATCTTCGATGGCTCCCGAGGCGGAAAAGAAGAAAAAGAAACCTGATTCCTGGCTTCGGAGAATATTCAAGCCGAAGAGCTGGTGAAGATAATTTTTCTGCACGGGCTTTTGCCCGTACTGCTGGCTGAATGAACTTCTCGTGGTAATCTAGAAATCCACTGGATCTACTACTCCTTGAGATGCTAAATCTGTTCCAATCGAACCAGATGTCGGAGCTGGCTGATCTGTTCTGCCAACGCAGCGACACGGGCGGTGATCCATTCATCCCGAGGACCCTCATCGTACAGAGTTTTGGCCTCGGTCAATGGCTGAAACTGCAGCTGGCGCAGCGCCATGGAATCGCCACCAATGTCGATTGTGTTCTACCAGCCACTTTCCTCTGGCGACTCTATCAGTCCCTTATTCCCGACACACGTCAACTTGCAGAATCGCCTTTCGATGCAGAGAGACTGACATGGCGAGTGATGCGTCTCATCGACGCAAATCCCAGCCTATCCGGCACCATCACCGACTATCTGGCTGGTAGTGGTGACAGGGACCTCCGTTTATTTCAGCTCTCTCAGGAAATCGCGTTACTTTTTGACGAATACCTGATGTACCGCCCGCAATGGATGCTGGACTGGAAGGACGGTCCTTCGGAAGAACAAGGACACGCCAGTTGGCAAGCTGAATTGTGGCGTCTGATTATGGAAGACCTTCCGGACTACAGGCATCTCCACAGAGCGGCCCTGCATGGTCAGGTCCTGCAGCACCTGGAAACCGATACAACGGAGTTACCCTGGCAACAGCTCAGCGTTTTCGGTCTATCAACCATGCCCCCGCTTCAACTCCAGACATTCGAAGCGCTGTCTGAAAACACCGACATCGATATCTATTTTCTCAATCCCTGCAGACACTACTGGGGTGACATCGTCTCGGAGAAGGATAAAGCCAGGCGCTCGATCAGATCACTGGTTACCAGTGACGCCCCACTCTCAGATGAAGATTATCTCGAGATCGGCAATCCACTGCTGTCCTCGCTGGGAAAACAGGGGCGAGAGTACCTCGAACTGCTGCTCGAAGCTGATCGAATTCAATCCGAGGAGTCCTTCGTCGAGTTCAACCCCGACTCCATGCTGAACCTCGTCAAGAATGACATCCTGGAACTAACCTTTGGTGGTAGCTTTGAATCTGCTGCCCCCTCTCCCTCCGATGTTTCTGACGCCACAATACAGGTTCACGCCTGTCACAGCCGTCTGCGAGAAGTAGAAGTCCTACACGATGAAATTCTAAGGACAATCAGTCAGGATCCCACACTGAAACCGAATGACATTATCGTCATGGTACCGGATGTTGCAGACTACACGCCCTTCATCCAGTCAGTCTTTACCGGCAGCATTAATTTTAGAATCACCGACACCAATAACCTGTCGAACGGCACATTACTTGAAAGCGTTCTCTCACTGCTGGAACTGCCCAGGTCTCGCCTGAGTGGTCCCAACGTCATGGACCTGCTGGAGGTACCCGCTGTCATGCGACGGTTTGATCTGGCAGCTGGTGATCTGGAAACCATTGCACACTGGATCGATGCAGCCGAAATTCGCTGGGAAGTGAGCGGCAGTAAAAAGGCCCAACTTTGGGACCTCCCCGATGAACACCAGAATACCTGGCGCTTCGGTCTGGACAGGCTCCTGCTGGGCTTCTCCATGACACCGGCACAGGGACTTTGGGAGGGGACAGTACCACTCGAGATATCACCATCAGAAAGCGAGCTGCTCGGTACACTCTGCCATATTCTCGATCTTCTGGACCACTATCGGGAGCAGTTGGCCACAGAAAAAAACGTCACCGAGTGGCAGGCATTGATAACAGCACTCATCGATGATTTCTTTGTTGCTGCCGGTGATGAGATTCTGGACATCAATCTGCTGCTCCAGCAGCTAGATGCGCTGACTAGCAGCGCAACAAGTGCCTGCTTTGAAACCCCTTTCTCTCATCAGTTACTGGCGCACGCGATCAGGCAGGGAGTATCCAGCACACCTTCCCGGGCAGGGTTCATCACCGGGGGCATTACTTTCGCAAACCTGGTACCCATGCGCAGCATTCCCTTTCGCATGGTCTGCCTGCTCGGGATCAACGACGGCGAATATCCCCGTGATATCAGACCCCACTCTTTCGATCTGATCGCCTCGGCTCCACCGGCCCGCGGCGATCGATCAAAAAAGCTGGATGACCGCTACCTGTTCCTGGAGGCACTGCTGTCCGCAGAGGACTATTTCTACACCAGCTATATCGGCAAGGGCATACGGGACAACAAAGACAGGCCCCCGTCTGCTGTTCTCGGAGAATTTCTGGATTACCTCAGCAATGTCTTCGAGCAATTCAAACCCATCGAACATGCGCTGCAGCCATTCAATCCCCGTTACTACGAAAAAGGCGAAAGGCGCTCGTATACTGAAACCTGGTATCGGGCACTGACGAATACGGATACACAACCATTCCTCTCAGCGCCACTCAAGGCTGATCCTGCTTTCGAATGTAACTCGGTTGCTCAGCTAACCAGTTTTTTACGTCATCCCGGGCGGTACTTTCTCCAGCAACGCCTGGGCGTCTATCTCGACCGTGATGAGGTGGACCTCCGGGACGTCGAGTCATTTGAACTGGACAATCTGGAACGCTTTCACCTCGCAGACCAGGCCCTCACCATATTGGTATCGGGTGACGATCTGGATGAATTCAGGCAGCAGCAACTGAACTCCGGCCGGGTGATGACTGGCGCCATCGGTAACCGGCAACTCGAACAGGAGATCGATCGGGCTGAGAGCATATTCAAAGCTGCTGTTCCCTACCTGAACGGCGAACCTCAAAGACTAATAACTGACGTGACTGTTGGTGATCAAAGACTCGCGCTGAGACTGACCAACATATTCGACGATCAACTGGTCAGTCAACGCGCTGGTCGACTTGGCGCCCGGCACTATCTGACAACCTGGGTGGAGCACCTCGCAGCGAACGTCGGCCAGGATTTCTCAACGACCTGTATTTATCGCGGCAAGAACGATGATGCCGAAGTGCTTTTTCTTGACTCGATGCCGGGGGGGCAGGCCGCCGAACTGTTAGTCGCACTTCTTGATTTCTACGAAGCTGGAATCAATACGCCACTCCTGCTGCCACCTGAGGCATCCAGGACTTTTGCCGACAGCCGAGTCCAGGGTAAAGATAACGATGCAGCGATCCTTAAAGTCAGGCAGGGGTGGGAAGGCAGCTATGCGGGCCCCGAAGGTAGTGATAGACACTGGCAACGACTGTTCAACCTGCCTGAGGCATTCGGTAGCCAATTCTGTGACGATGCCCTGGCTCTCTGGCAGCCCATTCTAGAGGCGAGTCGCCATGAGTGATTTCGACTCCGCGACATTGCCCATGACACAGAGCCAGCTGATCGAGGCAAGTGCCGGCACCGGTAAAACCTATACCATTACCAACCTCTGTCTTCGCCTGTTGCTGGGGCGAGGTCAGGCGCCGTTGGCCATCAATCAAATTTTGATACTCACGTTCACCATTGCTGCGACAGATGAACTCAAACACCGCGTTGCCAGTCGCATTCGCGAGGCACGAAAGGCCTACAAGACCGGTGAAGGCGACGACTTTCTGCTGCAGTTACGGCAAGAGAGTGCCGACCCCGCCAGAGATCTGAAGCTGCTGACGGCCGCCGGTCAACTGATGGACGAAGCCAGCATTTTTACTATCCACGGATTCTGCGCCCGTGTGTTAGGGGAACAGGCATTCGAATCCGGCGTCCTGTTCAACCAGGATCTCAATGGGGAACGGGATCAGCTTCTACAGACAGCTGCTGAGGACTGTTTCCGGCGAGACATTCTTGGCATGCGGTCTGAGCTTCGTGACCTCGCTCTATCCCTCTGGCAAAACCCAACTGCTCTTGCGGGGGCCTTGAAGCCTTATCTGTTCCGCGGTGAGCTGGACTACCACCCCAGCAATATTGAAACGACTGACAGCGAGGCAATTATTAAGGGCGCCCTTGCTGCAAAGGCCGCATGGCTGGAACATGACCTGCCGTCTATTCTGAAGGAAGCCAAACTAAACGGCCGGCGGACGCCCATGCGGCGACTGGACCAGATGACGGCGTTCTGTCAGATTACCGAACCGGACCTCAACGACCCTCTCTGGCAAATCTATTCGCCTCAAAACCTATCACTATCCGTCACCGCCAAAGGATACCTACCCCAACATCCCGCCCTGGATAAGGTCAGCGGAGTCAGTACCGATGCATCAAGATTGAAGGCATGGCTCTGGTATTGGCTGATGCAGCGTGTCAGCGACCGGATTCAACTCGATAAGGATCAGTGGCAGAAACTGACACTCGACGATTTACTGACCCGCACGGCCAGTGCGGTGATCCGGCCCGGGTCGACCCTCGCTGATACCATCGCCCGGCGCTGGCCTGTCGCTATGATCGATGAGTTTCAGGATACCGACAGTATTCAGTACTCCATCTTCCAAAAAGTCTATCCGCCGACCGCTACTGACAAAACGTTGATGATGATTGGCGACCCGAAACAGGCGATCTATAACTTCCGGGGCGCTGATGTTTATACCTATATCAACGCCAGGCGACAGGTCGCCGGCATTAACTCGCTGAGCGTGAACTGGCGTTCCTCACCCGCTCTGATCGATGCGACCAATCACCTGTTCAATCTGGAGAACATATTCGGCAACGACGAGGACATGCCGTTTCAACCCGTATCCGTAGCACCACCACACGTAGAAATGGGTATGACAATCAACGGCGACGCATGCAGGCCCTACCAGATTTATGTTACCGGTGACGCTGAGGCCTTCAGTACGATCGATCCCGCGCGTGAGAGCACGATGAGCTATGCAGCGGACCAGACTGTGCGCCTGATTAGCGCTAAAGATGCCTGCGTCGATGATAAGCCAATCAATGCCGGTCAGATCGCCTTCCTCGTTCGGAATCGTGATGATGCCAAAGCAGCCAGGGCTGCCCTGCAGCAGCGCGGGGTCAAAAGCGTCTACCTCACCATGGAAAGTGTCTTTCTTCAGGACACCGCGCACGATCTGAGGCTTATCCTCGAAGCCATTGCTGAACCGACAAGCGATCACGCGATCCGCGCCGCACTCGCCACACAACTGATGCAATGTACGGCTGAAGAGATCGAATCACTCAACGACGACGTCCAGCGACAACAAAGTGTGCTGTCTGAGTTCCGTGAATATCACGAACTCTGGCTAGAGAAGAGCATTGCACCGATGCTGAATACCCTCCTCAGCGAACGGCAACTGGCAGAAAAGTGGCTGAACCAACCAGACGGCGAACGCCAGCTCACCAATCTCCGGCACCTGATCGAGCTGCTGCAACAACGGGCTATGACAACACCCGGCATTTTCCAGCTGATCAAATGGTTTACCCAGGAACAGCGGGAAACAGAAACCGTTGATGTTGAAGAACGTCAACTGCGTCTTGAAAGCGATGAGAACCTGGTCAAGATCGTAACCATGCATGCCGCCAAGGGGCTCGAGTACGACATTGTCATGATCCCCATGCCTGTCTTCTCTAAACACAGCAACAAGGGTCCCGCACTCTTTCATAAAACCCGTGATGGACAGTTCGTCGCCGCCCTCGAACTGGGAGACAATGAAGACCACCGCGAACAGAGCAGTGCTGAAGATCGGGCGGAAGAGATGCGACTACTTTATGTCGCCCTGACACGCGCCAGATATCGATGCCATATCGGACTGCCCAAGTTGACGAGTGTTGGCCAATCAACTATTGCGCGCTTGCTCGGGATCGATGAAGTCGGTAAGGAGGATAATCTTCAGACATTGTTGCTGGACCTTCAACACAGCGGCCGGCTGCCGGACACGCTGTTCCACATCGTTGATGGAAACAGTGTGCCAGATACCACCTTTAAAGGTGACAGGACCCACGATGAACTGGTTGCTCCTCCACCACGCCCCGTCGTATACGACGACTGGCGGATACACAGCTATACCGGCGTCGTTGCCAGGCTCGCGGACCCTCATCTGGTTACCGGCTTCGCTGATGATGATTCCGACACCGAAACAGCAACCACGCCCGATAACTCCCGTTTCGCCTTCCCACGGGGCCCCCGCATCGGTGTGGAACTACATAGTTTGATGGAAGACACTGACTTTGCTGATACCACTGGGCACGGAGAACTCTGTAGCAGAACCCTGCGGCGGCTGGGACTCGACGACGAATGGCAGCCTATGCTGACCGCATGGTTAAAGGACATCATCCAATCGCCAATGGGCGACCACGCACTTCAGGATATCACTCGCAGCGACCGCCTCGACGAGATGGAATTTCACTTTCCAATTAGCGCTTCGACCTCGCTCATCGACTATCTTCGGAGCTCAGGTTACCTCGTCACCACAGACCCCGGCGCGATCAGGCTCGAGGGCCTGATGACCGGACTCATTGACCTGGTTTATCGATGCAACGGCAAGTACTACATCATCGACTACAAATCCAACCACCTCGGCAATACCGGGGCGGACTATCAGGGGGACAAACTGACCGCTGCCATGTCCCAGCATCAGTACCACCTCCAGTATCTGATCTATACCGTCGCCGTTACCCGAATGCTGAAGCAGAAGCTGCCAGATTACGACTATGATCAGCACTTCGGCGGTGTCCGCTACCTGTTTCTGAGAGGTATGAACGGTCAGGACAGCACGGGTATCTTCAATGATCGCCCCCCTCTAAACGTTATCGACCAGCTGGATCAATTAGTCGGAGGCACGCGATGAACGAAGCCGCCGGGCAGTGGTTCGAAGAACATTTTCTCAATTTGCTTGGCCAGCCGACTGTTCCCGAAGTTCGGCGCACAATCAGACAGTTGATCCGTGCCACGATCAACCGGCATTCCTGCCTGCCATTGAATGACCCTGCGTTAATCGAGCTACTTAAACAACAACCAACAATTGGTGAACCCGACGACGCCACACCTCTCATTCTGTCAGGAGACAAACTTTACCTAAGCAGGTTTTTTCACTGTGAAAGAGAAGTGGCCGCGATGATAACCAGCCGGAATAGACCCGTTTCTGCGATAGATCCCGATTCAATCAGCAATCGATTGAACAGAGAATTTGGATCAGAGACCGGAAATAGACAGAAACTAGCGGCACTGCTTGCTCTAACCCGATGTCTGACCATCATCACTGGCGGCCCGGGTACAGGCAAAACCAGCACCGTCTTAAAAATTCTCAAAGTTCTCCTCGAGCAAGAGCCGAGCATGGAAATTAAGCTGGCCGCCCCGACCGGTAAAGCAGCGATGCTGCTCTCCCAGTCAATTGACAGTCCATCAGGACAGGCAAAGGCCGATGTCAGAACACTTCACAGATTACTGGGTATGCACCGGGACGGACGGTCATACCGACACGGCCCCGACAACCCAATCAGCGCGGATCTCCTGATTGTCGACGAGGCCTCCATGATTGACCTGCCAATGATGCACAGGCTGCTTTCAGCTCTGCCAGACCGTACACATCTGCTTTTGCTGGGTGACCCACGACAACTACCATCAGTCGATACGGGTAACGTACTCGCCGATCTCTGTGCTGGAGATGCGGGCTTTTCGACGGACTTTGCCGCAATCGCTGAACCAATAATCGGCGAGGTCGAAATTGCTTCTGAGCCCAACAAGTTAACCGATGCTATCTGTGAGCTAAAGCAAAGCTATCGATTTTCACCAGACAGCGGTGTTGGTCGGCTGGCAGAAAATATTGAACGTGGGATCGATGATGCAATCAGCGCCACCGACGGCTCTGTTACCTTTTCCTCGGCCCCTAAAGAAGAACAACTCCTTGATAACTGGCCCGGCTATCTGTCATGCCTGCAGCGAGGCAACACCTCTGCTGAGGTCTTGCTTGACGTCTTCGAGCAGGCACGGATTCTTTGCAGCAGACGGGGTGGAAGCCCCGGAGTAGAGTCGATCAATGCTGCCATTGAATCCCGACTGGAAAAGCTCGAACTAAAAAAGACCGACCAGAATTTCTATCACGGACGCCCCGTCCTGATCACACGAAACGATTACAACCTCGAATTGTTCAATGGAGACATTGGCATCAGTGTCCGCCTGGCGGAATCGGATCAACATATGGTTGTCTTCCCGGATGGACGTCAATACCTGGCATCACGGCTGCCGGAGCATGAAACCTGTTTTGCCATGACCGTTCACAAGGCTCAGGGCTCTGAGTTCGACCGCGTCGTCCTGATACTGACGGAAGAGACGAATGCAGAATCTGAAACCCTCATGAGTCGGGAACTACTCTACACCGCCGCCACTAGAGCAAAACAGTCGATTCTCATCTATTCTCCCGCTGATCGCTGGCGGACCGCAATATCCAGTTCCGCATCGCGGGCGAGTGGCATGACCGCGTTCCTTGAATTAGACGGCCCACTCGACTAAAAAGCCCAGCATCGTTGAAGTGAGGTGAAGGTTAAAAAACCGCTACCAGCCGAAGTTGCAAAACGCCTTGGCATAACCCATCGTCTACGGTAGCTTATGCCGATGAACATAGCCCATCACCTGATAGCTTTCATCTCTGCCACCGTCGTCGCGATCAACCTCGCTTTCTGGCTGATTTGGTTGATGCTGCTGGCCCTATTGAAACTGATTTTCCGAAATGATCCGATTCGTCACTGGATAAACCTGGGAACCGAGTGGTGTTATCGTCGCACAGTCGGCGTTCATAACTTCTGGATGTTCCAAGTTGTAGGCGTCCGCCTTCACGTCACTGGAGAGTTGCCGGATCATCCATCACCGATCATCCTTTCCAACCATCAGACCTGGATGGATATCCCCGTCCTGCACGGAGTAATCACAAAAAAAGGGCCGACTCTGAAATTCCTGATCAAGCGGGAACTGCTGTGGGTACCCATCATTGGCTGGATCTGCTACGCGCTGAGTTTTCCGCGGTTGAACCGGGGTAAGGGTTCCGGCGGGAAAACAAAAGATTTTGCAGCTATCCAGGCTTTTTCTTCATCCCTGCATACTGAACGGGGCGCGCTTATGAATTTTGCTGAAGGCACGCGCTTTACCGAACAAAAACACGAAAACCAGAATTCACCCTACCAACATCTGCTGGTACCCAGGCCCGGCGGGCTCAAGATAGCACTGGAAACAGCGCCTGCAGGCACACCGGTTATCGATGTCACTGTAGTCTATGACGGACCCAGAAACTTCTGGCAGTGCCTGGGCGGCAGGACAAAAGATATCAAGGTCGTGATCAGAACCTACGATTCCTCAGAAATCCTAAATGTTCGGAGCTGGCTGGATGCGCGCTGGCAGGAGAAGGACAAGTTTTTCGAGGCTCCTTAGGTTACGTCAGCAACGTCAGCATGAACATAGACATCAACCGAGCCATTTGTGAATTTCATGTACAGCTGCCCCGTACCGAAGTAGTCAAGTTCAGATGTTAGATTAGGCGCTGTCCATCCACCGACCATGGCGCCGATAACCGGAATACTATGGATGGGGTTACCATCCAACATTAATGTGTCTCCTGCATCGCCACCAATGACTAGTTTCGTCTGTCCGTCAGACAGTAATGATTCCAGAGAGTTATCACCGCTCAGACTGAGAATATCAGTCAGGCCGATGGTCAATGAATCGGTCCCGGTCCCGTTCTCCATGGAGACTTCTTCGAAATTGGACAGGTTGGCAATACCGCTGAGATCAATCGCGCCAGTTGTCAGCAATGTATCGATGTCATCACCTCCGTCGACGGTTCCCGTGTCAGCACCATCGAAGACAATCTGATCATCACCTTCCCCGCCATCGATAAAATCATTTCCAACACCACCATCCAGGAAATCGTTGCCATCGCGCCCGACAAGAGTGTCATCGTTTGCCGTACTCTGGTTTGCAGAAACGGTATCGATGACGTCGTCACCGGAACTGCCGTAGTAGTCTTTGGAGCCATCAACGTGCCTGACCTCATACAGCGCATTGAAATCAATCACTACAGAAAGTGTGTCTGAGCCGGTCCCTTCTTCCAGCTCGATAAATTCTTCGCCATCGAAAAATTCGGTGCTAAGGTAATTGAAATCGCCATGCAGAATCACATGATCAAGTGAGTCACCCCTGATCAACAGCGTGTCGTCATCGAATATCGTGTTCTCGCCATCGACGAACCGGTAAACAGCCTCTGCATCGAATTGCACCGTCTGAGCTACACCATCAGCGATATTCAGAACTTCAAATTCTTCAATGACGTGCCCGGCAACGGTTCGATAGTCCAGACTTTCGAGCAGCTTCAACGTATCAAAGCCATCACCGCCAACAACTCTTTTCGCACCTGAATCAGCAATGATCGTGTCGTCACCGGTCCCGCCAAAGGCCGTATCGCCAGTACTGACATCAATGATGACGTCGTTGCCGTCATCACCGTGGAAGATTTCACCCGTCGTCGCAGTACCTGCAAGCGTGCCGTTGTCATCACCGGTTGTGCCTTCGATAATGGTGGTTACGTCGTAGGCTGTCAGCGAGACACCGTAATTCGACGAGGTTTCATGGTTAACATCGTAGATAAACCCTGCCCCGCCTGAGAACTTGTCTGTCCCTTCAATATGATCGAAGAAGGTGAGCATAGCGGCCACTGACCAGACGACATTGCTGAACGTCTGCCCATTTGTCGGTGTAAAGCCGTTGATGTTATTGATGCGGAGGGTTCCGCCAAAGGTCGGGTCGGCATTGTTAAAGACGAGACGATCATGCCCGGTACCGTCTATTTCAATTTCGACCTCCGAATCGTCACCCAGCACCGTATTGGCAGCGCTGTTACCTGCAATAGTCAGGGTCGCATTTGCCAGGCCATCACCGCCGGGTTTAAGGAAACCCTGGTTGGTAAATATCACACCGGTACCCTGGACATCGAGCGTGCCATGACCCTGGATGATCCCGTCATAGTGGTTAAACAGTGAATGACCACCGCCCGTAACGGTCAGCGAAGCGCCCGATGCAATGTCGATCACACCTTCGTTGTCGTGCATTGCACCGGCGGTTTCGTTTAGTTGCAGGGCGTAGTCAACATCCACCGTAGCACCCATCATATTGTTCAGTTCAGCCTGGATGATATTGGGGTTGCTGCCGGAACCGGTCTTCTCACTCTGGATGTAATCGTAATTGTTCAAAGTACCCAGCCCGGCTGAGTTCACATCAAGAATGTTGGTTCCGTCCTGATCCAGAATGAGATTGCCGTGGTTGTCCAGCAGTGGGTCATTAAAGATTTTGAGGCCGGAACCAGGGCCGCCATTGATCTGTAACGTTCCCTGGTTGTTAAAAGGTGACGTGATTGTAATGCCATCGCCGGTCAGATCCAGAGTACCGAAGTTTTCAAACAAGCTGGTGCTTACGGAATCGCCTGAGTTCAGGCCAAAGCTTGTTCCAAATCCGACAGAGAAGCCCGAACCCGTAATCGTGACATCGCCGCCAGAGGTGTCAAAGAACAGTCCTGGCGCATCAAGAAAGACATTGTTGATGACTGTCAGTGTGACGTTACCGGTAAAAATCAGATTACCGGTACCGGACAAATTGGTCCCGCTACCAATTTCCACGGTGCCGGAGGTGCCACCGGCAATCGTCAGGTCTACGCCGGTAGCAATATCAATAAGGCCATTCTCGGTATCCAGTGTACTGCCATCGACATCGATGGTCAGATCAGCATCAACATCGATAAGACCGTCGTTGACAAAGAAACTCGAATCCGGCGCGACAACGGTTTTAAGTGAGTTGTTGCCCGCACTATCCAAAACCTGGATTGTGCCCTGGCTAATCAATTGACTACTGGAACTCATGGTCAGCGTAACGGAGTGGGTGCCGGTTCCCAATGCATCGATAACTATCAGACCGTCATTAAATACATCATAGGTGGCGCCGCCGTTGTTCTTGGTGATTGCGGTCGGTGCACCCTCCGACTTGATGGTCAGTGTGCCATCGAAATTGTTGACCAGTTCCGGCCAGAAACCCGCCGTTCCTGCGATAGTTGTACTGCCGCTGTTTTTCAGCGAACCCGTGCCATTCAGATCGTTGCCGGACCCATCAATGGTCGCAGAGCCAAAGATTTCAACGGTACCGTCCAGGGTGGTGCTGGCCCCAATATCCAGATCCAGGGTACCGTATACATCCACACCGCCCCCACCTGTGATGGTCCCGTTATTCCAGTCCAGCATCCCGTCCACGACAAATTTGCTTAAAGTATCCAGTTCTCCCGAACCGTCTATCTGCAGCATCGTCCCGGCGAACGCTCGTGAGTCACCTGTCAAGAATATCGTACCACCGAGAATGGACAGACTTCCTGACTGGATCGTGACACTGTTTAAGGTCTGCGTCGTGGTAGCGGAATGAGTGACCGCGTAAGTTTCAATCAGGACGTTGTCGCCGGGATCGGTTGTACCGTCGTTGTCCCAGTTGATCAGATTTTCCCAGGCCAGATCACCACCACCGTTATTGAACGTGTTCTGGAAAGTAGCAGACACATCGGCATCGTAAGCACTGCCATCCTGAGTGAGCATAACCGTAAATGCAGAACCCAGGTTGTGGCTCACGGCATAGGTCGCCCCGAACGTACCCGTCCCCGTCAAATCAATAAAGTCGTCGATATGATCCAGGGTACCGTCACCATCGAACCCATGACCTGCACGGAAAACGAAGTGCACATTACCTGCACCCAACAGGTCACCGCCATTGACGATAACCTTGTCGTTGTTGGTCCCGGTATTCCCGTAAACATCGATGTCTATCGTCCCGGAATTGCTCAGTCCGCCATTGATTGTAAGAGTCGCTGCTGTATCGGAGGTACTATCGGGTTCCAGAACACCCGCGTTCATCAGTGCGACTGTAGTATCCACAACCCCGTCACCCGTAATCTGACCACTGTTGGTAAAACTCGCCGCACCGGTAATTCGCAGCTCGTTGCTGCCGATATCAATTGAATGGGTGGCTGGATTGTCGAATGCGGCAACGGTACTCAGCTCCAGATTCGTATCTACCAGGACCAGTTTCCCGGCGCCGGGGCTGGTAATCTGTGCATTCAGCACATGGGCGCCTGCACCAATACCACCACCTGAATCCTGAACCCTGATCTCGCCATTGTTGACGATACCACCGGTTACCGTGACCGTCGTGACATCTGTCATCGTACTGCTGTTATCGATGGCAAAAGTGCCGGAATTGGTAAACGTGTTATTAACTGTCAGGCTGCCCGGGCTTGATCCGTCAACAGTGACGGTTCCATCCATATTAGTGAACAGGCCATTGATCGTGTTGGTACCGAGAAACTGAGTATCTCCGCGGTTTTCAAAGTCCGTATGAACGACAACGTTGTCGTCAACCGTCAACATCGCGCCGTGATCGACGACAAAGGTATCAGTCGTCGCAAAATTGGCAATCTGGGTCGCCGTGCCAAGAGAGAAATCGAGGTCCGGCATACCCGACATGAACGTAAATGTGCCATCTACAGTGAGAGTCGATGTACCGTCAAAAGAGACGGTGCCATCGCCCCAAATATTGCTGCTGCCACCCACGACAAGCGTACCATTGTCGATGGTCAGATCCTGGCCAGTCTCAACGGTTACCTGGCCGTTTCTTGCGTCGAGTGTATTTCCGGATGAGAAAGTCAGGCTGTGCTCAATGTTAATGAAGCCGGCATTCGTCACGCTTCCAACAATAGTATGCGGCGAAGCAGCACCACCATCCGTATCCAGTGACTGAAGAGACCCATTGTTTGTCAGCGTGCCGGCGTTAATGGTCAGCGTGGCACCTGCGTCACCATCGAGCATGATGTTACCGTCTGCTACAGCTATGATGTTCAGGGTCGCACTGGATGGTGAACTCTGACCAAAGATGTCGAGGGTACCAAACGTATCATTGCCGAATACACCAGCGGTCATGGTGAAAGAATCATCCAATACCTGCAATGTTCCTTCGTTAACAAGCCAGTCGCCTGTACCAAATCCATTTGAAACCAGGCCATTGACACTGGATCCATTGGTACTCTTAGAAAGAAACCCGGCAAGAGTAATATTGTCAGTACCCGCACCCAGAAAGAGATTTTCTACATTCTCGATGATCAGAGTATTCCCGGTCGTATCCAGAGTCAGCGTGTCAACGCCAGAACCCAGATCAACTTCATCTCCAGCTTCAGCAGCGCCCACAAACGTAATCGTATCAGCGCCGGTGCTGCCAAAAATAAAGTCATCGAAACCCGGTACCAGATAATAAGACTGAGTTCCTGCGACTAACGAGTTTTGTGGTTGTACGAATTCTCCGGGCGAGAGCAGCATTTCTGCATTTCCACCGTCATCAGTAAACGAGAATTCGACCGTGACTTCAGTGCCGACATCGCTACCGGTGAGTGTGTAGGTCGTGGTATTTGTAGCACCTCCAATGGGTGCCCCATCCCTGAACCACTGATAATTAAATGTCGCCGTGGAAGTCGGTGTAACCATACCGTTGGCATCGGACACACCTGCAATGTCGACACCCAGCATTTTGCCAGGCTCAAAAGTATCAGTGCTCGTTATAAAAGGTTGTCCTGTCGACGGAGCATTACCGGCACCCAGCACAGGATCAAAATCAATATCTGCCGGAAAGGTTATTGTATTTGCCAGTTTGATGACGATACCGTCATAGCTGGTACCGGAACCAGCTCCCTTAACAGTGATCCAGCCGTCTGTTCCATCGGTAAAGAAGGCCACTTCATCAACCACTGTGCCGTCGACTGCAATATCGGCCAGCGTCGTCGCAACATCCGTGTTCCACGCATAGGGCCCTGCATCCACAACAATACCTGCCATACCGGGGAACTGAATAATATCGCCCTGCTGAA
Source organism: Gammaproteobacteria bacterium (assembly GCA_018656865.1). Classification (GTDB taxonomy): domain Bacteria; phylum Pseudomonadota; class Gammaproteobacteria; order Pseudomonadales; family Azotimanducaceae; genus UBA9659. The sequence continues at coordinate 18,357 of JABHYO010000046.1, read as the reverse complement.
AATCCGTGATTTCGTCTATATTCGCAGAGTCTGAATCGCCTGGGTCAAACGAGAAGATGTCATATCCACCACCGCCAGTGAGGGTATCAGCATCTGTGCCCCCATCAATAAAGTCATCACCCGCACCACCGTTAATCGTATCAGCCCCTGCCCCTCCGGAGATCACATCATCCTTGTCACCTCCTGTCAGTGTATTTGAAATCCCTGTACCCGCCAGATCACGGGGCAGATCAATGGCCTGATCCGCGAACTGTATTTGATCAATATCGGAGAGCGTATCGGTGCCATCGGTACCGTACAGGTGGGTTACAGTTGCCGTCGTGGTTGTCCCGGTGCCATTAACCTGAACGTCGTAGTCAAGGCGATTGCCAGCATAGTGTGCTGTGTCGATAGAGGCGTCGGTTGAACCCAAGTTATTGCCATACAGTGAATCATTACCCTGACCACCAGTCAGGTTATCTACACCTGTACCTCCCATAATGAGATCATTGCCGGCAAGGCCCGATATATCATCATTGCCCGTATCACCGAACAACCGGTCATCTTCAATGCCGCCGACAATGACATCCCCGGAGGAAGTGCCGTTAATTTCGTGGGGTAGATCAACGCCTGTGGAATCACCAAGGAAGTAAACCTTCTCCACATCCTCGATAATATCTGTGCCCTCGTCACCATCAATACCTGGCTGCAGGTCGGTAATGGTAACCACCACGGTAGTACCAGTGCCCGTCCAGGAAACATCGAAATGCGAACTGCTGCCCTGGTATTGAACGGTGTCAATATAGGCATCGCCGTTGGAGGTTCCATCGTAACCCTCGATCGTGTCGTTGCCCGGACCACCAATCAGCGTGTCCCCCTGGTTGCCACCAGTCAGGGTGTCGTTGCCATCGCCGCCATCAAGTGTGTCATAACCTGTGTTGCCAGACAGGTCATCGTCTCCCAATCCACCGCTGACATGATCATCGCCTAAACCTGAGTCAATAATGTCAACCCAGTCAAATCCTACAATCGTGTCAACACCATTGCTGCCGCTTATGGTTAACGGTCCATTAAACACACCATCAGAAAAGGCGATGGATTCGATGTTCGTCAGAGTGTCGGTGTACGTGCCATCATCAACATTAAGCGTCAATGTGGAGCCGGAGGCTGTTCCAGTTACCGAGTAACCCCCCTGTATTCCGCTATAGAGCACTTCATCGTCCCCGGCACCACCATCAATCGAATCATTGTCAGGTGTTTCCAGAAACAGGTCATTACCTGTCGTTCCAGTCGCGGCATTACCGGCCGCCTGAACCACCAGATTAAAAGTTTCTGAAGCTGTTCCCGCTCCGTCCGTCGCGCTAATGGTCACTGCGGTCGAAGTTACTGCACCGGCAACACCATTGATGTAGGCATCCCCCGGTGGGGTCGCGATAGTGGTTGTCAGCAGACTCCCCCACGGCAACGCCGTTGTGCTGATGGACAAGGGATCGCCATTTGGATCATCAAAACCAGTGGGCAGATTCAGTGTATCGCCGGAATTGATGATGACGTTGTCGAAATCCGGTGACGTGACAACCGGCGGCTGTGTAATCGTAATGGTGACAACCGCGGTCGCCGTGTCTCCTCCAGCCGATATCTGGTAGGTAAAACTGTCAGTTAGCGTCGTCGATCCGTCATGGGTATAGCTAAAAGTACCATCTGTATTGAGCGTGAAAGCAGATGCATGTGATGGCGGACTGAATGGCGTGGTAATAACCGTCAACGGATCGCCGTCCGCATCAATATCCCCGTCCAGAAGGGTCAGACTCCCATCCAGATTGGCTTCGGTCGCAGTGCCACCCTGCAGCACAGTGAAACTGTCAGCATCGGCGACTGGTAAATTGTCATTGACTGGCGTAATCGTAATAGTGACGGTCGTCGTATCGAAATGGCCGCCGCCATCATCGACACAATACTGGAACGAATCCGAATAGTTCTCGGTACCGTCATGCGTATAGCTGAATGTGCCGTCAGTATTGAGAGTGAATGCTGCGGCATGGCTCGGACCAGATACCTGGAACGCCTGAAGGGTATCACCGGGGAGATCTGCATCAGTATCACCATCAAGCAGAGTTAGACCATCATCCAGATCGAGTTCTGTTGCGGTGCCACCTTCCAGAACGGTAAAGCTTTCCGGGTCGGCGACCGGCGCATTGTCATTGTCAGGTGTGATCGTAATGGTAACGGTCGCTGTGTCGCTACTGCTTCCATCTGTTACCTGGTACTGAAAACTGTCCGTGTGGTTTTCACTGCCGTCATGTATATAGCTGAAAGTACCGTTAGCATTGAGAGTCAGTGCGCCAAAACTGGGAGCGCTGAACGGTGTTGTATTCACCATCAGGACATCACTGGTATCAGCATCGGTATCGCCGTCAAGCAGGTCCGGCCCCACGGCTAGATCAATCTCGGTGGCTGTACCACCCTCCAGTACCGTAAAGGCTTCCGAGTCCGCAACAGGGGCATTATCGCTGACCGGAGCAATGGTGATGGTTACGGTCGCAGTGGCCGAATTGACTCCATCCTCAACGATATACACGAATGAATCAGAGAAGTTCTCACTGCCATCGTGGGTATAGCTGAAAGTACCATTGGAGTTCAGCGTAACTGAGCCGAAACTTGGGGGGACAGAAGGCGTGGTGTTAACGGTCAGTGTGTCGCCCGGAAGGTCGGCATCCGTATCACCGTCCAAAAGCGACAATCCCGCATCAAGATCTGCCACAGTGGCTGTCCCGCCTTCTGCAACCGTGAAACTCTCACCATCAGGGATGGGTGTATTGTCATTGTCAGGCGTTATTGTAATGGTGACCGTACCTGTATCCGTGTTCGCACCATCGAAGACATGATAGGTGAAGGAGTCAGTCCCACCCTCAGATCCATCATGCTGATAAGTAAAGGTACCATCAGGATTCAGCGTGAACGAGGACGCATGGGTAGGTGGTGTCAGCACAAATGACTGCAGTGTGTCTGCGGGTAAATCAGCATCCGTATCACCATCAAGCAGGGTGAGCCCGACATCCAGATCTGTCTCCGTCGCAGTGCCACCTTCAAGCACTGTAAAGGTTTCATCATCAGCAACGGGCGTATCATCATTGACTGCGTTCACAGTTACATTAATCGGATAGGTCTGCGTGTACCTGAATCCGTCCGTCACCAGTACATCGAATGCATCAAGACCGTTGAAATCAGCATTGGGTGTATAGATCCAGTCTCCGGTTATCGGGTCGATAGTCGCGGTGCCATCTGTGCCCTGAGCATTGATCGCGAATGCCGACGTTGGATCAAGACCATCATCTTCTGAAATGACTAAGGTCCCGGTAACTGTAAAGTCCTCGGAACCGGTGCCGGTATCGCCACTTATTACACTGCCTGTATTGTCTGACGGTCTGATCAGTAAACTTACCGGCAGCGTTGACTGGAAACCTTGCGCATCCTGATAAGTGACCGTAAAACTGTCCGTGCCTGTGAAGGATGGGTTTGAAAGGGTGTACACCCACAACCCCCCGCTGCTAAGGGTCACAGTGCCATGGGCTCCATCGGTTGCACCCTGGAATGTTCCAGTCCCATTAGCGTCAGATACCAGGAGTGTGTCACTTACCGAAGTAATGGTAGATGTATTAGTCTGCGTCAGCTGATTACCGGTGGAAACGATAGTTGGATAGTTGACCGGGGGCGCAACCACATCCAGTGTGAAAGTATTTGTCGTGCTGGCTTTACCGTCATCAGCAGTCACTGTCACTGAATAGCTACTGGCATCGCCGCTTGCCGGTGAAAGAGACAGCGTATTACCTGAAATGGTCGCAAACGGAGCATCGCCGGAAACCGTGAAGATCAACGTATCGCCGATATCAGGATCGTTAAAGTGAGACAGCAGATTCAAACTCAATGATGTCGACTCAAACAATGACTGGGGCCCTATAGTGCTGAGAACTTCCGGCGGGTTATTGCCGGAAACAATATTGAGCGTGATGGTCTGGTTGGTCGTATCAAATCCGTCAAAGGCCGAGACATCAACAATCGCGCTGGCATCGACGTTGGCTGCTGTTGGATTCGCCTCCAACTGGCGGCCGGTGATCGTCACAAATCCGGCTGCAGTGGTGGCGGTGATCGTTAGCACGTCACTGTCCGGGTCAGTAAACAAGCTACCGAGATCAAGGACAAAGGGCTCACCGGCAGGTATCTGCTGATCCGCAAGTCCGATGAATTCCGGCGGCTGATTTGGCGCAACCGTGATGGTGACAAATTCCTCCGTCGCCCTGCCTCCGGGGTCGCGGGCGATATAACTGAACTCATCGCCGCCTGATACAAAATCAGGATTTGGTTCGTAGGTAAAAACACCGTCAGGGTTCAGTGTCACGACACCCTGTGTGGGTGGTGAACCTAGTTCTGCAGTGATGAGTTCACCATCCGGGTCTGAATCGTTGTCCAGTACGTTACCGACCACGTTGGTGCCTGCACTAGCATCGTACTGATCGGGCTGAGTGACCGGCGCACTGTTTGACCCACTCAGATTCAGTGTTACGGTTGCCTGCGATCCAATACGGCCATCAAAAGCTTCATAAACGAAACTGTCCGTCCCGGTCGCCCCGTCAGCCGCGCTATAGCTGAAAGTCCCATCAGGGGCGAGGGCCAGCGTGCCTTGGGAAGTACCCGACACAAGTCTGGCCGTCAGGTTGTCGTTCTGATCGATATCGCTGTCATTGTTCAGTACGCTGGCGAAAGCAGCATTGGCGCTCGCATCGGTGGCGTCGTCAACATTGTAGACATCCGAAATCGCAACAGGCGCATCATTTACACCGATAATGTCTACAGTGTAGGTTCCGGCGCCGGTATCACCATCTTCATCCGCGACACGGATAAAGAACGAGTCGTGCCCGATTTCTCCTTCACCCAGGAAGTCCCAGGCAGATCCCGGTTCATAGCGGATACTGCCAATCGTAATCGTGCCCTTGGCGCCGGACGTGTCCAATTCCAGAATCGTCAGATTGTCACCCAGATCAGGGTCATCGAAGATCTGGTTTAGCTCAATCACAGTGACAGGCGCAGTAGGCGAAATCTGAACCGGTGCGGCTTCTGTATTAATGACCGGCGGATCATTTTTGCCAGTTACCGTGATGCTCACAGTTGCAGTCGATGTCTCCAGTCCATCGGAAACCTGATAGGTAAAGGTATCGTCGCTCACTTCACCGGATCGCAGATCATCGGGCGGGGAATAGGCAAGACCGTCGCCACGAATTGTCACCGTGCCGCGTGCACCATCAACAGAGACAATGGTCAGCGCGTCCCCATCTTCATCACTGTCATTTGCCAGCACCTGCAGAGTAATCGGCGAATCTTCGATCGTTTCCCCTGTATCATTGCTCGCCAACGGTGCGACATTGGTTCCAACCAGGGTAACCGTCACAACACCGGTATCCGTCAGGTCTCCAGATCGAACCGTATAATTGAATGTTTCCGTAGCAGTTTCCCCGCCTTTCAGGGAATCCAGTGTCGCCCCACTTGGCTCGTACAATAATGTCGTGCCGTCGAACTGGGCACTGCCTCCTCTACTCGGAGTCGCTACACTACCCAGCCGGACCGTCTGGCCTTCATCCCCATCAAAATCGTTCGCAAGAACCTGCTGCGTGAGATCGACTTGTCCTGGTTCTGATATCCGGATTGAATCATTTCCCGCTACCGGAGGATTGTCCGGTGGCAACTCTTCTTCCTTCGGCGCTTCCGTTTCCTCATCGCGCTCCGTTGTTTCATCCTCGGAAGCATCTGTGTCTGGTACATCGAGGGTTTCAAACCGATCTTCGGTACTATCACCATCGTCACCGCCATCAGACCCGGTGACATCATCACCCTGGGATTCACCCAGAATATCCCCAGCCTGATCACCGGTGACATCTACGCCCTGATCCTGGCCGAAGCTCCGGGACTCTTCCAATACACCATCGTCCGATCCGCTATCGAAGGTATCGGGGGTACCGCTTTCAGACGACGAACCATCGCCTGAAGCATCACCGGAATCGCCATTCTCTGAGGCTTCTGTGCCTGCAGGCTCTCCAGGTTCATCAGCACGTGTCGAACCGTCACCACCCGTAGATTCGTCAGAAGCAGCGCGTTCTTCCTGGGCAGCTTCTTCCTGGGTTTCTTCAGTGCTTTCCTCCTCCGCGGCTTCTTCCCTGGTTTCTTCCTCTTCAGACTGACCTTCTTCTGCAGTCTCTTCTTCCGCCGTCTCTTCTCCGGCTGGCTTTTCGTCTGGGGCCTGCTCTTCAGCCCCTTCTTCATCGACTGTTTCTTCGTCGGTGGTTTCTTCGTCGGTGTTTTCTTCTTCCTCTTCTTCCCCCTCTTCTTCTTCCCCCTCTTCCCCCTCTTCCCCCTCTTCTTCCTCTTCTTCGCCTTCAGTTTCCTCAGCTTCCGCTTCTTCTGCCGCTTGTTCTTCTACCTCCTGATCGGGCGCTTGGTCGCCTGCCTCAGCTTCTTCCTGTTCCTGGGTTTCTTCCTCTTGCGCCTCCTCGTCCTCTACCTCTCGTTCAACAGCATCTGCCGCCACCTGTTCCTGGTTATACTGGTCCAGTGCATCCGCGAGCTGGGGAGACAGTTCAGCCAGTGGAGTGACCGTACCAGTGCCATCGGCGAACACCACCACAGCGTCTGTAGGATTATCCAGTTCACCGATGGGGTTACCGTTCACATCTGAAATCGAAAACACCCCAGAGATATGCTTCAGAATAAAAGTTCCGTCGCTGGCAACAACACCGTCCGCCTCACTGCCACGAATACCGATAATCGCCTGAGGTGTCGAAATCTGCGCATGCTTTCTGCTGCCATCGGCAAACATTTTGCCGATCTTGCCACTCTTATAGTGGAAACCACCGGTAAAGACGGTCGCTTCGAATTTTCCTACCTTGGCAGATTCGTCGTACTCAAATTCATTGAGCGTAGCCCGGGCATTTTTACCGAGGTGAAACTTGGTGCCGTCCAGCATTTTCGCCTTGATAAAGGATCGGCCACCGGTGTTTATCTCATCACCCTCGTAGAGTTCGTCACCTCGTTTGAGCGCGACTTCTATCTTTTCTCCGTTCTCGTCCAGCCGGCTAACCGTTACCCTGCCCAGCACCAGGCTGACTTCACCAATTACCTTGAGTACAGCGGCGCTGGTAGCCGGTCCTGCAAACATGACATCCTCACCGAAGGGTAGATGAAGCAGGCTCATCACCACTCCGGTGACAGACCAGCACCAGAGGCAATCATCAGATTTGGCGGAGGATTGAAGCTAAAGTAGTCCTCAACGACGACGACTTCGCCCGTGGGATTAGTAATGACTAGATCGAAACCAACTTTTTCAAAAGTACCGCTTAGCAGAAAGGATGCGTCTGGCAGGTAGACAACCGGCAGATCATTGACTTCGACTACCAGTTTGGAGGTGGGCTTTTGATCGTTGGTCGGTGTGATTTCCTGGCGACTTACCATGATTAAATTCTGGCCCCTATTGCATGCTTACACGCATCGCAGAATGACGCGCACCCCTCTGATTATGCCATCTTCGCCGATACATTGCCTTCCCACAATTGCCTTTGTAAACAACTTGTAATCGTTCAGACTAGCGGTAACTTTTCCACCGTAAACGGGTCTATGATTTATTGCCTGGACCTGGATCAAGATATATGACAGAAGCACTCCTGGCGCTGGTTCTGGGGATTGTCCTGTTGGCCGTAAGCGCCGACCGGTTTGTTGCGGGTGCAGCCGTTACCGCCAATGTGCTGGGTATTCCGCCGCTGCTAGTAGGCATGCTGGTGATTGGCTTCGGCAGTTCCATGCCTGAATTTGTCGTTTCCGTCATCGCTGCCACTGAAGGTAATGCAGGTCTGGCTCTGGGTAACGCATTTGGTTCGAATATCTCTAATGTTGCGCTGATTCTTGGCATCACTGCCTTGATCACCCCTATCACCGTGAAATCGACAGTACTGACGACCGAGCTGCCGATTCTGATTTTCATCACCATGATATGTACGGTGTTACTCAGCGTAGACGGCGTACTTGGACGCGGCGACGGTTGGACTCTGATTGTGATATTCATCTTCGTCATGGGGTGGTCGATCTATATCGGAATGGGCACGAAACAGGACGAACTTGGTACTGAGGTGGAACACGCACTGAAAGATCGACTTAGTCTACCAATGGCAGTTACTTTCATGATCGGCGGTCTAATATTTCTTGTTATCAGCTCGAGACTACTGGTCTGGGGTGGTGTCTCCGTTGCACACTTGCTTGGGATCAGCGATGTCATTATCGGACTCACCATCATTGCCATCGGTACCTCACTACCAGAACTTGCCTCATCAATCGCCGCAGTCAGGCACAACGAGCACGATCTCGCGATAGGCAATGTAATCGGTTCCAACATGTTCAACACAACGATCGTCATAGGTACCGCCGGCGCAATCTCGCCGACGACTATCGAACCGGCAATGATCACCCGGGACATCCCCATCATGATCGGCTTTACGTTCCTGCTCTTTGTCTCCTGCTACAGTCTTGGCAGCTCGACCCCCAGAATCACTCGGGGTGAAGCGGTGGCCCTGCTGATCTGCTACCTCGGATACAACACGTTACTGTTTAGCCAAATGTTCAGGTGACGGTGCAGCCGTCAGTCACGGTGACTCAGGCATGGTCATACTCTCTCAGGCGACGATCACTAAAAAGAAGTTCTTGGACCGTGAGCAGGAGCGCCTGATCAGAAGAAGTGTTTGACTTTTTCCTTGTAGGAACGACTCATTTTGATGGATGCACCGTTTTTCAGGATCAGATGAAATTCGCCGTTCATATGCGAGCAGACCTTTGATACCCGGTCGAGGTTTACGATCGTACTGCGATGTACTCTCTGAAAATTAGCGGGATCAAGTTGGGCTTCCAGCTCTTTCATGGTGATACGCATGACATGCGTCTGATCGTTGGCATGGATACACATATAGTCACCAGCCGCATCGACCCATTCAATATCTTCGGATTGAACCAGAGTCGTCTCACCGCCATCCTTGATCGCGATTTTATCCGGATAGGCATTAACGCCGGTATGATCCTTCAGTAACTGGGTAATAGAGGTTTCGGATTTGCCGGTGATACTGATGATCAATTCCAGCAGCCGCTGTTTGTCCGTGACGGAACCATCCATCGCTTTGTGATTGCGGGCACGATCCACAGATTCCTGCAGACGCTCCGATTCGATAGGTTTTAGCAAATAATCAACCGCATGAACGTCGAATGCCTCGATCGCATATTGATCGTAGGCCGTCGTGAATACAATAAGCGGCATGTCATCCTGCTGTAGTTTCGCAACGACATCGAAACCACTCATCCCCGGCATCTGGATATCTAAAAACACCACGTCCGGTCTGAGCTCTGCTACCGCATTGATCGCCTCGCGGCCATTACTGCACTCGGCAATGACCTCGACACCCGAAATCTCATCGAGACGCAGATTTAGCCCTTTTCTGGCCAGTGATTCATCATCAACAATTATTGCCTTCAGGTCATCGCTCATGCTTCCGCCTCATAAGGTATACGGATTTCTATTTGCAGCCCATGGGGTTCAACTTGCCTGAACTCACAGCCATGTTTCTTACCGTAAAGCTGCGCTAGTCTTTCCCGGGTGTTGGCGAGTCCTACCCCCGTAAACTCCGGCACCTCACCGTTAACAGTTTCAATTCCCGGCCCATCGTCAGTGACGCTCAGCAGCAATTCACCATTCATGCGAGACGCCGCAATCGTTATCTCACCACCACCTTCTCTGTTGGCAACCGCATACTTAATCGAGTTTTCCACCAACGGCTGCAGAATCAGGCTCGGTACAAGCGCCCGCTTCGCATCTTCATTGACTTCGAAAGAAACCTTTAGTCTTTCGTCAAACCTAACCTGCTCGATTTCCAGGTAGAGCTGCATGGTGTTGATTTCATGTTCAAGATCGACGCGCTGCATCGGATCCTTGTCGAGCGAATATCTCAAAAAGTGACTGAGCTTGCTGACCATGGCATTGGCTGAATCCGTATTCCTGTCAAGGATCAGTGTCGAGATTGCGTTTAGCGTGTTGAACAGGAAGTGGGGATTTAGCTGATACCTCAACATACGAAGCTGTGCCTCATGGGCCAGCGATTCAGCCCGGATACTCCGCTGTATCTCCAACTGAAGCAGCCGATAGAACTTGAGGGCAAAATAAAGACCGCTCCAACCCAGCATCAGGAAGTAGGAATACCCGATAATCCCGCCGAAGTAGCCCATGTGTCCGAACTCCTCAATGAGTTCGAAGTCCTGGTAGTAATAGAATTGAGAATAATTCTTGATCGGCTGCCAGACGGCTGCTATCGCATAGGAAGCAACCAGGACCGTGAAGACCCGCTGATAGACCGGCCTGTCCCAGATCCATCGATATATGTATCGCAGAATTGTCGTCAGCAGCAATCCTGCAATAGCGTCAACAACCAGCAGCAGGATACGCTCGTATGGTTGCCCCCAGTAGGCATCACGAATCGCGAAAAGCGTGACCCAACCGGTCCAACCGAGTAACTGCAATGCCCAAAACTGATAGTTCCGGTTCTGGTAGATGTCTGATAGTTGAATCAATGGGTTCTCACTGGATTTGCACAACCTATTATAGATGCATCAAATTGCTTACTGCCGATATCCGTCCCGAGAATCACTCGCTTTGCCGCAGTGTGCGCATGGTGCCCGCTCAATTCAAGGAATGACGTGCCTCTGTTATAGTCCCGCTTCGCGATTCGAGATCCATGATGTGCAATTTTCCGGCCAGTTGAGCGCATTGCGCCACCCCCAGTTCCTGAAATACTGGCTGGGTTCTTTTACATCGGTCGGCGCAACCCAGCTTCAGGTCATGGGGCTCGGTTGGTTAATTTATGAATTGTCCGGCAGTTCATTGACGCTCGGCTATCTTGGTGCTGCTGCGGGTATGCCTGCCATTATCCTTACCCTGTTTGGCGGCGCGCTGGCTGACCGGCTCGACAAACGGATGGTCCTCATTGTTACTTCGTTGTCGACGTCTACCTTGTTGGGCCTGCTCGCCTTCCTCGATTTCACCGAGATTGTGGAAGTCTGGCACGTCATTGCCATTACCGCCGCAATTTCCGTCATTACCGGCTTCGACTGGCCCGTAAGACAGGCCATTTTCCCCTCACTCATCGAACGGGCCGACATGATGAGCGCCGTTGCTCTGACCACGGTAATCTGGCAAGCCACCCGAATGGTGATGCCGGCATTCGGTGGCATCATCATCGCCGTTGCAGATACCTGGTTGCTGTTTGTTCTCTGCAGCACTGGTTTCTTTTTCATGTTTCTGGTCCTTTTGGGACTGAAGGTCAAAGCAAACATCGTCGCGGCGAAACAATCGACCCTTCATCAGATAGCCGAGGGCATTCAATTCATCCTTGCGCAGCCGACCTTTCTGGTGCTGATCTCTCTCTCATACGCGCTTTTTTTCTTTGCCAGTTCATACATGCAATTGATGCCGGCATTTGCCGACATGCTCGATGTTGACGAACGCGGATTCGGCTACCTGCTTTCAGTTACTGGTATCGGCGCGGTGACAGGAACAATCATATCCAGCAGTCTGCAGAGTTCGCATTGGCTCGGCCGGGCAATGCTTTTTTCCGCGATTATCTTCTGCGGGTTCGTTTATCTGTTTGCGATTGTATGCTGGGCGGATCACGAAAGTGCTTTCTATCAGGCGCTGGCGACCATCTTCACGGCGTCGATATTCAGCTCAATATTCATGGTAACTTCGACCAGCATTATGCAACTGGAGGTGCCTGACAACCTGCGAGGGAGGGTGATGGGTTTTCACGCCATCACCTACAATGTCTTACCTCTCGGTGCGCTGTTTACAGGTGCTATCGCCAACTGGAGCAATCCTTCCGCTGCCCTGTCCATCAGCACAACCATAGTACTGGTTTATCTACTCTGGATCGTCAGCACGCAGCGGGATTTACTGAACCTCGATGGTAAGAAACTGACAGGGGGTTAGAGTCAACCTGGAACAGGTTGTCACAACTCGTTGTCTATCGAAAATGGCTAGCCGGTAATTTTTGGCGTGTTCCAAATATCCCGGGCAATCTTCCAGTTACCGTCAGTCTGTCTCTCCAGAATCCAGACATGCCGACTGACAGATCTGAGTGGAGGTGAACCGTCGTCGATCTTGGGCCTGAGATATCCATCAAAGCTAACCCTGACGAAGGCCCAGTCGTCTGAGACGACGACTTCATCAACAGCGGTTTCCTGATCGAACTTGAACTTGCGTGTGAAACGGTAAAATGTCCGTGCTTCATCCTGATGCACATCTTTAAAACTGGATGGCATCATCCAAACGGCGTCGTCGGTAAAAAGGTCAAAATACCGATCAAAATCATCTGATCGAATGATATCGAGCGCTTCGAGAATAAGGTTTCTTACGGCTTCGTCTTCTTCTCGGACTCTTGCCAGTGCGGGAGCCACAACACGCAATTCCTTGAGAACGGGGGGCAAATATTACCCGTGGATTCTCGAACTACAAGACAATTTGGCGCCTTCTTTAGCTCTAAATCCGCTTCGGGTATGCTTATAGGGTCAGCTCAACGCGGCATAAGGCAATGAAAGTATTGAAATTTCTTGGGGTCTTCCTGGCTTTTGTTCTCATCACTGCCTTTTTCCTGCTATATGAGGCTGATATTCCCAAAGACGTCATCGATGCACGTTATCTAAGCCCCGCATCGCAGTATCTGGATCTGGGAGATAGTGGTCGAATCCACTATCGTGACGAGGGTAATCGACGAAACAACACGATCGTACTCCTGCATGGATCCAATGCCTCCCTGCATACATGGGAACCCTGGGTGGCTCGTTTGAGCGCAGACTATCGGGTTATCAGTTTGGATCTGCCGGGGCACGGTCTCACCGGTGAAGTTCCCGCCGATCAGTACAACCATGATTCCTACATCGCCGTCATCGAGTCTCTGACTTCACACCTTGGTGTTGATTCTTTCATTCTCGCCGGAAACTCCATGGGCGGTGGCGTTGCCTGGCGTTTTGCCCTATCCCACTCAGAACGACTGGACGGCCTTATTCTCATCGATTCAGGAAGCCCGGCCGCCTGGAATATAGAAGAGGACTCCGGCAACGACGTTCTGGCCTTTAGCCTGCTTCGCAGACCTTGGTTTCGCACCATCGCTGAGAGACTGGACCCTTACTATATGACGGTACAGGGAGTAAAAGTGGCCTATAACAATGCCGCGATGATCAACGACGACCTGATCATGCGTTACTACGACCTCAATATGCGAGCCGGTACACGCAGGGCAACGATGATCCGTTTTGCACAAGAGTTCACCGATGAAAAACCTGACCTCTCACAAATCAACGTCCCCACTCTCATCATGTGGGGAAAAGCCGACAGACTGATGCCCTTTAAGCATGCAGGGCGCTTCAAAGAACTTATACCCTTTGCTAAAACCGCCTACTACGACAATGTGGGGCATATGCCGATGGAAGAAACTCCAGAACAATCTGCTAACGATCTTATTAGGTTTCTGCAATCCCTGGACCTCGACAACCTTCCCGACCCTGAACAACCCGGATGACATATTTAATCTCTACAAGAATCGTTGGGTGGCTCAGAACAATCGGTTAAACTAGCTTCAGAGGCAGGAATATGAAAGTTTCCAGCAGAAAGCTGAAGCACGTTAACCTGACAACCAGCGGAGATCTGTCGCTCTACTTCATCGGTTGCGGTTCCGCCTTTGCAAAGACCCTGAATCAAAACAACATTCTTATCAGCAAGGGTGATGACCACCTGCTTGTCGACTGCGGGACCAAATGCTCACAGGCCTTGTTTGATGTGGGCGTTTCCATCGCGCAGATCAAGAACTACCTGATCACACACAGTCATGCGGATCACATCGGTGGGCTGGAAGAAGTACAGTTGTTTTATCGCTACGTTTTTCAGCAAAAACCAACAATGTTCATTACCAGGGCTTACGAGAAGATTCTGTGGGAACAGAGCCTACGTGGCGGTAGCGAGCTTTCAGAAAAAACGCCCCTCACATTCAAAGATCTCTGGAACACGGTCCGACCCCGGAAACTGAAGCACTACCCCAGGGAAACATTCGAAACACAGGTCGGCAATATCAATATCAAGATGCCAAGGACAATGCACTTTCCGGACAGCGCGACATCCTGGAAACAATGCGCCTGGAGCTGCGGCATCATTATTGATGACAGGATCTTCTTCACCTCGGATACCCGCTTCGACCCTGATCTGCTGTTTTCCCTCGATCAGAAGTTTAACTTCGAGGTCATCTTCCATGATTGCCAGTTATTCACCGCCGGTGTACACGCCTCGCTCGAAGAACTTTCAACACTGCCTGAGAAGCTCAGAAAAAAAATTATCCTGATGCACTACGGGGACAACTGGCAGGATTTTCGGGCACAGGCCCGGAAAGCGGGATTTCACAGTTGGGCTAAGGAAGGGCATCTGTACAGTTTTTCTATGGACGACGACTAGACAATAAAACCCTACCAACCTGTTTCAGGTCCCATGACCTTAGAGCCGAGTAATGCTGAAGGCTCTCTATGGACGACGACTAGACAATAAAACCCCACCAACCTTTTCAGGTCTCATGACCTTAGGGCCGAGTAACGCTGAAGGCTCTCTATGGACGACCAAGCATCGTACCCGGCCAATCTGTCTTACCTCCGTCGTATCTGGTTTTGTGCAGGGCAATATGATTTACTTTCGACCTCTTTTTTTACCCCTTTTATACTCTGGAGGAACAAATCATGGGAATGCTGGACGGAAAAGTCGCTATCGTTACCGGCGCCGGTGGCGGCCTCGGTGAATGCCACGCAAAACTGCTGGCTCAGGAAGGCGCCCTGGTCGTTGTCAACGATCTCGGAGGCTCACGAGACGGTAGCGGAGCCGGCTCAGAAATGGCCGATCAGGTCGTCGAGGATATCAAGGCAGCCGGGGGCACCGCTGTTGCTCACTACGGCAATGTCACCGTAGAGGAAGATGCCGACAGCATGGTGAAAACTGCCGTCGACAACTTCGGCAAGCTCGATTTCTTTATCGCCAACGCCGGTATTCTGCGAGACAAGTCCTTTAAGAACATGGACAACGCCATGTGGGATGCGGTCATCAATGTTCACCTGCGCGGTACCTACCTAACCGTCAAAGCTGCATATAATCAGATGCTTACCCAGGAGACAGGAGGGAGCATCGTAATGACCTCCTCCACATCAGGCCTGCTCGGTAACTTCGGACAAACCAACTACGGCGCTGCCAAAGCAGGTATCGCTGGCTTTGCCCGTTGTCTCTTCCAGGAAGGTATGAAGTACGGCATTCGAGTCAATATACTCGCACCTGCAGCCTGGTCACGTATGACCGAAGATATTTTCCCTGAAGGTCAGAACATGGAAGAACAGCTGTCGCCGGACAAGGTTTCTCCGCTAGTCGTCTGGCTGGGTTCCGACGACGCTAAAGACGTTACCGGCCGAACCTTTATGGTGGCGGGAAACAATGTTCAATTGATTTCCTGGCAGGCACAGGAAGTCTGTCTGAAAGACAATACTGATGGTCCCTGGACAGTTGCCGAGATCGGAGAAAAGGTTGCCGAAAACTTCGACAGTTGGCCAAAGGGTATTCAACCGACAAATCGACCCTGGGGGTAAACCACCATGAAAGACAAATACGGTGACGTTGCAGTCACAAAACTCGATGGCCATGTTGTACAGTGCGAGATCCAACGACCACCCAACAATTTCTTTGATCTTGCACTGATCAAGGATCTTTCCGAATGCTTCGAGGACATCGACGAGGAAAAGGACATCCGAGCCATTGTCCTCTGCGCCGAAGGCAAACACTTCTGCGCCGGTGCCAACTTCGGCTCCAATGTTCGTGCTGCGGAACTGGAAAAGCGCACAGCGAGCGACCGCAATCCACTTTACGACGAGGCGGTGCGTCTGTTTCGCTGCAAGAAACCCGTTGTTGCTGCGGTACAGGGTGCGGCAGTCGGTGGCGGCTTTGGCCTGGCGCTGATGGCCGACTTCAGAATTGTCTGCCCGGCAACGCGCATGACGGCTAATTTCGTCAAGCTGGGGTTCACACCCGGATTCGGTCTGACCCACACACTGGAACGTATCGTTGGAGCCCAGAGAGCCAATCTGCTATTTCTAACAGGTCGTCGCATCAATGGGGAAACTGCCCTCGAATGGGGGCTCGGTGACATTTTCACAGAAGTTGAGAATGTTCGCGATGCAGCCATCGAACTTGCCCAGGAGATTGCGGAAAATGCACCGCTTGCACTGCTTTCTCTCAGAGATCAGATGCGTCCTGGACTGGCGGATGCCGTCAACGATGTCACGACGATCGAAAGTCGGGAACAGAAGTGGTTGCAGGGAACGAATGATCACAAGGAAGGCGTCAAGGCGGTTGGCGAAAAGCGGCCCGGAAATTTCACCGGGACTTAGCTTCCGACATTGTCATTCTGAACGTAGAGCCGGTGTCGCACACGACAAAATCTCATCACGAGATCCTTCGCTACGCTCAGGATGAGCCGTGGTCAGACACCCCAAGATGGCGCAGTGCTGCAAGCGAAATATCATAGTGATACTTCACCTGCGAGTCCTGGTATCGATGATCCTGCCCAACAGGGCAGCTGAGGCGCGCAATACAACTGCTGGCACAGGGTGAGCCTGACTTCAGGCGGAAGCTGGAACAGGCTTTCAGATCAAACCCATCTTGGCCTACGGCACCTGCCGGGCATGCGGCAATACAGGGCTTCGAAACACAGTGCTCGCAGGCATGCATGGACTCCTCTACGGATTCGTCGAAATCCGTATCAGCTGCGATGACAACACGATAAGCAAACCAGGTTCCAAACATTGGATGAATGCCGATCGCCATGGGCGAGTCATGATGCCAGCCAAGTTCCCGGCCAAGTGCAATCAAATCGAAAGCGAATTCATCCCCCGGGTACAAGACTGCATAATCATCTATCCCTGTCCGCGCCATAAAATCGCGCGCAAGTTCTGCCGAGAGTTCATCCAGAGGATTCTTACCGGTCATGCGCCCGGCAGCACTTTGCCAAAATCTCCCTCCGCTGTGAGCAAAGACCAGAAGCTGGCGAAATCGTGCTGCCTGATCGGGTAGTTCGATAGAAGCGGATGACAAGACGCCCTGCAGCGTAAATCCTGCTGCCCGAAGAACCTTATCGTTAAGTCTTCCTACTGACATCCGAGCGATGTGTATTCACCCATATCGTAATTGCGGCCAACGAAGGCGGACCGATAGGAAAGGCAGCGCTCCTCTTTTGTCTTGTGGCTGGAATCAGCAAAGAAAGCCGCCTTAACCTCATCGAGGCTCAGAACTTCCTCAGTCATTCTGATGCCGCCGTCGAGTTCAGTATCCAGAATCATGTAGTGACCACCGCGGGAAGTGTCACGCCACGGTTCCCAGTAAAGTTCCTCACCATTTCGCCCCATGCCCGGTTTACCGTGGTAAGCAAACTCGGTCCAGTAAGACATCATGGCATTCGACAATAACTCAACCTCACCGAACGTAGAATCGGGGAAGACAATTTTGGCCGGTGCCGGGAAATAACCGAATACAAACGGAATCTCGAGAGCATGTGCTGCACCAATCAATTCCTTGAGATCAATCACACCAAAGTTGCGCCAGTCATCGGCATCGAACCGGTAGGCATAGACATCCGGGTTGTGTTGGCTCATCAGTTCCGCCAGCTGATCTACTCCCTCAGCGCGCCACATGTCGGTGCCGTATTTCACATCACGATTGTAGGCATCAAGATCTCTGATCCCCGTGACTATATTTCCCATGAACTCTACGTACTCAGGAGAAAACGCCATAAATAGCTTCATCTCATCACGAGTAGAGCCGATCATTACCGGCACACTGGCGTAGTTGGCGCTATCGGCAAAGACATCCGCCGCTTTCATTTTCGGCAGGACATAACCGTCACCCAGAATCATCGGCATCCTGATCATGCCGGCAAACCCGGTATCGAAGATGCTGTACATCTCCTGAGGCGAAAGACTGCGGAGCCACAATGCCAACTCTTCCGGCACCGTCTCATCCTGTACGGCGATGGCATTCGCCTTATCAGAGGCACGTCCGGTATTGACCAACCAGCGTGCTGCAATTTCCCGCGAAGACAGTCGGTCATCGTTGTAACTGTTCTTGCCGATCTGCTGCGCATCCTCCATGGATTCAATCTCCAGCGCACCGCTCTGGACGATAGCGCGCTGAAATAACCCGGTTGCCAGTTGCGATGCCATCAGAGCAAGCACATTGGA
>JABHYO010000181.1 GCA_018656865.1 Gammaproteobacteria bacterium | reverse complement strand
GTACTGTTCTGCCTGTCATGGTCCTGGTGTGCGGGCAGGTGGGGTAGTACCTGATCTGCGCTACATGGTGCCAGGCAAACACATTGTCTTCGAAGACATTGTGCTGGGCGGGGTTCTAAAGGAAAGAGGAATGGTCAGTTTTGCCGGGTCACTCACCAAGGAAGACGCCAGGGCTGTGCAACAGTATGTAATTAGTGAGGCGCACAGGCTAAAGGCCAATACGGTAGATTAGCGCCTCATTCGACTGGATGAAGTTCAATCGGCAGGGCGTGTTCACGCTCACCCACGACGATCGCGAAAAAGGAGTCGCCCCAGGTGTACTTCTCCTGCATCAGTCGATTGATAGTATCGACCTTGTCCGGTCGCAGAGTGTGTTTGTAGGTCTTGGTGAAATCGCCCCGGCTTAGCTGAAATTCATTTCCGTTCATCAACCGGGTCACCCATCCGGAACCTTCATCGCCTCTGAGATAGGCGAAACCCTCATCATCGACGATCCAGAGCCGGGTGGTTATTGTCTCGCGATTGTCGTCTAGAGTATGCAGTTGAACTACCTCGATTCGCTCGGAAGCAGCGGTCTGGATGATACCGAATACAAGAAAGATTCCCAGAATGATGCCAAGAATCCACAGTCCGACTCTCATGTTCCCTCTCCGTTTCTAACCAGGCCTGGGACTATGTTAGCACCAGTAGTGTTCGATCGATAAACCAGTAGCAGGACAGTCCACCGATTACATACACAGGTATCATAGCCAGCGCTGGTCTGGGCTGGAGACCAATACGGGTAACCCCGAATACCAAAGTCAGTGCGGCCGCGATGATAACAAGCTGACCAACCTCAATGCCGATATTGAAAAGGAACAAGGCCATGACCGCGCTTGCCTGCGGCAGACCGATTTCCGCCAGTGCACCGGCGAACCCGAGCCCGTGCAGCAACCCGAAGACGAAGGTAATCAGCCAGGGTTTTTCGTGGATCAAGCTCGTGTCTTCCCGCAGGGCTTCAGCCGCCAGCAGCAGAATGCTAAGTGCAATCAACGCCTCGACCGGTGGCTGGGATACCGAGACAACATTGAAAGCAGAGAGACCAAGCGTTATGGAGTGAGCAACGGTGAAGCTGGTAACAACCTTAATCAGGTTTCGCCAGCCCTTGACCAGGTAGAGCAACAGCAGCACGAACAGGACGTGATCAATACCGAAAAAAAGATGCTCCATACCGAGTACAAAATATACCGGCGTAGAAGCGCCTGACGCGGTATTGACCCGGGGCTCACGACCGGTGACCAGGTGATTCTTCCTCAAGCCCTGCAGATCCTCGATCGTGATCATGGTGTCGATCAGTGTGTTTTGCAGGCCTTCAATCTCGATACTGGCGAGAGGTTCGGTGCAGGTAAGGGTGAAGGTTTCCTGAAGCGCAGACGAACTGGTGCGGGCATCGGTCAGATTTTCCTCGCAATTTGTTGTGATACCCAGATTGAGAAAGCGCCCCTGGACCTGGGGTTGCTTGAATACAGCCTCATAGGTGAATTCCGACTTCTGTACGATCGTGAGTAGCGCCGGCCTGACCTCGTGACTGTTGCTGTCAACCGCCACAAAAGTGAGAAGCAAGAATAGAAATCTACCGATACTCGACGTCATACTGATCCAACAGCTCCGTATAGTAGTCATCGAGAGACTGTTGCCGACGCTGGTGCAGGAGATCCGTCATGACTTGCTTTTCGACATAGGCGAGAGGCGTTACCTCCACGGGTGTCAGCTCATTCAGTCGGACCAGGTGATAGCCAAAAGTGCTGGAGACGGGGCCAACCCATTGTCCTTCGATGAAATCACCCAGTTGCCGGGCAAACTCGATACCGAAGGTCGACGTAACTTCTCTTTCGCTCTTCTTAATCAATTGTCGAGGCAGGAGTGAGCTTTCGCCCTGTTCTCTCCAGTTGTCTGTTGTGAGCATCGCCAGGATCGGCTCAGCCTGATGAGATTCACTGAGGTAGATCTGTGATAGCGAGTAACGCCTGGGCAGAGTGTAGTCATCGATTTTGTTTTCGTAGAAGCGACGGACATCATCGGCAGTAATGGTATCTTCATTGACATCCTGGGCAATGAAGCCGAGTTTCTGTACCAGGCGCCGGCGTATGATGGTGTCCTCACTATCGAGTCCGAGCCTCAGGGCTTCTCGGAAAAAGATCTCTTCCCGTACCCAGTTGTGGACCAGTGAATCAAGCTCCTTCTCAGTTGGTGATACCCCCATCTGCGTCTGCCACAGGTTGGCGATCTGAGTTTTAACCGCTTCATCGATGACAATGGGTGCAGGCCCCTGGTATCGATCGGCGGCAAAAAGCAGTCCTCCTATCAGGACAAACCAAACAAGCGGCTCTTTCATGAGAATCTATTCATGGTGATTGGGGTTGAACCATATAGGTGATGACCAGGCGCGTTCCTGAATCGTCGCGTGTAGATCTGGTCTCGGTTCCGCGTCGTTACGGATGGCATCCCAGGTCGACCAGCGACACACTGGATTTTCCAGCACTCGGACGTAGTAGAAGGCATGTTCCGTTGCGTCGAAATCAGGATCGGTCCAGACGGCTTTCAGTTCGCCGTCACCCACGCCAGCACTGATCGAACAGTCGGTGAGATTAACGGTGGCGCCATTGTCGGGACACCGATGTGTTGTCGGGTCAACCTTGCCACCGTTGGAGCAGGCAGCGTCGTAGACCCGCTCGACTGTATTGCCGTCACGAACATTGGCCTTGATCACCTGCAATCTCTGCAGAGGCGCGCTGTATACGTCTCTCGATGCCCAGATCAGAAACTCGGGAGAAGCGTCGCCCTCGCTGGTTAGCTCACCCCCCATGGGGACACCTGATTTGGCTGCTTCTCTGAAAATGTCGTCAGTCTCCAGGGCAGGCATATCGGCACCAGCGAAGAATCGGACCTTGATACGAGGTCCGGATGTGCCGAAGGTTTCCTTGCGACGGAAGGCGGAATAGATGGAAGTGCGGGTGTTTTCTTCAGCCCAGACACCTGTTAGACCGGCGGCACTCCATTGGTCGAAGTAAGTCTTGGCATAGACGTTGCCATCTTCCCGGGGTTCCGGCATCGGTACAGAACCACGCTCGACAGGTTCGTCATCGAGCAAACCGACCTTGCTCCAATAGTTGTCCTCATCACCGGCGTAGGTGGCATTGTGTGTGTCACTCGCGGCGATAATACCGAACTTGAATGGGTTGAACCCTTTCTTCTGTTGAAACTCCAGGCCGTTCATCAGGGCTTCACGAACATAGCTGCCCTCAGGCTTGCTAGTGAGTTCAGAAGCGACTCTTAGAGACATGATCTCGAAGTCCGCCCACTCATCGTTCGGGGAAAGGGCCGGGTGGGTATCCGATGTGCCCTTAACCTGAGATATTTCAACCAGCGGTTCGTTACGCATGCGCAGATCGGCGTAGGCGGCATCCAACGGGTTACCGGTGAAGTCAACCAGGTTAAACATCATGCCATTGGAAGCGTTCGAGTTGTGTGGGATTGCCATTGCCTCCATGCCCTGGTCTCTTAGGTCGTCCATCCAGCGCCAGAGATCCTCCGGGTTGCTGGAATCGATTCGGGACATGGGGAAGTCCGGTCCCCTGTCACCCTCGAAAATCACATTTCGGTGCAGGTTTTCCTGGATTCCACTTGAAGATGTGTACTCGTAGGCAATAAAGGCCGTGAAGTTTCCCGGGTCATTATGCCGGTTGGCCGCCGCCTTGATATCTTCCCAGGCGTCGTGAAAAACATCCTGATCCAGCAATTCCATGCGGCGCTCGGTTCGAAGGAACTCACCAATTCGCTGGAATTGGGACCGTCGTTTCGCAGCGGTGTCGAGGTCATGCATGCCCGTAGCGAGATCGTGTTTCGAAAGTGATGTTGAAGGATCTGTCATGGCGCGAATACTGCCCAGATAAAAGGCGTGATCAGTGACGCCGTAAAAATCGAGCGGTGCTCGAAGTTGCATATCGAAACCACCCGGGTGCTCGATTGCATCGCCCTTGGCAAATTCGTATGCGTCATCCGGTGAAGCGGTTGTCCCAAAGATGAACGCATCGAATGAATACATTGTGTGAACATGCAGATCGCCAAAGTAGGCACTCTTGCCGTTAACAGGTTCAGCGCTCGGTGATTCCGGTTCGATTGTCGTTGTTGAGGCGTTGGTAGCTGGTTTGCTATCGGGGACCGTTCCCCCGTCACAAGCGTGAATCAGCAGAATCATGGAAAGAAGCAGAAGCCTCATCGATTCACCTAGTTGGTCTTATATACGGCGCCACACGATATCTGGATGAGATAGGTGAGGCAAGCTAATCCGTGTGTGAGTATAAGGGGCGGTTATTGCGGTATAAGCGGTTGGAAATATGCGATTTTCTTCCCGGCTGGTATGATACGCGCCGGGTACGAAACGGGGCGGAATCAGATTGAAGTACGAGTTTCTTGGTAAAACAATTTCCGGCCCATTTACTATTCCGTCAGGTATTGTTGCGACTGCGGCGCCGATTATTCAGCGACTCTTTGATAGCGTACCTCAGGTTGGCGTGATGACGACCAAGAGTATCGGCCCGGTACCTCGGTCAGGTAATCGTGAGCCGATCATGACCCAATATGCGCCGGGTTGTTTCATGAACGCAGTGGGGTTGACCAACCCGGGTGCCGAAGTTGCGGCGAAACAGTTGGCGGCACTTGATGTGCCAGATGATCGATTTCTGCTGACCTCGATCTTTGGTGGCAGTATCGAAGAAATTGTCGCTGTCGCGAAGCTTCTGGCCCCCCACTCAGATGGACTCGAACTCAACCTTTCCTGTCCTCATGCCAGTGGTTATGGCATGGATATGGGGCAGGACGCTGACCTGGTTAGAGAGATCACCGCTGCAGTGAAAGCCGCTGTAGACATTCCGGTCATTCCCAAGCTGACACCTAATGTTCCCAATATCGGCGAAATCGCCAGTGCTGCTGTAGAGGGTGGTGCCGATGGGTTGTGTGCTATCAATACGGTAGGTCCCGCTTATTACACTTCTCACGGTCAACCGGTGCTGACGAACAAGGTTGGCGGCATGTCGGGTCGGGGCGTTCTGCCGATAGCACTGAAGTGCATAAAAGAAATTCGTGAAGCTGTCGACGTACCGCTAATTGGTTGTGGCGGTATCACGACGGTGGAGGATGTCAGGGCATTTCGTCATGAGGGGGCCAGCGTCTATGGCATTGGTTCCACGCTGACGGGATTGAATTCAGATGAAATTGTCAGCTTTTTTGCTGAGATGCAGCAGGCATTCGAAAGGGGTACGGCGTTACCGGTACATACGGGTGCGGTCGATATGAGCTTCCGGCCATACACGCTAGTCGATATCGAACAGGTGTGTGAGGATATTGCGATTCTGAGATTCGACCGAAAGCTCGATATTCAGGCGGGAGAATTTATCTACGCCTGGGTCCCAGGTCTCGGCGAAAAACCTTTCTCCGCACTGACAGACGATCCGTTTTCGCTGGTGGTTATCGATGTCGGAGTTTTTACCCACGAATTACTTCGGCTTGAAGCTGGAACGACGGTCTATGTCAGAGGGCCGCATGGTGTGAAGGTCAGCCCCCCTGATGGTTCGAAGATTGTTGCCGTTGCCGGTGGCACTGGTCTTGCTGCGGTTTACCAGATTGCGAGGGATTTTGGTGATGCCGAGATTTTTGTGGGGGCGAGAACTAGTGAGCGTCTTTACTTCAAGGATAAATGCGCTGCAATTGCATCAACTCATATCGCCACTGACGATGGGAGTGAGGGGTTTAATGGAGTGGTAACGTCGCTCCTTGAGGAATGGCTGGAGACATTGCCTGCTAAGGAACTGAAAAAACTGGTCTTTTACAATTGCGGACCTGGACCCATGGTGCACGCAGCGGTCGAAGTCCAACAAAAATTCGCGGAAAACGATCGTATTTTCTCTGCTATTGATTACCTGACCAAGTGTGGGGTCGGAATTTGCGGCGCCTGTCATGCACCCGATGGGCGGCGTCTATGTGTCGACGGTCCTTTTCTCACTGCTAACGCGAACTGAAGTTATGGAATTCATTGTCAACCTGTCATGCGCGGACCGACCAGGCCTGGTAAGAAGCGTCTCTGGCTGGCTCTATGACAGTGACTGTAACATTCTTGATAGCGACCAATTTCGCGATCCGGAAGGCGATACTTTTTTTATGCGGATTCACTTCGAAGGCAAAGTCGAACTGAAGGCGCTGAACGAATCCTTCGAGTCGATTGCGGCGGATGCGGGTATGAATTGGCAAATCTGGGACTGTGCCGAGAAGTCCCGTGTGCTAATTCTCGTGTCGAAGCATGATCATTGCCTCATTGATCTAATGTATCGCCAGAACCAGGGCGAGTTGCCCATTGATGTTGCATTGATTGCGTCAAATCACAGGGATGTC
>JABHYO010000163.1 GCA_018656865.1 Gammaproteobacteria bacterium | reverse complement strand
ACTTGGAAAACGGACTTTGCGAGATCAACAGCGATAGTAGTAGCATGCATAGATGGACTCCCTAGATACCGAGCTTGTTATTGGCACTTTAGATGCCGGGAATACCTATGGTACGGGGAGTCCATACTATTGGTTGAAGCCGTGGCTTCGCCACTCGGACGTAGTAAGCCTCTTAGCTGGGTGTTATGTGCCATTGCGATACGCGAATAAATGAATATTGATACTGTTTGGGCACGTATTAGAAAGTTAGAAGGGCATGATTTCGAAACGAAACGAGGTTTGCCCTTCAGGTATGAAATCAGTGGGGATATATTCCTTCCGAGCCGCACTAAGTACAAGATCGCAAAAACAAATTTCGAAAAAGCATTGGAGCATACCCCCATGGATGGCCCTGGGCAGATCAGCAATCTAGTTCGTGGATCAGCCTACGTATGGGCGGTTTTACATGATGCACGCATCCGAAGGTCGGACTGGTAAAATACAGCTTGGAAGTGTGATGGAGACCAGAGAGTTCAGGTTCACCAGAATCGAAGGTAGAGAACATAAGCGAAATGGTAATCAGCCGAGTACAGATGCCTATGGTGTAGTAACTACTTGGTCAGGCCCAGAGAAGGACCGTGATTATCGAAAACTCAAAGACGAGGGGGCCTTGTTTGAGGCCAGGCTAACGTTTTCGGACGATGATCGAGGTGCCCTTGATGAGCTTTTTGCCAAGTGTGCCAAGCTTGACTTGGAGTGTAGTGAAATTCCATCTAAGAACGAGCCGAGAGGCACATAATATGCAGTTGAACTTCGCCACACTCCCTTCGGTCACTTCGCCGACCACAGCAAGCTATCATGAATATTGCATTCGCAACATTCCCGCCAGCTCACTGATCTGCTTAAACAGGTGTTATGCACCTTTCCATTCCGGCAGCAGGCAAACACCTGTAATATCTGAACTTACAATTTTTGAGGTTCACAATGACCAAGATTGATGGAAAGGTCGAAGAGCTACTCGCTAAACATCCTAGTCTAACGAAGCTTGAGGCAATCAAGATCGTAACTGAGAAAAATGAGCGAAAGAAGAAAAAGAGAGCGGAAAAAACAGAGAAAAGTAACGCCAAAAAACTTAAGCACGAGGCATACCTCCGCGAACGTCGGTGAAGACATTGCCTGGCGCTAACGCCTCTCCGCAATAAGTTTGGTTCAGGCGCATAACAAATCCTTTTGTCTCGCGATTAACGGCTAAATCAGGAAGTTACCGAAGCGGTAGTGCCACGTCTTCAAACAGTTTGTCGACCTCAGCGTGGTTATCCGCCGCAAACGCCTGATCAATAAGTTCGCGGCTCAGATGCGGCGCAAACAGTTCAATAAAATCGTACATGAATCCCCTGAGAAAAGTCCCGCGCCGACACCCGATCATCGTCGTGCTGGGCGCAAACAGATGACTGGCATCTAGCGCGACCAGATCCGGGTCCTCGAATTGGTCGTGGGCCATATCGGCGATGATGCCAATGCCCAGACCCAGTCTGACATAGGTCTTGATGACGTCGGCGTCAGTGGCGGTGAAGACCACCCTTGGTTCCAGCCCCTCTTTTTGAAATGCATCATCCAGCTTCGAGCGTCCGGTAAAACCAAAGACGTAGGTCACAATCGGATGAGCCGCCACGTCCTGCAGTGTGACACGCTCTTTTGCCACCAGGGGATGATTGTTAGGCACAACGATGGAGCGATTCCACCGGTAACAGGGCAACATCACGAGATCACCGAATAGCTCCAACCCTTCGGTAGCGATGGCGAAATCCACATCGCCATTGGCGGCAAGCTCTGCGATCTGAACCGGACTGCCCTGATGCATATGAAGGGCGACATCAGGATACTGGCCGATAAAGGATTCGATCACGGCCGGTAATGCATAGCGTGCCTGGGTGTGGGTCGTGGCGATGGAAAGACTGCCGGTTTTCTCATCACGAAATTCGTGAGCGGCCTGCTTGATACTTTCCACCTTCTTCAGTATTTCACCCGCCTGCTCGAGGATGGTCTTGCCGACCGGGGTGATGTGAGTCAGATGCTTGCCACTACGGGCAAAAATCTCGATGCCGAGTTCGTCTTCGAGCAGCCTGATTTGTTTGCTGATTCCGGGTTGGGAGGTGTAGAGACTCTGTGCCGTCGCAGACACATTCAGTTCATGGTGGGCGACTTCCCAGATGTATCTCAGTTGCTGCAGTTTCATTCGTTGGCGCGTCTTCCGGCAACATCAGTGTCGTTAACTTATACACTTATAGAATATCAATATCCAGCATCTATTACTTTTATGCATACACTCAGTCGTTTGTGACGCCGTGAGGCACGTGGCCAGTTGGTACCAGTCTGCTGGCGAGGCGGCAGTGTTCGGCCTGATCATCAAAAAAGACATCTGCATTATAGGCTTCAAGGAACTCCGCTTTCTGCATGCCACCCAGGAACAGACTTTCATTCAGGTGAATTCCCCAGCTCCGCAGTGTTTTGACAACCCTTTCGTGGGTCGGCGCGGAGCGCGCTGTGACCAGCGCTGTCCGTATGGGGCAGTCCCCACCGGCAAACTCTTCCTGCAGCGAGTGAAGCGCAGCCAGAAAAGGTTTGAAAGGCCCGCCAACTAATGGTTCATTCGCTGCGGCACGTTCCTGTTCTATAAACTCATCCAGTCCTTCTTCCTGGTATACGCGTTCGGATTCGTCTGAAAAGAGTACCGCGTCACCGTCAAAGGCAAAACGGAGTGTTTCATCGAGGCTTTGGTCACTGGGTCCGCCGATAATACTTGCTGAAGCCATGCCTGATTGCAGCGCCTCGATCACATCCTGCTGGTGGGTCGAAAGAAACAGGTGGCAGCCAAAAGGTCTCATGTACTTGTAGGGTACCGCGCCGCCAGTGAATGCAGCACGGCGGATTGGCAGGTCGTGATGTTCAATAGACTTAAAGACTCTAAGTCCCGTGTCGGCCGTGTTTCTCGATAGCAGGATCACCTCTACCCGTTCGAATTGATCCAGCAGTTCATTAATGCGAAGCAGTTTACGCACAAGATGAAACGCATCGCCGGGTGCCAGGGGGTCATCTTCACGGGCGATCTGGTACTGGGCATAGGCAGCCACGCCCTCCTCCCGATAGACCTGATCGCTTTCTCGCAGATCGAAGAGCGCACTACTGGATATCGCGACAACGAGTTTATTCAACGTGTTACAGGTCCCTGTGCTGACTTAAAAGGTTAAACTTAACGTATCTGATGCAGTAAACCTCATTATTCATGGTAGACGATCAAGAAAAAGCGCTTAGTGCCAGGAAAAAGAGCAGCGACGTCAGCAATTTTCTGGCGAAAGTAGCCCGCACGCCAGCGAAAAAGACTGACGGGGAAGTCAGCCGGCTGCTGTTTGCGATGGACGCTACCGCCAGCAGAGGACCCACCTGGGATCATGCCTGCCATCTTCAGGCCCAGATGTTTGAGGCCACCGCCAATGCCGGCAGTCTCGCCGTACAGCTCTGTCATTACGGTGGTTTTAACCACTTCAGGGCCGGTGCGTGGTGCCAGTCAGCCAACAGTCTGCTGGCTGAGATGACTGCGGTTAACTGTCTTGGTGGGCACACGCAAATCAAACGCGTTTTGGAACACGTCATCGCGGAAAACCGGAAGAACAGGATTCGAGCTGTTGTCTTCGTTGGTGATGCAATTGAAGAAAATCCTGATGACCTCTGCAATCTTGCGGGGCAGTTGGCCGTGCTCGGCCTGCCGCTTTTTATGTTTCAGGAAGGACACGACCCGGGGGTGAGATCAGTCTTCAAGCAGATGGCACAACTTTCCGGCGGTGCTTTTGCACCATTCGATCTTAACAGTGCATCACAACTGAAAGATCTGCTCTCCGCCGTTGCCGTCTTTGCAACAGGTGGCCGAAGTGCGCTGGAAAATTTTGAATCAAAGTCGGGGTCCCCTGCACTACTGACCCGACAATTGCGCGATTGAGGTAAGACCCTGAGCCGTCTCATTGTCATATTTGTTGTCGCCTTTCTGGTGTATGTCGCCCTTCGCGGGATACTGGCGAAAAAGAATCTATCGGTTCAGCAGTTCTTTGCCGTATATATGGCAACGCTGCTTGGCATGGGCCTGCTATTTCTCGGCCTGACCGGCAGGCTGCATCCGGTAGCAGCGGTCATCGGCGCGGCTCTGCCGTTCGTGACAAGGCTGATGGCCCTCGTGACGAGAGGGGCCCAGTTTGCCGCCATGCTCAAGTTCCTGCGCAATATGGGCATAGGGCCCTCGCCGCAGGGTGCCAATGCACCTTCAACCAGCGAAATCAGCTCAAAGTACATTCATATGGTGCTGTTCCACGATACCGGCATGATGGATGGCACCGTACTCGCTGGCAGCTTCAAAGACGCAAAGCTGTCACAGCTTGAAGCGGATCAGCTCAGGGATCTCCTCACCCAGATTCAGGATGACGCGGATTCCTGCAATCTGCTCGTGGCATATCTCGACCGCGAACACGATGGCTGGCAGTCCGGCGCGCAGTCCCGGCCACCACCCCTCACTGATGGCGGCATGGATGAACGCCAGGCACTGGATATACTCGGGCTTGATGAATCAGCAACCGACAAAGAGATCGTCCAGGCGCATCGACGTTTGATGCAGAAGATGCACCCGGATCGCGGCGGCTCCACCTATCTCGCCGCTAAAATCAACGCGGCGAAAGAATTGCTTTTACAGAAGAGGGATAACGGTGATGGATGACGACGTTCAATACCTTGGGTTCTGGGCGAGATTTGTCGCCTTTCTAATCGACAGTACCGCCGCTTCGATCATCCTTGCACCCGTTGTCGCCAGGGTTCTGGGTGAACTGGTAATAAGCGACTACGATCTGTCCGATCAGGCACAGTTGATGGAACTGCTGCAGCGACTAACGACTCAAATGAGCTTTGATCTGTTGCTGATGGGTACGATCTTTATCCTGTTTTGGATATTCAAAAATGCGACGCCTGGCAAAATGCTGTTCAAGTCCGTCATAGTCGATGCCAAATCCTTTGGCCCGCCCAGCACCGCCCAGAACATTATTCGCTATCTCGCCTACTACATCAGCCTGCTGCCCCTCGGCCTTGGATTTATCTGGATCGGTTTTGACCGTCGTAAACAGGGCTGGCATGACAAGATCGCTCGCACCGTCGTCATTAAAGGCAAGCCTCACATAGATGAGAACGAACAACCTTGATTGAGGGCCTCGAAACATTCCTGAATCAGTATCGGCAAACGAGCAATGACAACTGGCTTGCCGGATTGATCGAAAATCAATGGTTTGCTGTTGACTGGCCTGCAGAATATGGTGGGCCTGATGTAACCAGGCAGCAAAAGCTCAACCTGGTCAAAGAACTAGCCCATGCTGGCTGCCCCCTCTGGCCGGAGTCGGTGACAGTGATCGCGCCTTTACTCCTGAACCTTGGCTCAGAGAAAGAGAAGCAGACCTCTCTGCCATCTATCCTGGTGTCGCCTCAAGACTGGTTGCTCGAGATTGAAGACGCCACCCTCGTCATTCAACACGGCAGTCAGCGCATCCGGCTTGGTGGACCCGGTGATTCAGACATGCATCTGGCAACCTGTGTTTCACCGCTCTTTCAGATTCACTCCCTGGTCACCAGTCTCGCGCGAATTGACGACATGACCAGTCACTGGGGTGAAGAGGCCGACAGTGATGTTACGGAACTCAATATTCTGTTGTCATCGCTCGAGGTCATGTATCTCCAGGACGATCCGCGTAAAGATCTACAGATCGCGCTGATGACTAATCGGGCTGAATTTCAGTCCTACTCCCTGCTCTTTCAGTTGCTCGGCTACTATGCACTGCTCGATCCCGATCCGGTCCAGACCGACAACGAATACATTCCGTTCTCGAAAGAACGAGATCATTTGTGCCGTCTTCGCCGGCACGTCGGCAGAAATGACATGGTTCAGCAGGACCGCCTTTACGAAGAATATCTGGACTAACCCCTATGGCAGCTGCAATTTTATTTGATCTGGATGGAACGCTGCTGAATACGCTCGGCAGCCTGGCTGAAGCATTTAACAGCTCCCTCGCGGATATGAGCTGCCCGCCCCATGACATCGATGCCTACCGCCATTTTATTGGCAATGGTGCGAGGGTCGCTGCCATGCGCGCCCTGCCACCAACAAGACAGCAGCTGGAAGATATCAATCAGTGTGTGGAAGGGTTTAAGCAGCACTATCAGGCGAACTGGCGGTCGGCTACCGTCTTCGCTGGTATACCGGAAATTCTGGCGCAATTGTCACATCTGCCACTCGCTGTTCTCTCCAACAAGGATGAGGTTTTTACCAGGCAGTGCTGTGACTACTTTTTCCCCGGTGTTTTTCAGGCGGTTGTGGGTTTTTCAGAGACGGTAAAAGCCAAGCCGGATCCGTCGGGTGCCCTCAGTATCGCTTCAGAATTTCAACTCAATATCTCTGACCTGTGGATGGTCGGCGACACCGCAACAGACATGAAAACGGCTTGCGCCTGCGATATGACAGGAGTTGGTGTGCTGTGGGGATTCCGAGACAGAGACGAGCTTGCAAATGGCGGCGCGACACACATAATCAACAACCCTTCCGAGTTATCAGGCCTGCTTGGTCTTTGAGGAAACCACCATGGCAACCATGGATCACAACATTGTACCCAGTGACCTTGATAGCTACTGGATGCCGCTTACCGCCTCACGCTCATTCAAGAAACATCCTCGATTTATCGTCGGTGCGAACGGCATGTATTACAAAGACTCCCAGGGGAACGAAGTGCTCGATGTCTCTGCCGGTCTCTGGTGCGTCAATGCTGGTCACTATCGCGAAAAGATCAACGACGCCATTGCTGAGCAGTTAAAAGAACTCGACTTTGCCCACAGCTTCAATAGCGGGCACCCCCATGCATTTCGGTTTGCGTCGAGGCTTGTCGAGCATTTCCCGGACCCGTTGAATCATGTGTTCTTTACCAACTCCGGTTCCGAGTCCGTCGACACGGCACTGAAGATCGCCCTCGCCTACCAGCAGCACAAAGGTGAAGGCACCCGGCAGCGTCTGATTGGTCGTGAAAAGGCCTACCACGGGATGGGATTCGGCGGCATCTCCGTCGGTGGTCTTGTCAAGAATAGGCAGAACTTCGGTCAACTACTTCCCGGCACCGATCATATTCGTCACACCCTGGACATTGAACGAAATGCATTTTCCAGAGGACTGCCTGCACACGGTGCTGAACTGGCGGAAGATCTACTGCGGCTTGTCGACCTCCATGCCGCAGAGAATATTGCTGCGGTTATTGTCGAACCGGTTGCTGGCGCTGGCGGGGTTATCCTGCCACCGGAAGGTTACCTCCAGCGACTGCGAGACATCTGTACCGCCAACGGCATACTGCTGATATTCGATGAAGTCATTACGGCATTTGGTCGTCTCGGTGCAGCATCAGCCGCCGAGAGGTTTGGAGTAATACCCGACATCATCACCACGGCCAAGGGGATTACCAACGCAACGATTCCCATGGGCGGTGTGTTTGTCTCCGATGAAATCTACAACACATTTATGTCTATCGATGAGCCAGGTGTTGAATTGAGCCACGGGTATACCTATTCAGGTCATCCCGTCGCCTGCGCTGCCGGGATGGCAACACTCGATATTTACGAAGAAGAACAGCTGTTTTCCCGTGCGCAAACACTTAGCGATCACTGGATGGAGTCAGCGCTCTCACTTCAGGGAGAGCCGAATGTCATCGACGTGCGCACCCTGCCACTGATCGGCGCCATCGAACTCAGCCCCCGCGAAGGCGCCCCAATGCAACGTGGTGTTGAGGTTGGTCAAAAGTGCTATGAGAAAGGCGCCTGGGTTCGAAACATTGGAGATGCGATTGTTCTGTCTCCACCGCTGATCATCAGCGAAGAAGAAATCTCTCAGATATTTGAGATCATTCGCGAGTCGATTAGAGAAACTAAATGAGAATTAGCCACTAAGGAAGAAGTTAATGGAACTCAAAGACAAGGTTATCGTCATTACCGGTGGCGCCAGCGGCATCGGCCGAGCCATGGCCCGCAGATTTACCGATGAAGGTGCCAAGCAGATCGTTATCGCCGACCTCAATGCCGATGGGTTGAACGAGGTCGCCGATGAAATAGGCGCCCACGCGATACCAACTAATGTCGCCAATGAAGATGAAGTCAGGCATCTGATCTCAACGGCAGAGAGCGACTACGGCCAGATCGATCTACTCTGCAACAACGCTGGTATTGGTACCGGCGGCGGTCCCGAGACACCCAATGAAGACTGGCAACGAATCTGGGAAATCAATGTCATGGCGCACATCTATGCTGCCCGTGCAGCGTTACCCGCGATGGTCGCCCGTGGTGACGGCTACATTCTGAATACCGCCTCTGCAGCCGGTCTACTCACCCAGGTTGGCTCTGCCCCCTATGCGGTGACAAAACACGCGGCCGTCAGCTTCGCTGAATGGCTGTCTGTGACCTATGGCAGCCGGGGTATCAAAGTTAACTGCCTATGTCCTCAGGCTGTCAGAACGGCGATGACTGCTGACAATCCCGATGGGGTTGCCAGTGTCGATGGCATGATGGAACCGGAAGTGCTGTGCGATTCTGTTGTAGAAACCCTGGCGGAAGAAAAATTTCTGGTTCTGCCACATCCTGAAGTGCTGACCTATATGCAGAGAAAGTCCGGTGATTATGATCGCTGGCTGAATGGGATGCGGCGACTGCAGGATGGGTATGGGAACAGGGACTGGCCCTAGCAGTTTTCGGCCGAATCGCCGAAGGTGATTCCGCCGAAAATCTGCCGCGAAAGCAACATCGAAGATTTGTGGTACCCGACCACAAATCTGATGTTGCGAAAGCGAAGTGTCCTGATCTCGAGATTCTTCGGTCGTGCGCGACCCCGGTGCGCTCAGAATGACAATAGGACAAGTCATCCTGAACCTTAGTGAAGGATCTCGTGATTCTTCACCAACCCCACAATGACAGCCATCTTCCAGAGCTTTGGCACAACCTGACACCAGTGGTACAATCACCTCAGCGCCGATTTGATATCAGCTTGCGGGCGCTTAAAAATACAGCTAAAGAGAGGGCCTACTTTAGCGATAAGCTGAGTAGGTTTTTTTTGCCCAGAGGAAAAGTCAGTGCCACTGAACATACCGGATGATTTGCCCGCATTTGAAGTTCTCAACCGAGAGAACATCTTCTGCATGGCTGACAGTACAGCGAGTCACCAGGACATTCGCCCCATCCGCGTGCTTCTCCTTAATCTCATGCCGAAAAAAATCGAGACTGAAATCCATATCCTGAGAATGTTATCCAACTCTCCCCTGCAGGTGGATGTAGATCTGCTTCGTATCAACGACAGACCTTCGAAGCACACGCCAATTGAGCATATGGATACTTTCTACAAGAGCTTCAGTCAGGTTCGGGATAAAAAATATGACGGCATGATCATCACCGGGGCACCGCTCGGCCAGGTCGCTTTTTCCGATGTCAGCTTCTGGGATGAGATGACCGAGATCATGGACTGGACAGTAACCAATGTAACCTCGGTTCTATTTCTGTGCTGGGCTGTACAGGCTGCCATGTACCATCTCTATGGCGTCAAAAAGAGAGTGCTGCCGAAAAAGATTAGCGGTGTCTACCTGCATCGTCTCGTCAATCCGCTGTCACCTATTGTCCGGGGTTTCGACGACGTTTTCGATGCGCCCCATTCCAGGTATGCCGAAGTACCTATCGATGACCTGAGAAAGCTGCCGGATATCGATATCATCGCAGACTCGGAAATTGCCGGCGCCTATGTCTGGGCTAACAGGAACGGCCGACACCTGTTTGTCACGGGTCATTCGGAGTATGAACCCGACTGTCTAAAGGACGAGTACGAACGAGACCTCGAGGCTGGCGTTGATAGCGAAATACCTGAAAATTATTTCCCCGACGACAACCCGGCGAAAGATCCCATTGTGACCTGGAAAAGTCATGGCAATCTCTTGTTCAGCAACTGGCTCAACTACTTCGTCTACCAGCTATCACCTTTCAATCTGGAAGAGATTGGTCACGTCCGAAGGCGGCCCGGAATAAACGCTATCGGATGACAACATCGGAAAACAGGCAAGCCCGCCTGGTACAGGGCCCCGTCAGCTACGGTCTAGTTCGGCTGACGGCACCCATGATCTTGGGTATTACCGCAAACATCGGGGCCGGTCTCGTAGAGGCCTTCTTTCTGGCACAGGTGGGTACCAACGAACTTGCAGCGTACAGTTTCACGTTTGCCGTAACCGGCGCGCTGATGTCCCTGTCTCTCGGTATCTCGATTGGTCTGTCATCGGTGCTGGCACGTACCGTTGGCGGTGGTGATCATGCCCAGATTCAAAGGCTGGCGAGCGACGGCATCTCCCTGGTCGCCCTGGTAATGATCATCGTTTCCATCATCGGCTGGTTAACGATTGAACCACTGTTTGCAGTACTTGGCGCAGATGACACTACGCTGCCGTTGATCATTGATTACATGTCGATCTACTACCTCTCTGTCGTATTCATGGCAGTGCCGGGTGTCGGTGCTAATGCACTCAGAGCGACGGGCGACGCCAGCATTTCCGGTACCATCATGGTGTCCGGCGCCATTCTGCAAATGATTCTGGGACCCTTTCTGATTTTTGGACTTCTGGGGCTGCCCGCTCTTGGGTTACAGGGCGCTGCCTGGGCCAACCTGATCGCCAGGGTTGCCCTCTTTGGCATTACTATGTGGGTGCTGCACTATCGTGAGCATCTGCTCAACTATTCTGCCCTTTCAGTTGAGGCAGTCCTTAACTCCTGGCGCCGAATAATGGTTGTCAGCATTCCTGCAACAGCCACAAATCTGATCGGACCAATCTCGATGGCAATCGTCGTCAGTCTTCTCGCCGGATTTAGCCAGGAAACCGTTGCCGGGTTTGGTATAGCAGCGCGCATCGAAGCAATGTTTGTCATTCCACTTTTTGCCTTATCAGCCAGCATCGGGCCATTCGTCGGTCAGAACTGGGGGGCGGAGCGATATGATCGGGCAGATGCCGCCATGTTACTGTCGTTCAAGTATTCTCTAGCCTGGGGAGCCGTTGTTGCAGTTGCTCTGTATTTACTTCGATATCCGATTGCAGCCATGTTCGACGACAACCCGGATGTCATTGCGGTCGCCGTCATTTATCTAAAGCTGGTACCAATAAGCTACGGTGCCTGGGGGGTACTGATGATGTCGAGTGCGATATTCAACTCCCTGGGTAAACCTATTTCGTCGACTATCATGTCAATCATCCGTATGTTTATTCTGTACATTCCACTCGCTTTCCTGGGCAAGTGGCTATTCGGTATGGAGGGAATCTTTATGGCTGCGGCTGCTTCAAATCTGTTCATGGGCGCTCTCTCCTTCGGTTGGAACAGGCGAACATACGGCAATGGATCCCCGACATGAGATTCTTCGGTCGTACGCGGATTGGATTAGTACTGCTATCCCTGTTTCTGCTAACCGGCAGTCCTGCAACCCATGCCTGGGGCTGGGAAGCACACAAACTCGTCTGCGCCGTCGCTGAAAAGAAGCTGACGCCGCAAGCTCGCAAGCTGGTCAACAGATGGTTGGAGAACGCGGCCGACCTGGAAGGAGGTGTGCTCAGCTTTCCCGATGCCTGTCTCTGGCCCGACAAGGTCAAATACGGTACGCGAAAGAGCACCTACGAGCATCATTTTATCAACGTGCCGGACGATGCAATCCGCGTAGATCTAAATCGTGACTGTGCCGCAGCAGACTGTATAGCCATCGGTATTCAGCGTTCCCTCAGCTATCTTTCGGGTGAAGCGAGTGGAGATCGTGCGGCAACCAGGCAGGCTGCGGCTCTCAGGTTTCTTGGTCACTATATCGGCGACCTGCACCAACCGCTTCACGTCGGAAATGCCAGTGACTGGGGAGGGAACAAAATCAGGGTCAATTGGCTGGGAAAGAAAACCAATCTACACGCTCTCTGGGACTACGAAATGCCGGAGAAAATGAACCTTCGATATCCTGACAGTGTCTTATTTCTCGCTAACATCGATGTAACATCGAATGGCTCAGTGGTGGCGTGGATGAATGAATCATTGGATCTGGCGAGATCGAATGCCTACGTTTCTATTGACGGAAACGAAATTGAAGGTGGCGACACGATCAACGCCGAATACTTTGAGAAGAACAAACCCATCATCATCAAACGTATCGCACAGGCTGCAACGCGGTTGGCCAGACTGCTAAATGAGATAGCTGATGGAGACAGACCGGTTGCCTTACATCTGCGACCCGCTGATTAGCCCAGCCTCGCAGCCAACCATTTGCCGACAAGGGTTTGTGGTGTGGCTTCGCCGGTGAGGATATATTCGAGGGCCGATTCGTTCTGCAGGCTCCACTTCATCTTCCATTGGGCAAAGCCATCTCCCAGAAACAGCAGCTTGTCCCCCTCTTTCAATAGCGTGTGAATTGGCGGCAGACAAAATGCGCCGGAGTCGTTTGCGTGAAAGAGCGCAATGACAGGCAAGGTGTGCTCTCTATCGGTGTAATCCTGCATAAGATGACCGATGCGAAGTTCCTCACCGCGCCGTAGAGTATCGACCAGCGCCGGTGCATTTTTTTCGTCGACAAAAACTTCCCAGGTTTCCGGCATCATCTCATGACCGAGGTCACGAATTCGCAGCGTTAGTGCGCGGGCCCATTGATCGTCCCGGGCTCTGGCCAGGCTTAGAAACTCATCGATCGTGTGATTGGTCAGGATGGTTCGAATTTTTCTGGCGATAACTCCACTTGGTTCCATAGCGACATCCGCAGGGGATGCTCGGAACAAAGCTCGGTTGGCGTGTTCGTTCTGACGGACGATGACGAACAAATCTGGATTGAGATCCTTCGCGGTGACGATGATCGATAAATTGTTAGAGTCATCATCAGTTCCGGCAATGACACCTACGGCCTGTTGTACGCCTGCCAGTGTCAACTTTTCCTCCCCGGTACCATCACCGATAATGGTATCTGCGGGCAGGTTTGCCCGCGTGGCATCCGGTTCAATGACCTGCACTGATAGACCATGACTCACCATCTCTTCATGGA
This sequence comes from Gammaproteobacteria bacterium, assembly GCA_018656865.1. Classification (GTDB taxonomy): domain Bacteria; phylum Pseudomonadota; class Gammaproteobacteria; order Pseudomonadales; family Azotimanducaceae; genus UBA9659. The sequence goes on along the minus strand of JABHYO010000163.1, from coordinate 5,102 downwards.
TGGCCTGACCAAATCGACCAAAGCCGCAAACAATCCAACGACCTTCGGGAACGATTTGAGCATCGTTCAGTTCGTCCCCAGGTTCGCTGTGCAACCACAGGCTGAGAAGAAACTGATAGGGCGCGTAGGTAGCGAGTCCCAGATCTCGCGCAAAGGAATCGAATGGGTCGATGATGTAGTCAGTACCAAAAGATGCCATGTTGGCTTCAATCTCGTGCGAATCCGCCCTACAGATAACCCTGACTTTCGGATTCATGACTTTCGCGGTGATGGCGATATGCAGATTGACCGCATTGTCGTTGGTCAGGGCGACGATGAAGCGGCAGCTAGGATGTGTGATCCCCGCCAGCATCAGGTTATCGGGCACACTGGCATCACCGCATAGCCCTGGTACATTTATGTCAGTGTCATCGAGCATTAACGCATCGATACGTTCCTGTCTGATTTCGACGACGGTTGTCCGCATCATCCTGTGTCGCATGGCGGAGACCAGCTTGCTGCCAGAATCACCATAGCCACAAATAAGTGTAAATGGTTCCCTGATCTGCCGGACCTGTCGGTCAACCTGGTAGATCGTCAATGCATTCTTCAGCAAATCACTTGAAAGCAGGCTAATCAGGGCGCCGATTGTGTAAATCCAGGTGGCCACTGTGATGTAGATAAAGATAAGAGCCCACATCCGTTGACCGTCAGTAAAAGCGTAGGGTATCTCGCCAAAACCCGTCGTCGTACCCATGAAGGAAATGAAGTAGAAGGCATGAAAGAAATCCATGCGCCAGGGATCGCCATGATCGTCGACACCCGGTATCAGTGTTAGACCAAATGTCGCGATGACATAGACGACAGACAGCAGTAGCAACGGACCGCGCATCCGCCGAAGGATGAGGAAAAAGACGTTATTCATTCGATGCTCAGCGACGCAGCAAGACTATCTCGACGGTCAGCAGTGCAACTGAGACGGTGTTAGCGACGACAGCGCCCCCTGACAGTGAAACGATGCTGGCCATAACCGTCGAAGTCAGGCCGATTTCAGCCACGTGGACTGCATAACCCCAGACGCCGGCTGCGGTAACCAGCTGAATGACAGCAACGAGGCTGGTTGCCAGCAAAACCGCACCGATATGAGACCGGTCGCCGAATTTAAGAATTGTAGCAACGGCGTTGACGAATATAGCAGCGTAGAGTTCGTACACATGATGATGGGCAGGATTGTCGATTTCGCCGATAAAAAAACCGAAGTTCACTGTCAGCGCAAGGATAATCGTGAAGGCAAATATGACTTTTTCGAGGTTCATTCCTGGGAATCCTTTGTTACACCAGCTACTTCTAACCGAAAAAGCCTGGGGACGCTACCCGCCATTCTGATCTCCCCCGGGCGGTTTCGATTTCGTCAATGGGAAAACCAGCGCGAGCCAGAGTAACGCCATCGAAAACCCTATCGCCAGATAGTAGCTGCTCATCGCTACACCTGCTTTCTGAAGCATTACGATAACCATACTGGAGCCGCCCTTGCCTGCTCGATAACCAAACACGTCGATCACCTCCTTGGCGCGATATCTCGCATCGAATCCAAGTGGGATGTAGAGCACTTCCTTGGCGGCTCTGAATACCGAATAGTCGAATGCTTTAAAAAGGAAGAATGCGGTTCCTACCGTCAGTACCGTTGGCTCATACACAGCCAGAGAAATAGCAACCAGATGAATTGCCGGCATCATCAAATGAACTAACCGATTTGGCAAAAAAGTCAGCACAATCGGCGCAACGATGAACTGTAGCACCAGAACCGAGGTATTCAGCGTGCCCCAGAACCAGCCCTGGAAAGCCGTTTCTTCGTCCTGTCGGCCGACGAACTCCAGCGAAAGCAATGCCTGAAACTTGAAATCCAGAACAGCGGCGATGACCTGGGAAGACAATACGATCGCGATAAGACTAATCAGTACCGGATTTTCCCGAAAAACTGATAGCGCCAGATGGCCGTGGGATTTTTCCTGCGGTGGTGCTTCGGGCTCGCCGAAAGCCTGGTAGGTGCGGTTTGACAGCCATGCCGCTGGCAACAGTGCGATAGCGGCACACAGCACCAGGGTCTCTGTACCGACCAATTCCGCAGAAGACCCCACAAGCCAGCCACCGATGGCACCGCCAATTCCTGCAATTCCCGTAATGGGTCCGTTAATCTTGCGAGCAGTGTCCTGATGCAACGAAGAATTGATGTAGCTCCAGTACTGCTCAATTAGCAGAACAATGTAGAACTCCTTAAAGAGAAACAGGACGGGTGTAATCGACTTGGAACCCGTTAAAAGTACGAGATAACAAGCCAGGATCACCATTGCTGAACCCAGAGCAGTAACCAGCAGCGTCCTTCTCGGACCCAGCTGACTCAATACCCAGCCGTAAAGCGCAACACCTGCGAATACCACAACCGGCATTGCAGCCATAATTAGCGGCAGGTTTTCAGCACCGTAAGCATTCTTGAACAGAACCGTCGATGAGGAGCGTATGAACTCATAGCCCGCGAGCGTGAACATCGCGGCCATTGCCATGAGTGCCGCGACTCTGTACTCAGATTTCTGTGCCATTACTTATTTTTGTCTGCAGGAAGAGTGCACAGAAACTTGACATAGACCGGTGAAATCCGCAAATTGCGCGCTTTCCTAATACCTTGATAAAACCATGAGCGATCGACCCAGTAAAAAACCCGACAACCCCAAATTTTCCTCCGGCCCGACATCCAAACGTCCGGGCTGGAATGTTTCTGCTCTTAGCACGGACTCACTGGGGCGGTCACATCGCGCCAAGCACCCTAAAGGGCGACTAGCCAGCGTTATCTCTGAGAGCAAAAGAATCCTGGGGATTCCGGACGACTATCTGCTGGCTATCGTTCCGGCATCAGATACCGGTGCTTTCGAGTTAGCCCTCTGGACCATGATTGGAGAACGGGGTGTCGATGTGCTCAGTTGGGAAAGTTTTGGTGCCGGCTGGGTCTCCGATATCAAGTCTCAACTAAAGTTAACCGACGTCAGGGAATTGAGTGCGCCTTACGGCGAACTACCGGATTTAAATGAGGTCGACTCAGTCAATCGGGATGTAGTCTTCACCTGGAATGGCACGACTTCTGGCGTTCGCGTGGAAAATGCAGACTGGATCTCGGCAGATCGTGAGGGGCTCACCTTTTGTGACGCCACCTCCGCAGTTTTTGCTATGAATGTTGACTGGCCAAAACTGGATGTCGTGACCTGGAGCTGGCAGAAAGCCCTCGGCGGTGAAGCCGCGCACGGCATGCTGGCCCTGTCTCCACGGGCTGTAGAAAGACTTGAGTCCTATACACCACCGTGGCCTCTACCTAAGATTTTTCGTTTGGTTAAGAAAGGCAAGCTCGGTCTTGACCTGTTCGAAGGCTCTACCATCAACACCCCTTCCCTGCTGGCAGCTGAAGATCAACTTGATGCCCTTGCCTGGGCTGACTCAATCGGCGGTCTGGAGGCCCTCATCGGCCGTTCAACTTCCAATCTTGAAACTGTCGCTACCTGGGTTGAGCAGACTGACTGGATCGATTTTCTGGCTGATACCCCCGCCACTCGTTCATCCACATCCATCTGTCTGTCAATCGTAGACCCCTGGTTTGCTGACAAGCCGGAAGACGAACAACGCGCCCTGATAAAATCACTAACCAGCGAGCTTGAGACTGAAGCTGTTGCCTATGATATCGGCGGATATCGCGATGCCCCGCCCGGTCTCAGGATCTGGGGTGGCGGCACTGTCGAGCAGCAGGATATCGAAGCGCTGTTGCCCTGGCTCGATTGGGCTTATACAAAGTTAAGAGGCTAACCTTGCATCGAAATGGCCTGTTGCTGATTCTGTTCTGTCTCAGCCCGCTAATCTGTGGTGCCGAACCCGTCCTGATGGACAAGGTTCACTTTTTGATCCCCGCGGGACCGGGCGGCGGCTGGGATGGTACAGCGAGAGGTGTTGGAGAAGCACTGGTCAAGTCAGGGCTTGTCACGGATGTTAGATTTGAGAATTTGTCCGGTGGCGGAGGCGGTCGTGCTATAGCCAAACTTATTGAAACGGCATCCAGACAGCAGCACACCCTGTTGATCAGTTCTACACCGATCGTCGTTCGCTCTCTTCAGGGCATCTTTCCACAATCATTCAGGGATCTTGAGGTCATTGCCTCCGTCATCGCAGACTACACGGCCATTGCTGTGCGAAAGGACTCCCCAATCGCTACATTCGGCGACCTCGCAGCCCGTTTCAGGCAGGATCCACGCTCTGTGAAATTTGCAGGAGGATCGGTTAGAGGCTCAACGGATCACTTTATTGCCGCACGGGCCCTGCAACTGACAGGGGCTGACCCCAAACGAGTTGTCTATGTCCCTTATGATGGTGGTGGCAAGGCGATGGCTGGCCTCCTGACCGCAGAGACTCAGGTGCTATCTTCCGGCCTATCGGAAATGCTGGAAATGCACCGTGCCGGGGAAATTCGCATCATCGGTATCACTGCCCCCAACCGAATCCCGGAAGCGAACGATATACCCACACTTGTAGAACAGGATGTCGACCTGGTGTTCGGCAATTGGCGAGGTTTTTTCGCTGCAAAAGGTTTACCGGAATCCCGTTATCAGGAGATGATCAGTACCGTTGAACAGGTGGCGAAGACCGAACAGTTTCAGGAAATCAGGCGCCGAAACGGCTGGTCGGAACTACAGCTGAGTGGAGACGCGTTCTATGGCTATCTGGTCAAACAGGAAAAGGAAATCGGCGCCCTGTTAAGAGAACTTGGTTATCTAAAGTAGGTAATGTTATTTCTAGATAATGTCTGTAGGTCATTGTAAATATATGTTTTTGTGAACAATATTCGAATTACAGGGTGCGTATTTCTACTGGTCTTTCTGGGATATGGCCTGCAGACCCAGGAGATCCTGCTTGATTTCTGGGCTGTCGAAGAGATCTTCACAGCACGTACTTTTCCAGAAATCATCGCCCTCGGCGGTGTTTTCTTCTCCCTGCTACTGATTGTCGCGCCTGGTTCCTCAGTGGCCAGAATCGACTGGCAGGATCTGAATCTGACCCCTGTACTGCTGCTTCTGGTTCTGCTGGTGGTT